>JBJMVV010000203.1:0-9492 GCA_045810505.1 Massilia sp.
AACGGGCGCTTCGACCTCGACACGGCCATCCAGTACGCCAAGGCGCTGTCGCAGTACGACCTGTTCTGGTACGAGGAGCCGGGCGACCCACTCGACTTCGAGCTTCAGGCGACGCTGCGCCACTACTACAAGAATCCGATGGCGACCGGTGAGGATCTGTTCTCGATGCAGGACGCCCGCAACCTGATCCGCTACGGCGGCATGCGCCCCGACCGCGACTGGCTGCAGTTCGACTGCGCGCTCAGCTATGGGCTGGTCGAGTACCTGCGCACGCTCGACATGCTCGAGGAGCACGGTTGGTCGGCCAGTCGCTGCATCCCGCACGGCGGCCACCAGATGTCCCTGAACATCGCGGCCGGCCTGGGCCTGGGCGGCAACGAGTCCTATCCCGACCTGTTCCAGCCCTTTGGCGGCTTCCCGGACGGCGTGAAGGTCGAGAACAGCTATCTCACGATGCCTGAGCTGCCCGGCATCGGCTTTGAAGGCAAGGCCGACCTCATCAAGGTCATGAAGGAACTGGCAGCCTGACCGGTGCGGCCATCGATGGCTGCACCGGTCGCTGATGGTCGATCCCCCACATCGACGTCCTTCCCGGTCGCTGACGCGACCCGGGCGGATTGTCGCGCCTGCATGGCAAGCCGCGTCGGTACGCAAAGACACGCACGATATCAGCGACCGCCCGCGTGCGTACTCACAGTTTCGATCCGGGACAACCATGGAAATGGATTCGATCACCTTCGCGGAGAAGCAACCGCTCCTGCGCCGCTTGTATGTCCAGGTCATCATCGGCATCCTGCTCGGCGTGGCGTTGGGGCATTTCGCTCCGGACATCGGCGCCAACATGAAGCCGCTCGGCGACGGCTTCATCAAGCTGATCAAGATGCTGCTCGCGCCGGTCATCTTCGCCACCATTGTGGTGGGGATCGCGCGCATGAGTGACCTCAAGGAAGTGGGCAAGGTCGGCGCGAAGGCGCTTCTGTACTTCGAGGTACTGTCGACGATCTCGCTCGTCGTCGGCATGATTGTCGTCAACGTCGTGAAGCCGGGCGTCGGAATGAACGTCGACCCTTCGACGCTCGATGCCAAGTCGATCTCGTCGTACACGAGCGCTGCCGAAGCCCAGCGCGTCGGCGCGGTCGATTTCATCATGAACATCATTCCGAAGACGATCGTCGGATCGTTCGCCGACGGCAACGTGTTGCAGATCCTGCTGTTCGCCGTCCTCTTCGGCGCCGCCCTCTCGCGCATGGGCGACAAGGGCAGGCCCTTCATCGATCGGCTCGACATGCTGCTCGGCGGCCTGTTCGGCATCGTGAAGATGGTGATGGTGCTGGCGCCCATCGGCGCGTTCGGCGCGATCGCCTTCACGATCGGCAAGTACGGCGTGGGGTCCTTGGTCTCCTACGGCAAGTTGATCCTCGCGGTCTACGGCACCTGCCTCATATTCGTATTGCTCGTGCTCGGCATCGTCGCGCGCGTCTGCCGGATCTCGATGTTCTCGTACCTGCGCTATATCCGGGACGAGCTGCTGATCACGTTCGGCACCGCATCGACCGAATCGGTGCTGCCCGCGATGATGCGCAAGCTCGAGCGCGCTGGTTGCAAGAAGAGCATCGTCGGCATGGTGCTTCCCGCGGGCTACACGTTCAATCCCGACGGCACCGCGATCTATCTGTCGATTGGTGCGATCTTCGTCGCTCAGGCGACCAACGTCGACCTGTCCTGGACGCAGCAGTTGGTGATTCTCGGGGTTCTGATGCTGACCTCCAAAGGTTCGGCCGGCGTCGCTGGTGCCGGTTTCGTCACGCTTGCCGCCACGCTGGGGAGCATGCACGACATCCCCGTCACGGGGCTGGTGTTGCTGCTGGGGGTCGACCGCTTCCTGAACGAAGCGCGCGCGATTACGAACCTGATCGGCAATGGTCTTGCGACCATCGCCGTCGCGAAGTGGGAGGGAGCCTTTGACGAGGCGCTGTGGCGCGAGCGAACGAACGACCGGACGCCGCTGGGCCGTACCGCCGTGCGCCTTCAGGCTTCCAGCGAGGCCGAGCCCTTGATCGGCGCGCGCACGCGGTCGTGATCGGCGACACGCGAATCCCGGCTTTGGGTCGTTCCCTGCCGATCGCCGAGCATTGCGCGATGTCTGCAACGCAGCGACTGCTGACTCCCGCCTCGGCAAGAACTCGGTCTGCTTGCGGTTGCTCACCAGACATCGAGGCACCACTGATGGCCCAGCTAGACCAACTCGCGTGGCGGAGTCCATGGCTCGTCGCCTGGAGTGTCAACCCTTCAATTCGGCCAAGCGCGCTTCGACTTCGCGCTTGCCAACGTGGCGAAGCGCAGCAATCGCCTTCAGTGCCCCCGCCTTCGGCTTGGCTTTGCCGGCTTCCCACGCATAGATCGACTGGCCTGTGGTGCCGACGAGCAGCGCGAAGTCGGCTGCAGACAGGCCGAGTCGCTTGCGATTTGATGCCATCCCTGCAGCACGAAAGCGGAGACGTTCATTGCCCTCGGGCTGACCGTTGACGCTAAGTGCAGACGCGGCCTGGCTGATTCGGGATGACTTCGGAGGCTTGCCAAGATATCGAACTGCCTTCTCCAGAGCCTGTAGCCGAGCCTTGCGACTGGCGATCTCTTTGCGCTGGAGTCATTAGGCGGGCTCGAAAACAAGCATTAGTTCCTGCGTGTTTTCGACTTGCTGACGAGAGCCTATCCGCAGGTCTGCGTGAATCCCTGTTTTCAGTTTTCGACTTTATTTGCCAGTTTTCGACTTTAATTGCAAGGATCAATACGTGTTCTTGACCAATAAAGTCTGAGACAGGGCTCACCTATGAAATCGTCGCCGTTTCGTGGTGGCGTGGCAGGCCAAAGTCTGAGACAGCCAACCTTTCCGCGACGCACCTGCGCTAATCTTGGCAGAGAAGTCTGAGACAACGCTGTGGGGACTTCTTGAAGCGCTCCGATTTCGGCCGAATGCCGGACTCCGGACGACCCTTGGTCTAGCCAATCAGGGTGTCAAGCGGCACGCTCACCGTGGCGGTCAGCCCGCAAACGCTACAAGGCCAACAGGATTCTCGGCGCCGCTGAGGCGAAGCCAGCTTAGGCTATCGACGCTTCAGGGGTTTGCTTGGCGATCCGGTGCACCTTGTTTGTCGCGCGAGTCCAGCAAGCGTGAGCCGTACTTCGCCTCTAGTGGCGTAAAAAGCAGATTGTCTTGCAGTACGTGTAGCAGGTTAGAACGCTCGTTGCTGCCGAGCATCGCGCAAATGTCAGCAGGCATCGCAGCCAAAGCGGCCCTCGCCTGGATGACCCGTGGATCAGAGTCGCGATCGGTCTTGCCGGCACCGACACCCAACACGAGGTCAGCCGCATCAGCGCCGCGCTTTGCTTCAAGGTTACCAACCATCAGATGCATCGCCGCTGAAGCCTCTTGCATCGACATGTGCAGAGACGCGAACGCCGTCTGAAGGCCAGCCAGGGAGACGTGGCCTCGGAGGGTAGTACTGGCCCGCCCGTTCGTCTCGATCATCGCGAAGATGACCGCCATGTTGACGATGTAGCCGATGACGAACGGATCTCGCGTCAGCTCTGGAGACATTCCTCCAAGACGGTGCTCCAGTATCCCGATGAGGGCTCGAAGTCGCTCACAGACGCCTTCGACGACCGCGTCATCCTTCCTTCTACCGAACCCAAACATCGCTTTCCCCTCCGGCTTTCCACGTTGTAGCAGATCAAGCTGCGCTCCAGATCAGCCCATTTGTGCTATTGGCTGCCAGGCCGCCTAGCAAGCGGCTGCGGTGGCGCCGCCTTGATGTTCCCCTTCGGAAATCGGAAAGGCCCGCGGGGAGGGTTCTAAAACGTGTCGCCTCGCTCAATCTTCTCCATGCGGTCTGCAAAGTCCAAGTCGGGGTACTTGGCGCCTTGAACGACGCAATTGACATAGATGGACAGCTTGATGGCTTCGAGTCCCGCCTGCGCGGGGTTGCCTGGCAGGTTGGATGGCCAGCCAAGGGCTTCGCGGTAGACGTGCTCCTGGTAGGCACACTGCGTTTCGAGGAAGGGTCGGTACCAGTCCATAGCGCGAACCTGGTGAGCGTCGTCGAGCGGCTGTCGGAGCGCCGAAAGCACATTGGCGCGCGTGAGCGTGTACCAGTGGCGGAACAGCACCGGGTTCCAGACGTCGTCCCAGACCTTAACTGGGCCAAACCCATGCAGCCAATCTCGCAGTGGCTTGCTGGCGGTCGCGAGCTCGAGGAGGTGCGCCTTCAGCTCCCCGCTTATGCCGTGGACGCCTCGAAGGGCTGCAGTGTCCTCTTCAGGCTCTGGCGGGATGACTAGGACTTGGTACTTGGCGGCCTCCATGACAGCCTCGGCCAAGTGCTCACGCAGGGCCTGGACAGGGTTGGCCTCGTTGGCAATTTGCACCGCCTCGTCGACCAGTTGCTTGCGGAAGTTGGCCCGACCTTCCTCGCTGAAGTTCTTGAGCATCAGCTCGCTGTTGCTCCAAAAGCTGTCCAACGCAAGCTGCAGCGTGGCGAAGTATGGGTTGCTCAGGATTGCAGCAGTCTCGCGGGTCTCACGACGCTTGCGGAAGAACGAGCCAATGAGGGGGATGCGTTCGTCCACGGTTGGGTCCTTCCTTCGGTACACGGCGTAGGCAATGAGCGCCCCGGCAATGACAACGGCCAGCGGGAGCGGCACGGCTGCGAGGCCCCATAGACCGGCGCCGACGAGCACCAACCCCAAGATGACCAGGGACAGTTCACGTGCGTGCACCGCCGCGGCCAGAACCAAGATGATGCCCAGCCACCATAGGCCGGGCCGGTACTCAGCCAACCACCAAGCGCAGAAGCACAGGAAAGCGGCCATCCCGTAGCGAAACCACCACTTCTTCTCCATCTCCTCCTGTTTTCGCTTGGCTTCAGCCTCTTCGGCAGCCGTCTTGGCGACAACGTTGGGCGCTGGCACCAGACGTCGCTTCTTCAGGGAGAGATACAGGGCGATGGGTAGGCAAACCGCGGGAAGCGGCCAGATGAGCCACCAGGCCCGCGCAAGTGTGTCATCGCTGTACTGGGCCCACCAGACGAGCGGGCAGCCGATGAAAACCAATCCGAGTGCTATCCAGACGCCCTTGCGGCGCTCCTGAGGAGTGACTTGCTCCCACACCTTTTCTGCTGGCACGTCGGCCATAGGCAGCTCCTCGACAGCATTTTTGGCAGTGTAGCGGCCCGGGTCAGCGAAGCTGACTGTCTTCAGCGTCCGCTACTGTCCGAATGCGGGTTTGCGGCCCAGCGCTAGCAAGCTGAGGCCGCTCAAGTCCCAGAGATTGATGGTCGCCGTCCCGGATTTCTTTGGGGCGTCCCAGATGTTCTGATCGAACAAAGTTGCAAACGCTCCAGCATTCATGCGGGTTAGCGGCGTTGCACCTCAGTGACTTGTGCTCGTGGAGTCGAAAACAGCTGTCGCGCCGACTCCTGCGGCCGGTCCAGCCGCGAGCAATACAGTCGCAAACTCTCTTCAGTCGAAGCCACTCCCGGAATTGCAGGCGCCAGAGCGGCGACGCCTTTGTGGTGAGTAATAGCGTCAAATCGCCCATGCATCATGCGCAGGGACTACCGGCAATAAATTGCGACCTACCAACGACGAGTCCACCTAGCCAAGAGTTGTGAGCGGCTGCCCGATCGTGGTCTGCCGCAATGACTGTGCAAACAAACAGTGCTGTACTAGACTGACCCAGCACAAGCTTGGGAGCAGCGTCATGGCACATCTTCAGATCACCGCGGTCACTCTTCAAGGCGAGCCGCGCGTCGAGCACATCGCCTATGTCCATGGAGCCTTCGGAGTGAAAGCGCGCGAGCAGGCGGTTGCGGAAATCTGGCTCGGCACCAACACGTTCTTCACGGTCGGGCCATTTGCCTTTCAGGAGACCGAGGTCGAGGCCGTTGGGCCTCTTAACATGCTGGCCTCGATGACCTTGCTTGGAGGCGGTCAGGGGTACCTTCGAACCCGACCCAACGGAACGACCTCCGACAACCTGCTTAGCCTGCCGAGGGTGCCTGCGCCACCCAATTCCCTACTTGCGATGGCACTGGCGGGCGGGATGCAACGGCATATGTCGCGCTGATCGCTGGTCGTCGCTGAGTGCGCGCGGCATGAGTGTCGAGTCGGAGACCCATCTCGGTGAAATGGGCGACCGGCGCCTGACGTTGTGCGATTGACTGAGAACTCATACCTCGCAAGACCTCATGGGCCCGAACACACTGTTCGATAAATCATTCTTGCAGTCGTTGTCCGTCGACGAGTCGGTCTGGTTTGACCATTTTTTCTCACCGGTAATCTGCCCGATTTTCTATGTTGAGACACTTGCAGATCTGAAGAAGACTCCGCGCGCGGGTTCGTCCAGAACTCCCGAGGACGATGTGCGGATCCTGGCTGAAAAGACGCCAGTGCTATCCGGTGCGCCATGTGCTCACCACATGCAGCTGTGCATCGGCAACCTTCTTGGTCAAGAGGCGCCTCACCTTGGACAGGTTCCAATAGCAGGCGGTCGCCCTGTGAGAAGCAAGGACGGGAAGCCGGGTGTCGTATTTCAGCCTTCGCCGGAAGCAAATGCGTTCTCGCGCTGGCAGCGTGGCCAATTCTTGGAGATTGAGCACGGTGTTGCGTCATCCTGGCGCAGCATGCTGGCCACCTTGAATCTGAGAGAAGTCGGGCAGCGCATGCGGGCTCTGGGCATCACACCTCAGACATGTCGCGGTGTCGAAGAAGCGTATGGCGTGGCGGCCTGCCTTGTTCACTCTCAAGCGGCCCCTGAAGAACAGCTGGCGCTTCTATTCGAGTTCGTTCACATCCCGGTTCAACTTCGAGGCGAAATCCATGGCCTGTGGGCATCTGCAGGCTTCCCACCGCTTGCGAAGTACGCGCCATACGCCGCGCATGTATTGACCGTCGAACTCTTTTTCCAGATTGCGCTTGCGGCCGGCCACATCTCCGCAGAGCGGGCCTCCAATCGGGCGGATATCGCGTACTTGTTCTACCTGCCGTTCAGCCACGTGTTTGTTTCAGGTGACAAGCTTCATCGTCGTTGCGCAGCGCCCTTCCTCAAGAAAGGGCAGGAGTTCGTCTGGGCGCCAGACCTGAAGGCTGGCTTGAGCGAAATCGATCAGATACTCTCAATAGTGCCAGAACAGGAGCGTGAGGTCGGATTGCACAAGCTTGCACCCCGCCCGCCAGCAGGCGCAGACAACGTGGCTTCGAAGCTATGGGAGCGCTACTCACCGGGGGTCAGAGAAGAGGAACGCACGGTTCTGGACATGGACGCCGCGGGGGAGCGCAAGCTGGTCGATCACGTGGACGAATTTGCAAAGGCTGCGACGGCGCCAGAAGTTGCAGGTATACCGTCTGACGAACTGCACAGCCTGACCATAGAGCGCTTGGTGCCCCCAAAGCGCGGCAAATGGTGGCTGATCCCCAAGTCAGTGGCGGACGACCCAAGAAATCGGAGTGGCTAGATGTTCGAGCGTTGACTGCCTTCATCTAACGCGAACGATGTTGACGATGGTCAGATCTAGCGTCGACTGCTCTCGCCAGCGGGCGAAGCGCTCCTGCTCGTAGGACGCATAACCATATCCCAGCTCGTCCTCCGCGAGAATCGTGAAGTCGGCGACCGCGCGGAGCCTATCGCCAGTTCGCGAGAACACCCGGCTATCGACTAACTGGTGAACGGCGTCTTCAAGCGACGAGCCGTATTGGCTCTGTATGTGGCCAGCGAGGCTGTCGTCGAGAGCGATTTCTCCCCCGCACAATGCAGCAAAGTTGGCCACCGTCATCGCCGCCTGGCTCAGCTTGTCAGGTGCCCAGGAGACTGATGCAGCTCGCTCCAACTGCTTGCCTCTGTATTCGAAGCTGTTGTAGATCCAGCCGAAACCGGTGCCGCGCACTTCCGCCTTGGCCTGGACAAGCTCTTTTAGCGTCTCCAGCTGCATGTCGTCCCCCCAGGGCATCTCGACGCCGAAGTGGGTTGAGAGCTTCGTCCAGATCAGCTCCAGCAGAATCAACGCCGGGTTGTGCCTGGTAGAGGCTAGGAAAATCCATCCGTGGTTGCTACGTGAAAGAAGATATGGCTGGTTATTGCACTTGACTACGCTGTGTTCATTGACCGAGATGAGAGACGGAAAGTGGTCAACCGTGAGGTCGCCAGCCATGTCCGTCTCCTCCATGAGGTCGAGTGTGACGTCGCGTAGGCCCTTCTCGGTGCTGTAGCCGCCGAAGCCGAACAGAATTGTCAGGGGTGCGAACTGCTGTCTGGCCAGCGATGCGCAAACAGCCGAATCCTCGACAGGCATTGCGTTGAGATCGATGTAGTTGCGCGGACCTTCGCGACCGGTTATGCCAGAGAAGGCAATTGCCAATCGATGAAAATTGACCTTGATTTGACCTGCGTCCACGCGGCGACCGAAGTCCTGCATGAACTGTCGCTGTGCCGCGGCGAGGTGGATGATTGCGTCGCGCAGGTCAGCCTTGCCGAGGGTTTTCTTCACCTCGAAAATGCACAAGACCTTGTCTATCGGATAGGTGTACTTGTCGGTGCGCAGATACTTCTGCCCCTCGCCATGGACGAGCATGCAGTCGTACTGGTTGTCTAATCCTTCGACAAAGCCTGACACGACCCGCAGGTCCAAGCCTGGCGGCAGAACAAACTGCTGGGCTATCCCGTCCCTGACGATCGCCTCATACGCCTCACCGAGCGTCGGCATATGCTTCATCGTCACGCCATTGGCGGACTTCTTCTCGACTGCGATGAATTGAGCCAAAAGCTCGGACGCGGCTGATATCATTTTTCTTCCATTTCCTTGGCCTCGGCCACCGATTCTGTTCTCAGATGCGACCGGCAGTGTATGTCCAACGTCTGCATGACCTGCATCACTGATGCGTACCTGAGGGCGTCCCTGAAGTTGCAAGACGCTCCGTGTGAGTACTGCGAATCTCCGGGCCCGACGGCCACGGTGTTCGCGGTAGCGCAGGCCTGCGACGAAGTCATCGACGCTCACTTTGAGCCGACGCACCGGGACAGGTCTGTTTGGCTGCACGGGTACGACCCGGCGGGGACGGATCTCCAGTCAACGCTTGAGTCTCTGAACTTCGTCTCGAACGACACAGACCGCGATGCGCTGTTCGAGGCGCTCATCGAAGACCTGAACTTCATCTGGTTCGACCGCGACACGATGGAGTCAAAATACACCGAGGCTGACGACGACGCCGAACCTCATTTCCGCTTGCGCTCAGACATGGGGTCACGTCTGAGCGAGGAGTGGCGCCGGATGCAGCAAAGCCTCCAACACGAGGCTCGGTACGTGAATCCGGAGGCCACTCGGGTGCTCAAGAAGGTATTCGCCAACCTGCATGCCGATCGCACCGCTGATGGTGGAATGGTCGTCGTGGACGCTGGCCCAGGCACGGATCTGCACAGACTGTTCAGAGCGCGGGCCTTCC
>JBJMVV010000204.1:0-7351 GCA_045810505.1 Massilia sp.
AGATTGCCCCCGCCATGACCTGATATGATATCTTCCACTCTACCTGCGGCCCAGTCCCGAGCGTGGAGGAGGCAAAATGAGACGACCGAGTTCATCATGGTTGTCGGCGGCGCGGCGGTTATCAGGCGGCGCGGGCGCAGCAGGCGGCGCCGGCGGCAGCACCGGCATGGCGTCCAACACCAGCGGCGCAGGCGCAGGTGGCGGCGCAGCCACGGGCGGCACGGCCACCGGCGGCACCAGCAGCAGTGGCGCAGCCACGGGCGGCGCTGGCGGCAGCGGCGGCGCAGCAGGCAGCAACACGGGCGGCATGGGCGGCGCAGGCGGCACCAACACGGCCGGCGCAGGCGCTGGCGGTGCTGGCGGCAACGGCGCAGGTGGTGCTGGCGGCGCCAACACCGTCACCACCGGGGCCTTCGACATGTCCAACACCATGAGCGGGATTGCGCAGTCGGCAGCAGGTGTCTCCGTGATCAGCCAGAACAATGGGTTCTCTTCGCTGATCCAGCAAAGCGTCAACGTTCAGGCGAACATGAACGTCGGCCGCTAAGCTGTTCGCGCCGCCGCGCCTTGCGCGTGGCGGCGCTTTTTTATCCAGAGGAAAAGCGTCATGAGCACTTGCCACCGTTTTACCCGCGTGCTGCCATTTGCGCTGCTCGCGCTGCTCTCAACGACCGCCACCGCCGAGGACAAGCAGACTGCCGCCAAACTGGCCGCGCCGGCGTCCTGGCCCGCGCCCGCGGGCGCCGAACGCCTGGCCGGACAACGAGGCGGCGCCGACACCATCAACACCCAGGCGGCCCAGTCGACCCTGACGGCCACCGTGGCCGACAATTCGGCGCGCAATGTCGTCACCGGCAACAACACCATCGACAACGGCGCCTTCGCCAACCTGTCTGGCCTGCCCATGGTGATACAGAACACGGGCGCCAACGTGCTCATCCAGAATTCCACCGTCATCAACCTGCAGATGCGCTGACATGGGCGCGCGCATGGCAGGGTGGTCTTTGATGCTGCTGGCCGGCACGGCGGCGGCGGTAGCGGTAGCGGGGGAAGTCGACCTCGGCTCGGCCGCGGGCACCCAGGCCAGCATGAGCGTCAAAAGCTGGCAGCAGATCCGTTTTTCCGCCACCGTGCGCCAGCAATTCGATTTCAGCTGCGGCTCGGCCGCGCTGGCCACCCTGCTCACCTACCATTACAACTATCCCGTCACCGAAGCGGTGGTGTTTGAAGCCATGTTCCGCGCCGGCGACCAGCAAAAGATCCGCCAGCAGGGCTTTTCGCTGCTGGACATGCAAATGTTCCTGCGCGCCCGCGGCTTTTCCGGCGATGGTTTTGAACTGCCCCTGGAAAAACTGGCCGAAGCGAAACTGCCGGCCATCGTGCTGGTATCGGACCAGGGCTACAACCATTTCGTCGTGCTCAAGGGTATCGCCGACGGCCGGGTGCTGCTGGGCGACCCGTCCAGCGGCGCGCGCGCCGTCTCTTTGAGCCGCTTTCGTGAACTGTGGCGCAACAAGCTGTTGTTTGTCATCCATGGCTACGACGGTGCCATCGCCTTCAACGGCGCGCCCGACTGGCGCACTGCGCCTACCGTGCCGCTGGGTCACGCGATCGATACCGCCACCCTGGCCGCTGTAACCCTGCCCAAGTTCGGGCCGGGCGATTTTTAAGGACGCACCATGCGCCTGTTGCTCTCTTCGCTGTTGCTGCTGTGCGTGCCGGCGGCCCACGCGGACGAACTGATTCCTGGTCTCGCTGCGCGCGCGCTCGACTTCGAACTGGGCGGCCGAACCGCCCCGGCCGGCTGGCAGAAGGTGGGCGCAGCCGCACTCGACCAGGAACGGGGCGGCTTCGACCTGCCGTCCGGCCTGACCATGTCGCTCGGCATCGAGCGCCTGGTGTCGATCAACGGGCAACTGGTGACCCAGACCAGCTTCAGCATCGCCAACCTGGCCAGCATCAGCGCCGACGAAGCGCGCCAGGCCCGGGACGTTCTGGGCAGCACCCAACTGGTGCAGAACGGCAGCGGCAACCTGGCCTCGATCGCCAGCGGCATCAGCGGCACCTTCGTGCAGAACTCGCTCAACAACCAGACCATCGGCACCCAGACCATCATCAGCGCCAACGTCAACAGCGCGTCGCTGCTCAAGGACCTCAATTTCAACAGCGCGCTGCGCGACGCCGGCCTGCGCGGCATTCCCACCCACTGACCCGCCACCACTGAAGGAGCGAGTATGCACCTGCGTTTGATGCAGCCGAAAAAAAGCCAGGGCCCGGTGCTTGCATCGTGGCCCCGTTGCGGCGTACTCGGCCTGTCGGCCCTGCTGCTGGCCCCGGCAGCCCTGGGAGCGGGCGCCGGCACAGAACCGGAACCGAACATGCGCGAGATGGAACAGAAACTGCAAAAATTGCAGCAGGCCCTGGACGAACAACGCAAGCTGGTCGAGCAGCTCAGCGAATCGGTGCAGGCGCAGCGCCAGCAGTTGCAAGAGCTTGGCAGCGCCAGGCCCCCGCTGGCCGCGCCGCCCCTGCTGCCGGGCGTGCTGGCCGACCAGCGCGGCGCCGGCCGCGGCGGCCAGCAGGCATCCGCGCCGGCTGCCGGCGCGGCGACCCAGCCAGTGGGCCAGCAGGTGGGCCACCCCCCCCAGCGCGACAGTCGTCCGCCGGCAGTCGCGCCCCTGTTCGAAGCGCCCGGCGTGCTGACTCAGAAGGGCAAATACGTGCTCGAACCGGCGCTGCAGTTCGGCTATTCGTCGAGCAACCGGGTCGCCCTGGTGGGCTACACCATCATCCCGGCGCTCCTGATCGGCCTGGTGGACGTGCGCGAACTGAAGCGCAATACCACCACTGCCTCCCTGACCGGCCGCACGGGCCTGAGCAACCGGCTCGAGGTGGAACTGAAGATTCCGTATGTCTACCGTTCGGACGCCACCGTCAGCCGCGAGATTTTCACGGGCACGGCCGTCGACCGCGCCTTTGACACCTCCGGCAAGGCCATCGGCGACGTCGAACTGGCGGCCCGCTATCAGCTCAACGACGGCGGCCCCGACAAGCCCTATTACGTGGCGGGCCTGCGCTTCAAGAGCCGCACCGGGCGCGATCCCTTCAATGTCGTCACCGATTGCCTGCGCCGCTGCGTGGGCGAAAACGTCACCGGCACGGGCTTGCCGCTCGATCTGCCGACCGGCTCGGGCTTTTATTCGCTGCAGCCGAGCCTGACCTGGCTGTTTCCTTCCGACCCGGCGATCTTCTTCGGCAGCCTGAACTATCTGCACAATTTCAAGCGCAGCAATGTGAGCCGCCTGGTGCTCAATGGCGAGCGCGATGCGCTGGGCGAAGTGGCGCCAGGCGACGTGATCGGATTTAACTTCGGCATGGGCCTGGCCCTGAACGACAAGGCCTCCTTCAGCATCGGCTACGACCATAGTTCGATCGGCCGCACGAAGCAGAACGGCGTTACCGTGCCGGGCGCGGTGCGCACCCAACTGGGCACATTATTGGTGGGCTATTCGTACCGGCTGAGCCCGAAGCGCACCCTGAATGTGTCGATCGGGGCGGGCGTGACGCGCGATACACCGGACGTGTCGCTGTCGGTGCGGGTGCCGTTTAATTTGTGAGCTTTATTCGCCGAGCACTTTGAGGCGGGTGCGCAAACGATGAATTTCGTCGCCCAGGTCCAGCACCAGGGCGGCGATGTCTTCGTTGGCGTCGAACGCCTGTTCGATGCTGCGCAGGCGGCGCGCCCGCGCCAGGTCGCCGCTGCGGAACACGATGCCGGTCACTTCAAAACTGTCCTCGCCGCCCAGCACGCCTGCGCGGACGTGGCGGATCACCCAGTCCGGTTCCACCTGACAGGCCAGCGCCAGTTCCTCGAGCGTCAATGCGACCTCGTCCAGCAGCACCCCTGTCACCACATAGTTGCTCGCCATGTTCACGCTCCGTTCCGCTCGCGCGGGTTGAAGGCCATCTCGCGCGCCATCTGCTCGTACAGTTCGCGCGCCTTGTCGTTATGGGCTGGCGGCAATACGACCTCCAGCACGAGATACAGGTCGCCGGGCTTGGCGGCGGGAATGCCGCGCCCTTTCAGGCGCAGCTTGCGTCCCGTTTGCGAGCCGGGCGGAACGTTCACTTCGACAGTGCCGGAAGGCGTCGGCACGGAAATCGGGCCACCCAGCGTCGCCTCCCAGGGCGTCACCGGCACGGTTTCATACACGTCACTGCCTTCGACCTCGTAGCGGCGGTCCGGATTGAGGGTGATTTCCAGGTAGAGGTCGCCGTTGGGCGCGCCGCCCGTGCCGGGATGGCCCTGGCCGGACAGGCGCAACTGCTGGCCCGGCAGTACGCCCTTGGGAATCTTGACGTCGAGCGACTTGTCGCTCGTGACCATGCGCCCGCCCGCTTCCTGCGGCACGCGCATGCTGATGGTACGGGTGGCGCCGTGATAGGCGTCGTGCAGGTCAATGCCGATGCTGGCGTGGATATCCTCGCCACGCATCTGAAAGCCGCCACCACCGCCGCCGCCGCGTCCCCGCCGCCCGACGTGGGCAAACAGGTCGGCAAAGAAATCGCTGTCCATGCCGCCGCCCCCACCGAAGCCCGAACCCCAGTCCGGCGGCGGCTGGAACTCCTGGCCGGCCCGCCGTCCGCTGCCCAGTTCGTCATAGGCGGCCCGCTTTTCCGCGTCGCCCAGCACGCCATAGGCTTCGTTGATCTCCTTGGTCTTGCTGTCGGCGTCCTTGAGCTTGCTTACATCCGGATGGTACTTGCGCACCAATTTCCGGTAAGCCTTCTTGATGTCATCCGCGCTGGCCTTCTTGTCAACGCCCAGCGAGGCGTAGTAATCCTTGTATTCCACGGCGACTCTCACTGTATACGGGTTTGTCAATCGTACACGACGTTTGAAAAATTGGCTTGCTGCTCGCAGCGTGTCAAACGGGCGCGAAGATGTGGCGCACCGGGTAGCGACAAGACCGCACCCCTTAAGAAAGTGAGTCCGTCAACAAATTGATTCAAGCGGAAGATATCGTCGATGTAGTTGCGGCACCGGACCCTATACGATGGCAGCGCTTGCGAGCGACGAACTGGCGGGGCGGCATGTGATGGTGCGGCAATTCGGCGCGGACGATACGCAGCACTGGCCGAGCGCTTGTTCATCATTTAAGATTGCTTTGAGTGCAATAGGTTGCTACACTGCATCATCCGACCGGGTGCACCGTGCTTGCCCGGTTGCTGCACGCTGCGCCCATCTTTGCCCAGGGATCCCATGAAAACAACCATCGCCCGCGTTCTCGTCTGCAGCAGCGTGGGCTTGCTGTGCGCCTGCACTGATGGCTTCGGCGGTTCCGGCTACCCCAAAGCACGCATCGATGCCGAATGCCGGAACAGCTTCGTCAAGGTCGACAGGCAGCTTCAAACGGGCGACATCTACGTCGACCGCGCTTACCTGCAAATCATGACGGGAGCCGATCAAACCACCGGTATCGACGACATCGTCAAGCTCCTGTTCAATATGAATCTCAGTTCCATTGAAACAGCCAACACGAAACGAGATTATCCCTATCTGGTCAACCGCCCCTTCATCGATGACAGCCAAGCCTACGTCAAGGTGTCCATCCAGCCCCTCGGTCATCCGGCGTGCCGCTCCTTCCGCTACACCGCCACCTATCCCCGCCTGGCGTGGCCGTGGCTGCGCGGATTGGGCTTGAAAGCGGAAGATTGTATCGCGGTCGAATCATCGAATGTCATTACGGCGAACACGGCTATTTTTGTCAGCGAGCAATCAATCAACAAGCAACAGAATGGCCTCGGTTCGCAGGATCGACTGGAAGTGGCTTTGCACGACCTGTCAGGCGGCACGCCCAAAATCGCCGCGGAAATGGTCGATGTAACGGCGTACGGTGGCGGCGGCGAAGCTGGCTTCCACCACTTTTTCCCATGCGCGACGCACACGGTGAATGACCAGGCATTTCGGCAGGCAATCGCCGTCATTCCCAATCCGAAGATTGCCGTTCCGGTCTTCGTCGACGTGCCGGTCAACGCACTGCCCGCAGCCTGGAAGGCCGTCGATCCGCGCTGGCTCGCTACCTTGCAGTGGCATTCCAGACCGGGACAGGTGGCGGGCGGCACCATCGTCAACAAACAGGGTACCGTGTGGGTAGGGCAGCGCGCCGCCGGCAAAGGCAATGAGCCTGCCTTCTATAGCTTGGTCGATGGCAAGCTGTTTTCGTCCTTCATTCCGATTCCACAGCGAGGGCAGGATATTACCGGGCTGGCGCGAAGCGGGAAAGGTTATGCGTTTATCGCCACCATGGTGCAGCACCGTGAGGCGACGAGCTATATCTATGAATACGACACCCAAGGAAGGTTTCTCACCATGTTCAGCCTCAGCCCCGAGCAATATGCCCAACTGGAGGACAAAAAGTAGGGGGAGAGGACGCCACGACGGGGGCGCTGCGGCGCGGGCGCCAGTCGAAGGACAGTGCTACACCAGTGACGACTCTGGTGCGCCAGCAGCGTTGGGCCATTGGCCTTGGAGCGGGAAAAAGACTTAGTTCGGTGTCAACGCTTGCGCAACAGATCAGCAATTTCCGCCAGTTTCAACTCAATTGATTTGAGCGCCGCCAGTTGTGCATCGGCTGGGGCCTGGCCTGGCCGGGCTTGTGGCGCAGCGCTTCGCGCACCACCATGATCTTCGCGCGAAAGGCCTGGGCGTCAATGATGCCGGTCAGGTGCATGTCTGATCCCTGGCCGGCGCCGTTGGCGCCCGTCTCGCATTTCAGGGGTGGCGAGGTGCAGGCACCGCGGGATCGGGCCGTCGAGGAAGCTTAGGTCCTGGATTTTTTCCAGCGGGATGGTTTTTTCAGTGGTGACGAGGATGCCTTTGCGGTAGCGCAGGCTGCCTGGGCCCGGTTCGCGTTCGAGGCGATCAAAGTAGTGCTGAGCCGCCAGCGGCCCACACCAGGAACCAGACCAGGGCCAGCGGAATGCCGACCACAGCGCACAGGATCACGGCGCCAAACTTCAATATCAGGAAAGGCAGATGAGAGGATGGAACTGCGCTGCTACCAGATAGTCGGCGGCAGGCATGGGCGACGGCTGGTGAGGTGATTGGGAAATATGGCTGAGCCAAGTCTGGCCCAGCTCGCCCCCCCCGCCGGTGCATCGAGACCGCCAAAGCCGGTAAAATGGCCGGTTTCCCCTGTTGTCCACGACCAATGCTGCCAGCAACTGCTTCCGCCCCCGCCCCTCATCCCGTCGTCGTCGAAGCCAGGTCCATTTGGCAGCTGGCCTGGCCGGTGCTGATCGGCCAACTGGCGACGGTGGGCATGGGCGTGGCCGACGTTGCCATGAC
>JBJMVV010000205.1:0-13888 GCA_045810505.1 Massilia sp.
CAAAAATACCCTAAACAACACTATAACGAAATAGCTCTGGTTGACCTGATAATCGCGGTTGAGCTGGGCCAGCTGGGCTTCCACTTCCGGCGCTTCCGCGCTGGAGGCGCGCATGCGGCCCATGCGCGAACAGTATTAATCGACCCGGGCGCGCAGCGATGCCACCCGCGCCTCGGCCACCGACAGGGCCACATTCATCTGTTGCAGCATGGGGCTGTAACCGGCGCCTACGTCGCCGCTCTTGCGGCGCTTTTTCGACTCTTCCACTTTTTGCGCTTCCAGGGTTGCCAGCAGACGCTTGGCGGCAACGATGTCCGGGTGGGCTTCGGTGTACTGCAAGCGCAGGGAATCGAGTTGTTTATTCAGTGAGGAAATGCGGCCCGCCAGTTCCGGATTGGCGTCGCTCAGGTCGCCCGTTTCCGTGCCCACCACGGGTGCTGGCTCATCGCCGGCGATCTGGCGCTTGATGGCGTTGCGCGCCTGCTCGGCTTCAAGCAACTCCAGCTTGGCTGCATTCAACTGTTCCGCGAGCTCGCCGATCTTGCCGCTGTAGTCGCTACCCTGTTTCGGCAACATGCCCAGGTTGCGGATCTTGAAGTCTTTCAGCGCTGCCTCTGCTGCCGACAGCTTTTGCTCGTAGCCCTTGATCTGGTCTTCGATGAACTGCACGGCTTTTTCGGAATCCTGCTTCTTGCCGCCGAAGCTGCCTTCCACGAAAATGGTCAGCAGGGACTGCACCACGTCCTTGCCCAGTTTGGGGTTGGGGTTGTTGTAAGTGATGGTATAGATATCGTCGCGCTCGGTGCCGAGGATCTTGATCTTTTCCATCAGCTCGTCGACCACTTTTTCATGGTCTTTCGCGTTGGTGGTCTTGACGTCCAGGTCGACCATGCGCATGACGCGCTCGACGTTGGGACGGCTGATCAGGGTGCGGCGCATGAACACCACCTGCTGGTCCAGGTTGGGCATGGACGTCATGCCCGACAGCAGCGGTTTCAAGATACTCTGGGTGTCGACGTAGACCCGGGCCGAGGCCTGGTAATCGTTCGGCAGCTTGTACACCACGGCCCAGCCGATGATGGCGACCACCCAGGAAATGATCACGGCATACCAGCGGTATTTGCCGATCGCTTTGAGGAAGGTTAATACTACGGCTGTCAGTTCTGCCATCTCGATAATCTCGCCATCAGGGTGTTGCAAAGGTTGGGTGCGCGCGTGAACCTGGCGCGCAAGGAGTTCACCGTATCATCGCTTGTACTGAGAGCAATTGCAATTGCGTAATGGAAAATCCGCGCTCAGCGTGCTAGAAAAACCACGGGTTGCAACAGGATAACGCAAAGCTTCATTTGACCACTGTCAATTGCTATCGAACTTGACGTGCGATGGGGTGCCTTTCGAAGTGCAGCACATTGTATTGGCGCACTGTAGAAAACGCCAGAAATAATGCAATTAACACAAAGTGTATTCGGAACAGCATCCGTAGATTCCAGGCAGCATGATTTTTATGATACGGTTCTTGCTGCCAACTTCTTGTTTCCGTATCAATATACTGTTACCTTCCCTATGAGCACAGTGGTGTTTTCGCGACTTCCACATTGTTGCTGCGTGCGGAGGGCAGATTACGCCAGCGAATCTGCTATCGTTGCCAGCGCAGTGTATTGCTGGCTTATCAGGGCCGCTTAAACCCTCACATCTAATTACATGCTCATTACAACTTCATTACAGCGTTGTGCACATGCCACTGCCGCCCGCGTTGTGGCCAGCGCTGTCCTTGCCGCCTGCGCCAGCCTGGCCGGCGCGGCGGACCTGGGCGCCACGGTGGCGGCCTTCAAGCCGTCCGTCGTCGGGGTCGGCACCTATTTAAAGACGCGCAGTCCCGCCGTGACGTTTGCCGGCACCGGTTTTGCCGTCGAAGATGGCTTGAGCATCATCACCAATGCCCACGTCGTGCCGGAGATACTCGACAGCGAAAAGCGCGAGCAGCTCGGTATCGTTGTCCCGCGTGGCAACGAGATGGAATTTCGGCCGGCCACCCTGGTCGCCGTCGACCGGGAGCACGACCTGGCCCATCTGCGCCTGACGGGTACGCCACTGCCCGCCGTCAAGCTGGGACAGGACAGCGCGGCCGCCGAGGGCATGGACCTGGCGTTCACGGGTTTTCCGCTGGGTATGGTGCTGGGCTTGCACCCCGCCACCCACCGCGCCCTGCTGGCGGCCATCACGCCCATCGTGCTGCCCTCGATCAGTTCGCGCACGCTCGACGCGCGCATGATTGCCCAACTAAATAAAGCACCTTTTAAAATTTACCAGCTCGACGGCACTGCCTACCCGGGCAACAGCGGCAGCCCGGTCTACGACCCCGCCACCGGCACCGTGCTGGCAGTGATCAATATGACCTTCGTCAAAGGGCTGAAGGAGACCGCGATCACCAACCCCAGCGGCATCTCCTACGCCATTCCGGTCAGTCACGTACGTGACTTATTGCAACGAAAATAGGCCTGAAGAAAATATTTCTATCGTAAAGCTGCATCCATAGCAAGTTTGATGGGTTAAAATACAGCAGGGTAAAAAATATTTAAATTGCAATTCTTGTGCGCCATCAGTGCTGCTGTCCGGTAAACAAAACCGGACTTGCCTTAAGGGATATAACGTGAACTCGATCAAAATGAAAACCATGAAATGGCTCACCACTGCCGCAATGCTCACCGGCGTACTTGTCCTGAGCGGTTGCGCCATGTTCGGTCGCGGCGCCCCTGCTGCGGCCCCTGGCCCTGCGCCGGCGCCCCACGATTACCTGATTGGCCCTGGCGACAACGTCACCATCAACGTCTGGCGCAATCCGGAAGTGTCGATGTCGGTGCCGGTGCGTCCTGACGGCAAGATCACCACCCCGCTGGTCGAAGACCTGGAAGCGAGCGGCAAGACGGCCTCGCAACTGGCGCGCGATATCGAAACTGCACTCGGTAAATATATCCAGCAGCCGGTCGTGACCGTCATCGTGACGGGTTTTGTCGGCACTTATGGCGAGCAGATCCGTGTGATTGGCCAGGCCGCCAAGCCGCAGTCGCTGCCGTACCGCCGCGACATGTCGCTGATGGACGTGCTGATCGCCGTCGGTGGCGTCACGGAATTCGCCTCCGGCAACAAGGCCAGCATCATCCGCAAGGTGGGCGGCACCACGCAGAAATTGCCAGTGCGCTTGAACGACCTGATCAAGGACGGCGACATCAGCGCCAACATTCCCGTGCAGCCGGGCGACGTGCTGGTGATCCCTGAGAGCTTCTTCTAACTTGTCGAAGATTTTTACAGTCGGCAATTAATTGTTGCAGCCGGCCACCGCAAGCCCTTGAAATTGTTCAGGTATTTTCAAGGCCGCCAGCGGGAACGATTATTGCTAACCTGTAAGTATCGAAAGCGGCAGCCCGTGAGCGTGCTGTTGAAAAATTGAAGGAATGAGCGTGTCTACTCCAGAAACCCCACCGGAAAACGGCGACAGCCCAGTGCCCGGCACCGAAACGCTGTCCGCCACCGGCAGCGCGCGGCGCCGTTTTGCCAAGCGCGCCGGTCTCGGCACCACCGGCGTCGTGCTGACCCTGGCCAGCCAGCCCGGCATGGCCAGCCTGGTGTGCAAATCCCCCTCGCGCAATATGTCGAAACTGGCCAGTGCGCATCCGGGTGAAGCGGCGATTGCCTGTACCGGGGTCGGACCTGATACCTGGTGCAAGAGTGGCGCCTGGCCTTGCTCGCAGAGCACAACGTTTGGGCAGGTATTCCCGTGCGGCACCAACAGCTATGGCGCTAACACCTTGAAATCCGTGCTGAGCAGTACCGGTACGGATGATGCATCGCGTTTCGGCGCGGCCCTGGTCGCTACCTATTTGAACGTCCAGTCCGGCAAAATCGGCTTCCTGACGCGCGAAGACGTGATCGGCATGTTCACGGAAGTGCAGATGAGCTATCAGTACAAGCCGACTGCCACCGTCACGTGGACGGTCGCCCAACTGACGGCCTATCTGCAGTCCACCTACACGGCTTGAGTATTGCCCCCTGCCGCGCTTTTGATTTCCCCTCCCCTCGCCGCGCTGCCGCAGCAGCGCTGGCGTCTGCGTCCCGGCCAGCACTTGCTGCACCGCCAGTGGGACGATGAATTTGTCGTGTTCAATAATCTGTCCGGCGATTGCCACCTGCTCGATGAGGCTGGCTTTGCGGTGCTCGGCATGTTGCAGCCGGCCGGCGCCGCCGGGCTGACCCTGGCGGCGCTGGCCGCGGCGCTGGCCGAGCAGTTCGACGATATCGATGCCGCATCGCTGCACGACGTGGAGACTGTGCTGGCCGGCTTGACAGCCTGCGAACTGACCGAGGTTTGCCGGTGACGCCTGTGCACCCAAGGACCCCGGCAGTGACCGTGGCGAGCCTGTCGCCCGCCGCGCTGGCCCAGCGGCTGGCCGGCCCCGGCCTGTTTCTGCGCACGGGACCATTCATCAACCATATCGTCGCCGACAATGCGGCCATTGCGCATGGTATCGGCTTGATGTATAGCGACTATCCCCTCGCCGAATCGGCTGAATTTGCCGATTTTCACCTCGGTTTCGACGACTCCATGGGCTGGCGCCGCTGGTGGCGTCCCCAGGTGCGTTTCAGTAACGATGGCGAGCGCCCGTTCGCGCCCCTGCCGCGCGAGCAGGGGTATGCGATGTTCGAATGGATGCTCAACTGGTGCGTTTCCAGCCGCGCCCACGACTACCTGATCATCCACGCCGCCGTGGTGGAAAAAGACGGTTGCGCCGCCATCCTGCCGGCGCCGCCCGGTTCCGGCAAGAGCACGCTGTGCACGGCGCTGGTCCACCGCGGCTGGCGTTTGCTGTCCGACGAACTGGCCCTGATCCGGCTGGCCGACGGCGAAATTGTTCCTTTGCCGCGACCCATCAGCCTGAAAAATGCCTCGATCGGCATCATGCGCGGCTACCTCGATGCGCCCGTGTTCAGCCAGCCGGCCGACTACACGCACAAGGGCACGGTGGCGCATCTGAAAGCGCCGGCCGACAGTGTTGCCCGGGCCGGCGAGACGGCGCGGCCGGCCTGGGTGGTGTTTCCCCAGTACGCGGCCGGTGAAGCGGCCGTGCTGGCCCGGGTGCCGCGCGCGCGCGCCTTCATGCAACTGGCCGACAATGCTTTCAATTTCAGCCTGCTGGGCGCCGACGGCTTCAATGCCCTGGCCGGAGTGATTGCGCGTAGCGAGGCTTACACCTTCCGCTACAGCGTGCTTGACGAGGCGATCGCCGTGTTTGCCAGCCTGGCGCCGGGTCAGCCATGAAGCCTGCCATGCCGGCGCAGTTGCCTCTCCTCGTTCACGTCTTGCGGGATCCCGCCGCCATCGGCCCCTACAGCCTGGCCGACTGGGACCTGATCCTGCGCCAGGCCCTTGCCGCCAATCTCACTGCCGGTTTATGGGCAGCGCTCGAGGGCGCCGGGGGGCTGGCGCAGGTGCCGCGGCAGGCAGCGGTTCACCTGGGCTGGGCCCGGCGCCTGGCTGACCGGCACGGTGATGCCGTGCGCTGGGAAGTGCAGCACATCGCCGAAGCCTTGCGTGAACTGGACCTGCCGGTGATCCTGCTCAAGGGAGCGGCCTATGTGATGAGCGGCGCCGCGGCGGGAAAAGGACGACTGTTTTCCGACATCGATATTTTGGTGCCGAAACAGCGCCTGGCGGAAGTGGAGAGCGCGCTGCTGATGCACGGCTGGCGGGGCGGCCATCACGATGCCTACGACCAGCGTTACTACCGCGAGTGGATGCATGAGCTGCCGCCCATGCAGCACGTGCGGCGCCAGACCATGATCGATGTGCACCACGCCATCCTGCCGCTGACGGCGCGCAGCCACCCCGACCCCGAGCGCCTGCGCGAGGACGCCGTCACCTTGCCGCTGGGGATGCCATCGGTCGTGCAGACGCTCGACCCGGTCGACATGCTGCTGCACAGCGCCACCCACCTGTTTTACGATGGCGAGACGGACAAGGGCTTGCGCGACATGGTCGACATGCAACGTTTGCTGCGCAGTTTTACGCCGGCGCAGTGGCAGCGCCTGCCCGCGCGTGCCCTCCAGTTGGAACTGCAGCGGCCCCTGTTTTATGCGCTGCGCTACGTGGTCTGGTTGTTTGCGCTGCCGGTGCCTGACACCGTCATGCGCGAGGCGGCCGGGCATGGCAGCCCGAACCCGGTCTTGCTGGCGCTGATGGACGGCCTGTTCCAGCGCGCCCTGTTGCCCGTGCATGCCAGCTGCGCCCGGCCCGGCACGGGACTGGCGCGGTTTCTGTTATATGTCCGCGGCAACTGGCTGCGCATGCCGCCCTTGTTGCTGGCGCGCCACCTGTTCCATAAAGCCTTCATTTCTCCCAAAACGGCGCCGGCAGCATAGTTCCGTCCGGCTAGTCCCGCTGAACTACCCCCAACGCACTGTCGGTAATTTTTACACCGGCTTTTGCAGCCTAAGCAGTTTCCTGCAAGATTTTCTATAAGTCATTGATTTTAAGTAGTTTAAATTTGCTGGCACAGCAATTGCTTAGTACGTTCATACGCAAAGTCTGGTTCACGCCAGACCTGGAAATTAAATTCTCGCCACGCCAACAAAAACTGGAGCACTACATGAAACTGAAAAATATCTTCCGCGCCGCTACCGCAGCTGCTCTGTGCGCAGGTGTTATGGCCCCTGCATCGGCAGCCTACGTCGTTCTGGACGGCTGGCAGCTTGCCACCCCAGGCACCCTGACGACCAACATTGGCCGTCTGAACCTGGTGTCCGGTACTGCAACCGTGGAGCAGGAAGTCAACGCTTCGAACAATGCCTTCGTCGGCGCCCGTTTCGTGGAAAGCGGCGCCATCTACAGCATCAGCTACACCAAGGAAAACGTGGTCGGTGCTGGTGATGTGAGCGGTGGCTTGCCGACGAACCTGCCTGACGGCCTGACCCTGGCCTTCACCAATGTGTCCGGTCACGTCATCCAGCTGAACGCAGGCGGCGGCTTCAAGTACGTCTTCGATTCGGGCAACTTCACCATCAGCGGCAATAGCGGCACCTACAGCACCGGTTCCATCATCGGCCTGGGCGGCAACGCTTCCTCGACCGCCGTGATCGGTGGCTTCAATGGCGACTCGACCCTGTTCGGCACCATCGCCACCATCCTGCAACAGCAATTCGACCTGCGCGACAGCAACGGCGTTTCGCTGAAGCCTGAGCTGGCCACTGGTTCCGTGCTGATGGAAGCTGTCACCAACAACAACACCACCGGTGTGGTTGGTCAGGGCGCCTGCTCCTTCGACGCTACGGCTACCTGCGTTTCGCTGAGCGTTGCCTCGGCTGGTGATGCCTACCTGGTGCGCGCTGTGCCAGAACCAGGCAGCCTGGCTCTGGCTGGTCTGGCACTGTTCGGTATCGGCGCAATCCGTCGCCGCGCATCGAAGTAATTGGTTTGAGCCGCTTCGGCGGCAAGAAAAAAAGGCGCTGCGGCGCCTTTTTTTACGTTTGCAGGTTTTGTAGTATTTTCAATGTAGCAAGGAAATGGCGCGGATTACTTACTGTCCAGGAAACAATTTTGTATATCAAGGGAGTTTGTCGGAATTTTTTACACATCTGCGGGTCCGTGAAATTGTATTTATTCTAAGTGGTTGAAAGATTTGGTGATTATTTAATGGGCACATTTTATGCTCAGCTTATCTACAAGATGAGCAGCGATGCCCATTACCAATTTTCGACGACGATGAATGGAGAACACTCATGAACCTGAATACGACTTTGAGCGCGATGTCCGCCGCAGCCTTGCTGCTGGCCGCAAGTGCACCGGCCTCGGCCGCTGATGTTTTGCTCGACGGCTGGCAACTCATTACGCCGACCACTGTTACTACGAATATCGGGCGACTGAATCTCGTCAGTGGGACGTCGACGGTGTACCAGGAGATCAATGGCGCAAATCAGGCGTTCGTCGGCGCCAGGTTCAGCGAATCGGGCGCGATCTACAGTATCAGCTACACCAAGGAGACCACGGTTGGCGCGGGCGACGTCGGCGCCCCGAACAACCTTCCGGACGGGCTTACGCTGACCTTCAGCAATGTCATGGGCACGGTCACCCAGCTCAACGCTGGCGGCGGTTTCCGCTATACGTTTGATTCGGGCACTTTCGTCCTCTCGGGCGCTAGCGGAAACTACGCCAGCGGCAGCATCGTTGGCCTGGGTGGCAACGCATCGTCCACGGCCGTCATTGGCGGCATCAATGGCGACTCGACCGTCCTGTCGACGATTAGCACAATCCTCAACAACGCCTTTGACCTGCGTACCAGCGGCGGCGTGTCGCTCAAACCCCAGATCACTAACGGGAACGTGTTTTTCGAGGCAGTTACCAATAACAACACGACCGGCACCAGTGTAAGCAACACTTGCCCCTTTACAACGACCGTCGCTGGGGATCGTTGCGCCGTCCTGAGCATTGCATCGGCCGGCGACGCTTACCTCTTGCAAAGAGTGCCCGAGCCAGGTTCGCTGGCCCTGGCCGGCCTGGCCCTGTTCGGTATCGGCGCCGTACGCCGTCGCAGCCGTAACTGGAAGCAGTGATTGCAGGCGGCTAATGCCGCAGCAAGGAAGCAGGGGCGCCGCGGCGCCCCTTTTTTATCGGTGCATCAATTCTTCCAGCGCAAGCCGGTGGGAGCGGGAAACCGGCGCCGGTCCGAAGCCGAGGCGGCCCATGTAGACCGGCATCGCGCTATCGGTATGAATCAGCTGCGCCGTGCGCTGGCGCAGCTGTTCGGCAAAACCATGCAGCTTGACGGTCTCCGTGAAGCGGCGCTGCTGGCGCACGTAGCGGGAAAAAATCAGCGGCGTCATCTCCGGCTGCATGTATAAACCACGCGCCGTCAGGGTCAGCCAGAAACGCTGGACGGCGCGGCCGACCTGGACCCAGTCGTCGATGTCTTTCGGTTCCTGCTCCGCCTTCAGTACAAAATGGGCCGCACAGGCCACGCCTGGCAACAAATCCATCTGCAGCCGCGGCGCCCAGGTGCCCATCAGCGCATTCATTTTCGACATGCGGCCCCAGCTGTGCATGGCCCATTTCATCATTTTGAGGGTCATCGCATCGACGCCCAGGGCCTGGTCCGGCACCCGGTCGGGACTGTGGCGGGCATTCCAGTGAATGATGCGTTTATGCACGTCGAACGCTTCGGGCATCGACAGGCGCAGGCGCGCATTGTCATACATCAGGCGCGCCGTTTTCAGCTTGTTGCGCCGGCCTTCGATCCATTGCACCCGGAACCCGGCGCCCACGCAGGCTTCCAGCGCGGCTTTGTCGGCGCCATCAAGCGGGCGGGTTTTCATGGGTCGTCGCTGCACGGTGCGTTGGGTAATCGCGCCAATCAAGGGGCTGGGCGCTACGGCAGGATCGGCCACAAAGCGGACATCGAACACGGGACAGTGTTCTTCGCCGGCCGGGCGCCGGGCGATTTCGGTGCGCAGGCCGTGCGCGCTGGCGGCGATCGCCATCGTCTCGAACAGGGCGCCGTAGGAAATCTGGCTGGGATGGCCATCGAGGTCGTACACGGTGTCGGCGCGGGTGTCGCGGCAATGCACGGCGAATTGGTCGTCACCGAGCAATTCGAAACGCCAGACCTGGGTGTTGTCGCCGCTGGGCGCCCAGCGCGCCAGCTCGAGGATCTCCTTGAGGCGGGCATGGCTCATGACTGCGGCGCTCCGGCCAGCTGGCGTTTGCCGATGGCGATCATGAGGCGGTGCAGGGGATTGCTATTGCCGCCCGGTCGCCAGGTGAGAGCCATGCGATTACGGTAGGCATCGAACTGCATGCCGTAGGGCGCCGCGCGCACCTTGCCGCGGCCCAGCAGGATTTTAAGGGCCTCCGTCGCGGCCACGCCGGCGCAGATCTGGCAGGCCATGATGGTCGAGGGCCCGCGGCGCTGGTGGAAGCTGACGGCGCTGGGATCGACCAGGTAGGGACGGTGCAGGCCGGCCGGCGCCAGGCCGACCACGAAGCGCACCGCCTTCTCCAGTTCGTTGCGTTCGCCCCACTGAAAATATTCCTCGAACGTCATTTTGCCCGGCATGAAATTGAGCAGGGCCGCGCCCATGCCCAGCGGGGCGACGGTGACGGCGGGAATGCCCAGCGCAGCGCACATGGCAAATGTTTGTTGGCGGATATCGAAGGCGAAAAAATCCAGGCCGTCGATATACAGGTCCACCCCGTCCAGAAAGGCGGCCAGGTTGTCCTTGTTGATGCCTTCAGGAAACAACTTGATGTCCGCTTCGGGATTGATGTCGCGCGTCATCTGGGCCATGACCTCGACCTTGGGCTCGCCGATGGTGCCCATGTTGGCGCCCACCTGGCGATTAAAGTTGGCAATATCGAAGGTGTCGAAATCGGCAATATGAAACCTGCCGATGCCCAGCCGCGCCAGGGTCAGCAGGTGTACCCCGCCGACGCCGCCGCCGCCAGCAATGGCCACGCGTTTGTTGCGCAGCAGCGCCTGTTCTTCATGGGTGACCCAGCCGATATTTCGGGCGAAGGCCTGGGCGTAAGGAAAAGGCCGGCCAGCGCTGGCGCTGGCGGGGGCAGCCTCGGCTGCGTTCTGAAGAGGAATTGTCATGCTGAAATACTAGCACGGCATAGTGCCGGGCCGTCCAGCGATGTTTCAATTTTCGAGGGGATGTCCGTCGGGATGCGATTCATCGACCTTCATCAGACGGTTGATGATGCCGCGCTCTTCGCGGGGCGAGAAGAAGTAGGGATAGAAGGAGCGTTCGGTGGTGCCGCTGCTGTAGGTGCCGCCGTGGCGTTCGATCTGGGTGGTGACGTAGTCGAGATTGACACGCAGCAGATAGGCGGGTGCATTGACGCGGGGATTGGTGCGCACCTCCGTCTCTCGTACGAAGCCCAGCATGTGCTCGTAGAAGCGGCGGTGACGCGGATTCACCTCGATCATGATGTCGGTGCAATTGTTGATGTCGCGCGCGTAAATCACGGCCAGGTGAAACAGGTTGGCCAGCGCGGTCTTGGAGCGCACATTGGTGTCGAAGGCGAACTTGGTGAATTCGCACAGGCGCGCGCCCCGTTCGCGGTGGGCGTCCAGTTCGGGCTTGAAGATCTGGTCGGCGGCCAGGCCAATCGGCGAATCGATGCCGATTGTCAAGGTGCCAACGGTCTCGCCCTGGTCGGCGGCGGTGAGCGTAATACGGTTGGGATCGTCCGTGAGCTGGTGCGTGCCAGCATAGCCGCGCCAAGCATACATTTTGCTGATCAACATACTGGCGGAATTTCGGCCGTCAGCAGTGTCGGTCAGTCGAATGCCGTACTTGTCTTGATTCACAATAACGTCCTCGTATTCAGAGGACAACATATTAGCGCGTTTCCCGGCGTCACTGTCGCTCGATTGGGCCTCGTCATTACCGATGCTTACATCTTTTACGTTTGATCCGTCCTTCTCGAGATCGGCACTCATTTCGCTCTCCATGGCACTACTGTTCGCGCGCGCGCTCGCTGGTTACAGGCTGCGGCATCGGTGCATCGACGCCTGCCCCTGCATCAGCTAACGGCATGATTTATAAAGTCTTTAACAGCGCCTTGGCGTCGTCGATCGAGGCAAACGGGGTGCTGTCGGCCAGCACCTTGTCCAGCTCCTGGCGGGCTGCTTTCTTGTCACCGGACTTGGCCAGCGTCGCCGCGAGGTGGTAACGCAGTTCGCGCGCAGCCGGTTGCAGCTGGACGGCTTTTTGTAACAAAGGCAGCGCCTTGGCGGTGTTGCCCTGTTCAGCCAGCATCCAGCCGAGCGTGTCGAGCACGGTTGCCGATTCGGGCGCCGCTTTCACCGCGCGCTCGGCGGTAGGAATGGCGCGCGGATCCTTCAGCTGTTGATACACCCACGCCAGATTGTTCAGTACCAGCGGATCGTTGGGCGCCACTTTCAACATCGCCTCGAAGCGCTCGCTGGCGCCCTTGAAATCCTTGCGCTCCAGGGCCAGTTCTCCAAGATACAAGGTGCTGGCGGCGTCCCCCGGGTGGCTGGCCAGCCAGGCGGTCACTTTCGCTTCGGCTTCCTTGCCCTTCCCGGCCGCGTTGAGGGCGCCGGCCCATTTCAGCAGCGACGAGGTGGCGTTGGCGATGCCATGCGCTTGTTCGTAGGCGCGGGCGGCGCCATCGAATTTTTTCTGCGACATCAGGATGTCGCCTTCAATCACGCTGCCAAGGGCAGACTTGGGCGCCGATTTTTGCATGGCGCGCGCCAGGCTCAAGGCTTCGTCCGGCTTCTTCGCGGCCAGCGCCATTTCAACCTGGCCCAGCTTGGCGCGTTCATTGTCGGGCTCGAGCGCCAGCGCTTTTTTCAGGTCTTCCGCAGCGGCGGGCTCGTTTTTCATGCGCAGGTGCACGCTGGCCAAACGCAGCTGGGCAGCCGCCGATTTCGGCATCATGCCGGTCAGTTTGCTGTAGGTGTCGAGCGCGCCTGCATTGTCGTTATTGGCCAGTTGGGCCTGGCCGAGGGCATCGAGCAGCTCCGGTTTGGTCGGGTTGGCCGCCTGCAGTTTGCGGGCCAGGTTGAGGGCCTTGGCTTGCTGCTGTGTCTGCATGTAGTGGGTGATCAGCTGGCCCGATGCATTGACGTCATCGGGGTTGTCGGCCACGGCCTTTTCCAGCCAGGTGGTCGCCTCTGGGATATTTTTCTGGCTCATCGCCAGCGCAGCCAGGGCGACTGGTGCGGCGGCGCCCTTGTTCTTTTCCGCAAAGGCGACCATGCGCGCCTTGGCGGCCTCGGGCTTCTTCTCGACCACGTCGATCTGCGCCAGGTTCATCACGGGGCCGAACATGTCGCTCTTCATGCTGGCGGCCTTGTCGAAACTGGCGCGGGCAGCCACCAGGTCCTTCTTGGACATGTAGATGCCGCCTTCCAGGTTGCGCAGGTCGGCGCTGTCGGGATGGGCTGCAATGACGGGCTTGATGGCGGCGAGGGCCTTGTCGTAATGCTTGAGCGCCAGTTCGCTGCGCACCAGCGCAACGCCGGCCTGTTCCGATTTGGGATCGAGTTTGGTGGCTTTTTCAAGCTCTTCCACGCCCTGTTCCTGCTTGCCCTGGGCCAGCATCGACAGACCCAGCGAGGTGCGCAGGCCGGCCTGGTTCGGCTCGAGTGCGGTGGCCTTTTCAAAATACTGCGAGGCCTTGACGAAGTCTTGCGAGCGCAGCGAGGACTCACCGGCCATCGCCAGCGTTTGTGCATCGTTGGCGCTGGACTTGAGCAGGGGCGCGAGCGTTTCGCCGGCGCTGCCTGGTTGCGCGGAACGCAGCTGGGTCTGGGCCAGCAGCTTGCGCGCGTAGGCATTGTCGGGGAAGGCGTTGACGTACGCGCTCAAGTGCTGCTCGGCCAGCTTGTACGAGTTAAGGTTGAGTTCGATTGCGCCGGCCAACAGCACGCTGGGCATGTGATCGGGTGCCTTGCTGAGCACCTTCTGGATGCTGTCGTTGGCGGCCGCGTAATTGTTTTGGGTGAAATCGAGCAGGGCTTGCGAATACAGCGGGGGCAGGGCGCCGGGGGCCAGCTTGCGTGCGGCGTCGACGTCGTTTTTGGCCAGGTCGAATTTTTTCGCGCTGATGTACAGATTGGCGCGCTCCAGGTAGGCCTGCACGAGGTCGGGACGCAGGGTGATGGCCTGGCCGAAGGCGGCGATGGCCGATTCGGGCTGGTTCTGTGCACGCAGCAAGGTGCCCTTGAACATGAAGACGTCGGCATTTTTCGGGTTGGCGGCGATGGCGCGGTCGACCAGCTTGGCCGCGCCGTCGAGGTCCTTGTCGATGGCGGCCAGGCGGGCCATGCCGATCAGGGCGTCGGGCTGGCCCGGTGCGACGGCC
>JBJMVV010000206.1:0-26667 GCA_045810505.1 Massilia sp.
GCGTGCATCAGGGGCACGGTCAGTTCGGGGCCGGGGTCGCCGGCGGTAATAAAGGTCACCAGCCCGGTTTTACGGGCGGTTTTCAAGGCGGCAAAGGTCGGGGCGATACGGGACATGGTGTGCTTTCAGTAGAAGTGAACGGGTGATCCTGCAGGCTGGGCGCCTAGCTGAAATCAAGTCCCATCCGCTCCGCCACGGTGTGCATGTCCTTGTCGCCGCGGCCCGACAGGTTGACCAGGATCGACTGCTCCTTCGGCAAAGTCGCCGCCAGCTTGGTCGCGTACGCAATCGCATGCGACGATTCCAGCGCCGGGATGATGCCCTCGATGTGGCAGCAGTCGTGAAACGCCGCCAGCGCTTCTTCGTCCGTCACCGCCACGTATTCGGCGCGGCCCAGGTCTTTCAGCCAGGCGTGTTCGGGACCGACGCCGGGGTAGTCGAGGCCCGCCGACACCGAGTGGGTCTCGACGATCTGGCCATTCGCATCCTGCAGCAGATAGGTGCGGTTGCCGTGCAGGACGCCGGGAATGCCGGCGCCGAGAGCGGCCGCGTGCTTGCCCGTGTCGAGCCCCTCGCCTGCCGCTTCCACCCCGACCAGCCTGACGTCCTTCTGGTCGATATACGGATAAAAAATCCCCATCGCGTTCGAGCCGCCGCCGATGCAGGCCATCACGTAATCAGGCTGGTGGCCGATCATCTCCGGCATCTGCCACAGGCACTCTTCCCCGATCACGGCCTGGAAGTCGCGCACCATCATCGGGTAAGGATGGGGGCCGGCGACGGTGCCGATGATATAAAAGGTGTTTTCAATGTTGGTGACCCAGTCGCGCATGGCTTCATTGAGCGCGTCCTTGAGGGTCTTCGAGCCTGATTCCACCGGCACGACAGTGGCGCCCAGCAGCTTCATGCGGTACACATTCTGCGCCTGGCGCTTGACGTCCTCGCTGCCCATGTAGACCACGCATTCGAGACCGAAGCGGGCGCAGATGGTGGCGGTGGCCACGCCGTGCTGCCCGGCGCCCGTCTCGGCGATGATGCGCGGTTTGCCCATGCGCTTGGCCAGCAGGGCCTGGCCGATCACGTTGTTAATCTTGTGGGCGCCGGTGTGATTGAGGTCTTCGCGCTTGAAGAAAATCTGCGCGCCGCCCACCTGCTCCGACCAGCGCTTGGCGTGGTAGATGGGCGAAGGTCGGCCGACGAAGTGCTTCAGTTCATAGCGGTATTCATCGAGAAAATCCTGGTCGTGGGCGTACCTGGCGTAGGCTTCGTTCAGTTCAGCCAGCGCGTGGCTGAGCGTTTCAGCGACAAACGAGCCGCCGTAGGGGCCGAAGTGGCCGCGCGCGTCGGGCAGTTGGTAGTCGGTGGTCTGGAACATTGGCGCGCCGGGGGCGCGCTCAGGTGCGGATGCTTTCATGGGATGGGTCGCTTTCATCGGAGGCAGCTTGGTCGTCTGACGCCCTGACCGCGCGCACGAAGGCGGCGATTTTAAGGGCATCCTTGATCCCCTTGGCCTGTTCGACACCACTGCTGATGTCGACCGCCCAGGGGCGAACACGGTCCACCGCGTCAGTCGCGTTTAGTACGCTCAAGCCACCACTTAAAACGACCCGAGGCGCGAGTTCTTTTGGAATGAGAGACCAATCGAAAACCTTTCCAGCTCCACCGTAGGCATCCACAAAGGTATCGAGCAGGAGGCCCTGATACCAGGGACTGGCGAAGCGGTACCTGTGCTCATATTCTAGCAGTTCATCTGCGCTCGTGGCAGGCTTGACACGGAACACCTTCAAAAACGGCCGTTTCACCCTGTCCGCAATAGCTGCGCACTGTTCCGGCGTTTCGTCGCCGTGCAACTGCAGCAGGGCGAACGGCGCCTGTTCGGCCACCGCCGCCACTTCCTCAGGCGTCGGGTTGACGAACAGCGCGACCGGCGTCACGAAAGGCGGCATGGCCGCCATCAGGGCGCCGGCCTGCTGGCCCGTCACGGCGCGCGGGCTGGGCGGGTAAAACACGAAGCCGAGGGCATCGGCGCCCGCGCGGGTGGCGGCGGCGACGTCCTCGAGGCGGGTGATGCCGCAGATTTTGATGCGGGTGCGGTGCATGGGGCTTCGCTTTCAGTCAGCGGGGCAGCAGTCCCGCCAGCGTCTCGTCAGTCGCTTGCGGCAAGCCCCACTTGGGATCGTAATCGATTTTGGCCAGATACAGGCCGTCCGGCATGAAGGTGGGCGCCGCGGCGTGGCGATCCTGCCCCCGCAGCACCTGTCCCAGCCAGGCCGGCTCGTGGCGACCGTTGCCAACGTAGATGAGCGAGCCGACCAGGTTGCGCACCATGTGATGCAGGAAAGCGTTGGCGCGCAGGGTGAACAGGATGGTGTCGCCGTGGCGCTCGATGACGATCTGCTGCATGTCCTTGACGGGCGACTTGGCCTGGCACTGCGAGGAGCGAAACGCCGTGAAATCGTGCTGGCCGATCAGCATTGACGCGGCCTCGCGCATGCGTTCCACATCGAGCGGGCGGAAGCTGAAGCCAGCCCGCCCGGCCAGCAAGGGCGAACGCACCGGGTGGTTGTAGAGCACATAGTGGTAGGTGCGGGCGCGGGCCGAAAAGCGCGCGTGAAATTCGTGCTCCGGGTCGTGCGCGATGGGCGCGGCCCAGCGCACCGCGATCGAATCGGGCAGGAAGGTATTCACGCCGCGTATCCAGGACTGCATGTCGCGCTCAAGTTCGGTATCGAAGTGGACCACCTGCTCAAGGGCGTGCACGCCGGTGTCGGTGCGTCCGGCGCAGGTGGTGGCCAGTTCGGTCCTGGCGAATTTGGCCAGGGCGATTTCCAGCTGGTCCTGGACGGTATGGCGGTCAAGCTGCTTCTGGTAGCCATTCCAGGGCGCGCCGTCGTACTGGATGCCGAGTGCAATGCGGTTCAAATCTGCGTTCCGTTCAAATATTAAAGGCGGAAAAAAAGCCGGCCGGGAGAACCCGGGCCGGCTTTCATCAGTCCGCCGACTTCAGCAATTATCGCAGCCATCGGCATACGGTGCTAAGCGTCGCTTTTTCCTGTAAAAATCATCTGGCTCCGCCAGGGATTTTTATCTGTTCAGACCAAACAAAAGTAGGTTTTCACTTTTGTTTGATTGTTACTGTCGCTTTTTCCTGTAAAAATCATCTGGCTCTGCCAGGGATTTTTATCCGTTCAGACCAAACAAAAGTAGGTTTTTACTTTTGTTTGATTGTTACCGTGGCTTTTTCCTGTAAAAATCATCTGGCTCTGCCAGGGATTTTTACCCGTTCAGACCAAACAAAAGTAGGTTTTTACTTTTGTTTGATTGTTTATGACATTTTGACGCGCATCTCGTTCGCGCGGGAAATTTGGTCGCTGCTGCCGCCCTTGATGACTTCATCGAGCAGTTCGCGGGCGCCTTCCTTGTCACCGATTTCCTGGTAGGCGATGGCCAGATCGAGCTTGGTTTCCATTTCCATGTGAGCGGCCGAGGGCTCCCCTGCCGCGCCAGCCACTTCGGCGGCAGGCACGCCGGTGACGCCTTCATGCAGCGGCGTCTCGGACGGCAGATCGAGATCGATCCCCGACATGTCGAAATGGGGCGCGCTGGTGTAGGCCGGCGTTGGCGCAGCAAAGCTTGGCGCGGCTGGCGCGTCAGGCGAGGCAAAGGCCAGTTCGGGCAGTTCGGCGTGCAGGTTCACGGCCGGCGAGGCGGTCTGGGTAAAGTCCGGCAGCGCGAAAGGATCGTCCTCCAGCGTCGGCGTGATCACGGTCTCGGGCGCAGCCGTCTCGCTCACCGCAGGGCTGGTGGGCAGGTCGAAATGCATCGCATCGAGGTCGTCGAGCGGGTTGACGAGCGGCGCCGCCTCCGAATACGCGCCGGCGCCGAAACTGGCCGCAACCGGCACGGCTGCGCTCTCGGGCGAACCGGGCAAGGTAGGCAGATCGAAGGCGTTCGACAGATCGACCGTGGTGACGTCGGTCGGCAGGTCCGGGTTGGCCAGATCGAGGTGGATGTTGTCGAGCGACTTCAGTTCCGGCGCTGCGGAGGCTGCGGCCGGCTTGTCGAAGTCCATGTCGAAGGCGAGATCAAAGGTCTCTTCCTCGGCAGTCGGCGCGGCGGCGGCGGCGGTGGTTGCGATTGGCTCGCTGGTGAAATCCATGTCGTTGCCGCTGTGGCTGGCCAGGTCAGGTTCGACCACGATTGCCGGCGGCGGCTCGTCGAAACTCAGGCTGCCCAGGTCGAAGTCGAGCGTGTTGTCCGGCACGGCCGTGGCAGCGTGATCGACGTTGAAACTGTCGCCGCTGGTGGCCACCTGGTGCAGCACGTCCTGTTCGGCCAGTGATTCGGCCGACAGCACGCCGGCGGCGACAGGCGCTGCGGCGCCGGTTTCAGCGCCGGCATACAGCGGATTGTTCGGATCGATGCTCAGGCCCAGCGCGGCGGCCTGGGCCCAGTCTTCGCCATGACCGCGGGTCAGGCTATACAGTTCGCTGGCCTGGGCTTCGAAACTGCGCTGGTCCTTGCGGGCAGCGTAGATTTCCAGCAGTTTCAGGCGCACGGCATGGCGCTCGGGGTGGTTGCGCAGGGCTTCCTTGAGAATCTCTTCGGCCTGGGCGTCCCGGCCATAGGCGATGTAGACGTCCGCTTCGGCGATTGGATCGACTTCATTGGTATCGAGCTGACTGGCCGATGGGGCGAAGCTGGAGTTGAAGACGCTGTTGCTGGTGTCGACGCTGGCGCCGCCCGTTTCGGCAAACATGGACTGCGGCTGGTCGGTCGGCGCGCCCAGGATCGACGGCTCGGTCGGCAGCACGCCATCCTTCTTGCGGCGACGGGCCAGCAGCACGCCACCGCCTACCACCAGGGCCAGGCCGGCGATGATGGCGACGATGTTGTCCATCAGGGTCTCGACCAGGGTCGGTTCGGCTGGCGGCGCCAGTTTGACGGCTGGCTTGGCGGCCGGCTTGACCGGGGCCGCGGCCACCGGCGCTGGTGCAGGCACCGCCGGGGCGACCGCCGCTGCTGGCGCGCTCGCGGCGGCCGATGCCGCCGTTTCCGCACTGGTCTTGCTGGCGTCCGTGCCGGCCTTGCTCTTGACGACCATCAGCTTTTCGAGGTCGTTGACGTTCTTTTCCAGTTCCTTCACGCGGGCGCTGGCGTCGGCCAGTGCGCGCTCTTTGGCGATCTTGTCTTCCGCATCGGCGGCGGCCTTGCCGCCAGCGGCAGCACCGCCCGCGCCGGCTTTCGACAATTTGAGCTGGTCCTTCGACTCATTGGCGGCGGTAGGACGCTCCTCGACCTTTGCCGTGACTTTACCGGCGGCGCTTTGGGCCGCTTCCGGCGCCTTGGCCGGTGCGCCGTTGGCGACCTGGCCGGCCAGCTTGTTGCGGTAGGCGTTGAAGTCGGCCGCGTGGGCGACGACCACCCCGCGCGCTTCGCCTTCGCTGCCGCCCTTGATGGCGTCGCTGTCGGGGACGGTGAGGATCTGGCCCGACTTCAGGCGGTTCATATTATTGCCGACGAAGGCGTCCGGATTGGCGCGGTACAGCGCCACCAGCATCATGTCGAGCGAAATTTCGGTGGGCTTGACGCGGGCGGCGATGCGGCCAAGGGTGTCGCCCGGACGCACCTTCACTTCGCTGGCGCCGCTGCTGTCGCGGGCCGGCTTGTCGGCGGCTGCGGTCTCGCTGCGCTCGGCACGCTGGCGCGGCGCGGCTTGTTGTTGCTGCTGTTGCTGCGCCTGGGCCGTGGCCGGCGATGCGGCGCCCCCCTGGCGCGCCATGCGTGCCGGCGGCAGTGGACGCGAGCCCTGGTTGAGCACATCAACTGGGCTCGATGCCACTTGCGGCGACTGGGCCGAACGCATCTCGGCCGGGTCGAGCAGGAAGGTGTACTCGCGCACCAGGCGTCCGCTGCTCCACGACAGTTCCAGCAGCATGTCGACAAACGGCTCGTTGACCGGCTGCGAGGACGTGATATTGATGTACTGGCGGCCGCCCCGCTGCTCGACGGTGAAGCGCAGACCCATCAAGGCAGGATTGAATTCGACGTTGGCCAGCTTGAACGCGTCGGCCGGCGCCAGCTTGGCCACCAGGCCAGCGGCTTCTTCGGGCGATACGGAGGTGAGCTCGATTTCAGCGCGCAGCGGCTGGCCCAGCGCCGACAGGACGGTCAGCTTGCCCAGTCCCGCCGCCTGGGCGGAAGACAGCACCACGGCCGTGGCAACGGCGCCAAACAGGGACTTGAGCGCGAGCGACAGGATTCGGGGGCGAGTTTGTAAAGGCATCATGGGCAGCGTGGTAAGAGTTGTCGAGGAGAATGCTACTTTCTCGGAGGTCTCAACATATCATCATGCTCTGGAGCATGCAAGCTTTCGGAGTGTTTCTCCTGCTCCAACGTCTTGATGAGGACAAGGCGGGGCAAGAAGCGCGGTTTTTTGGGTACAAGCTGCGTAAAAAACACGCACTGTAGAGTTCGCTTCTCAGAGTGAAAAACGGTCCCGCGGGACCGTTTTTGCTGCATCAAGAACAATAGCTGTTAGGTGCGCGCCAACACCTGTTGAATCGGCGTCAACGCGGCCTTTTTATTTCTCCAGGACAATGCGGAGCATGCGCCGCAGCGGCTCGGCCGCGCCCCACAGCAACTGGTCGCCGACCGTGAAGGCGGACAGGTACTCGCCGCCCATCGACATCTTGCGCAGGCGCCCGACCGGTATATCGAGCTTGCCCGTAACGGCCGCCGGCGACAGATCGCGCATCGACGCTTCGCGGGTGTTCGGCACCACCTTCACCCAGTCGTTGGCGCCGGCGATGATGTCGCTGATTTCATCGAGCGGCACGTCCTGTTTCAGCTTGATGGTCAAGGCCTGCGAATGGCAGCGCATGGCGCCGATGCGCACGCACAGGCCATCGACGGGGATCGCAGGGGCATCGAAGCCCTGCCCGAGGCCGAGGATCTTGTTGGTCTCGGCGCCCGCCTTCCACTCTTCCTTCGACTGGCCGTTGCCCAGGTCCTTGTCGATCCAGGGTATCAGGTTGCCGGCCAGGGGCACGCCGAACTGCTTCGTTTCGTCGCCGCTCAGGCCATGCTGGGTGGCCAGCACGGTGCGGTCGATTTCCAGGATGGCCGAGGCGGGATCGTCCAGCAGGGGGCGCACGGCGCTGTTGATGGTGCCGAACTGGGTCAGCAGTTCGCGCATGTGCTGGGCGCCGCCGCCCGATGCCGCCTGGTAGGTCATCGACGTCATCCAGTCCACCAGCTTGTGCTGGAACAGGCCGCCCAGGCCAATGAGCATGCACGACACCGTGCAGTTGCCGCCGATGTAGTTCTTGACGCCTTTGCTCATGGCGTTCTTGATGACGTCCAGGTTGACGGGATCGAGCACGATCACGGCGTCGTCGTTCATGCGCAGGGTCGAGGCGGCGTCGATCCAGTAGCCGTTCCAAGCAGCGGCGCGCAGACGCGGGAACACGCCTGCCGTGTAGTCGCCGCCCTGGCTGGAGATGATGATGTCGCACTTGGCCAGTTCGGCGATGTCGCCGGCATCCTTCAAGGTCGTTTCGTTCCTGGCCATCGCGGGCGCGGCGCCGCCGGCATTCGAGGTCGTGAAAAATACCGGCTCGATGTCGGCGAAATCGCCCTCGTCACGCATCCGCTGCATCAGCACCGAACCGACCATGCCGCGCCAACCTACCAGACCTACTAATTTCATGTTGTTCTTTCCAGGTTTTTCAATAGTTTTTTATGCCAGGGCGGCCACGACAGCATTGCCCATTTCTTCCGTGCCTACCTTGGTACTGCCCGCCTCATGGATGTCGGCCGTGCGCAGGCCACTGGCCAGCACCGCCTTGACGGCGTTTTCAATCCGCGTCGCCTGCTCCGGTTTGCCCAGCGAATAGCGCAGCATCATGGCCGCTGACAGGATCGTCGCCAGCGGGTTGGCGATGCCCTGCCCCGCGATATCGGGCGCCGAGCCGTGCGAGGGCTCGTACAGGCCCTTGTTATTGGCGTCCAGCGAAGCCGAGGGCAGCATGCCGATTGAACCGGTCAGCATGGCAGCGCAGTCGGAGAGGATGTCGCCGAACATATTGCCGGTGACGAGGACGTCGAATTTTTTCGGCGCCCGCACCAGTTGCATGGCGGCGTTATCGACGTACATGTGCTCGAGCGCCACGTCCGGATAATCCCTGTGCACCTCGCTGACGATGTCGCGCCAGAACTGGAACGTCTCGAGCACATTGGCCTTGTCCACGCTGGTGACGCGCCCGCCACGCTTTTGCGCTGCCTGGAAGGCCACGTGGGCGATGCGCCGGATTTCGCTCTCGGCGTAGCGCATGGTATCAAAGCCTTCGCGCTCGCCCTTGAAGGGACCATCCGGGCATTCGCGCACGCCGCGCGGCTTGCCAAAATAAATATCGCCGGTCAGTTCGCGGATGATGAGGATGTCCAGGCCCGCCACGATCTCGGGTTTGAGCGACGAGGCCCCGGCCAGTTCCGGATACAGGATGGCGGGACGCAGGTTGGCGAACAAGCCCAGCTCGCGGCGCAGGCCCAGGATGGCCTGCTCGGGGCGCAGCGAGCGCTCCAGCGTATCGTATTTGAAGTCGCCCACGGCGCCGAACAGCACCGCATCGGCTGCCTTGGCCAGCGCCAGGGTGGCGGCGGGAAGAGGATGGCCGGCGCTGGCGTAACCGGCGCCGCCGACGTCGGCCGTCTCCAGTTCGAAGCGCTCGTCCAGGGCGTTCAGGACCTTGACGGCTTGCACCATGATTTCGGGGCCGATGCCGTCGCCGGGGAGGATTGCTATTTTCATGGGCAGCTTATATTCAATTTAAATGGTATTGGCGAGCCAGGGCTGCGCCGCCAGATGACGCTCCTCGAAAGCGCGGATCTCGTCGGCGTGGCGCAGGGTCAGGCCGATATCGTCCAGCCCATTCATGAGGCAGTATTTGCGGAAGGGGTCGATCTCGAAGCCGAAGCTGGTCGCGCCATCGCTGGTCGCCACGCGCTGGTTTTCCAGGTCCACCACCAGGCGGAACCCGTTGTGCGCCTTGACTTCGTCGAACAGGCGGTCGACCGCGCTTTCGGGCAGCACGATCGGCAGCAGGCCGCTCTTGTAGCAGTTATTGAAGAAGATGTCGGCGAAGCTGGGCGCGATCACGGCGCGAAAGCCATACTGGTCCAGTGCCCACGGCGCGTGCTCGCGCGAGGAGCCGCAGCCGAAATTCTTGCGCGTCAAAAGAATCGACGCACCCTGGTAGCGCGGCTGGTTGAGCACGAAATCAGGGTTCAGCGGACGGCGGCTGTTGTCCTGGCCCGGCTCGCCATGATCCAGGTAGCGCCACTCGTCGAACAGGTTGGGACCGAAGCCGGTGCGCCGGATCGATTTGAGGAACTGCTTGGGGATGATGGCGTCGGTATCGACATTGGCGCGGTCGAGCGGGGCCACCAGGCCTTCGTAACGGGTGAATTTTTCCATGAGCTTGACGGGTGCAGTGAGGGGAAGGCCCAGCGCCGGCTTACTTTCCTCCGGCGCCCTGCACAACTTGTCCGACTTTCTGCACATCTTTGCCAACGCCAGAAATGGTGTTGCAGCCAGCGAGGACGAGGGCGATGGTGATCAGGGCGAAGGCTTTTTTCATGTTTTGAATCCCGGTTGGTTTTGGAAGTTTGTATATTTATGGTGAAGCTAGCGCAGCGAGCGCACGTCGACAAAGTGCCCGGCGATGCCGGCAGCGGCGGCCATGGCCGGCGAGACCAGGTGGGTGCGCCCGCCCTGCCCCTGGCGTCCTTCGAAATTGCGATTCGACGTTGAGGCGCAGCGTTCGCCAGGCTCGAGCCGGTCGGCGTTCATGGCCAGGCACATCGAGCAGCCCGGCTCGCGCCACTCGAAACCGGCGTCCTTGAAAATGCGGTCGAGGCCTTCGCGTTCGGCCTGTTCCTTGACCAGGCCGGAACCGGGCACCACCAGCGCCAGCCGCACGTTCGAGGCGCGCTGCTTGCCGCGCACGACGGCGGCGGCGGCGCGCAAGTCCTCGATGCGCGAATTGGTGCATGAGCCGATGAACACTTTGTCGATGCGGATGTCCTCAATGGCCGTATTGGGCTTGAGGTTCATGTAGACCAGCGCCTTTTCCATGGCATCGCGGCGCACGGCGTCCTTTTCCTGGTCGGGATCGGGCACGCGGCCATCGATTGCGGTGACCATTTCGGGCGAGGTGCCCCAGGTGACCTGCGGCTTGATCTCAAGCGCGTTGAGGGTCACGACCATGTCGAAGCGGGCGCCCGGATCGGAGTGCAGCGTACGCCAGTAGCCGACTGCCCGCTCCCAGTGCGGACCGGCAGGCGAAAACGGCCGGCCCTTGACGTAGTCGATGGTGGTGTCGTCGACCCCGATCATGCCGGCGCGGGCGCCTGCTTCAATCGCCATATTACAGACCGTCATGCGCCCTTCCATCGACAGGGCGCGGATGGTGGAGCCGCCAAACTCGATGGCGTAGCCGGTGCCGCCCGCGGTGCCGATTTTGCCGATCACGGCCAGCACGACGTCCTTGGCGGTCACGCCGGCCGGCAGCGCGCCGTCGACCTGCACCAGCATGGACTTCGATTTTTTCGCCAGCAGCGTTTGCGTGGCCAGCACGTGTTCCACCTCCGAGGTGCCGATGCCGTGCGCGAGGCAGCCGAAGGCGCCGTGGGTGGATGTGTGCGAGTCGCCGCAGACCACCGTCATGCCGGGCAAGGTCGCTCCCTGCTCCGGGCCGATCACGTGAACGATGCCCTGGCGCTTGTCGTTCATATTAAAGTAGGTCAGGCCGTAGCTCTTCGCGTTGGCGTCCAGCGTTTCCACCTGCAGCCGCGAGATGGGGTCAAGGATGCCGTCCTTGCGGTCGGTGGTAGGCACGTTGTGGTCGGCCACGGCCAGGTTGGCGGCATTCCTCCACAGGGGGCGATGGGCCGCGCGCAGGCCGTCGAAGGCCTGGGGGCTGGTCACTTCGTGCACCAGGTGGCGGTCGATATACAGCACGGTGGTGCCGTCTTCGTCGGCACGCACCACGTGCGAGTCCCACAGTTTGTCGTACAGGGTTTTAAGCATGGTCGGCGCTGGTTTTCAGGGGCTGACGTCGATTATGCCATATTTGTGCAGCGCCGCACCAATGCCCCAATTTGGAATATTTGCCGCACCAAACGAGTTCGTTGCAAATTTTTAATGGTTAACTAAACCGCTTTGCAAATAAAAAATGCCTGCTAGTGATAGCAGGCATTTTTCGCGTGGTTGATCCCGGCGCGCTTTATTTATCAGGCGGCGAGCTTCACGGCGCCGCGGCAGCCGTCCATCAGGAAGGACAGACCCACCACCAGCACCAGTTCGCCCTCGGCCGAACGGGCCGTGCCGGTGATGCCATCGACGGAAATGGCTGTCATCGGCTTGATCACCAGGTCGGCCGTGCCATCGACGGCAGCCACCGCCAGAATGTACGGCTGCGGCGCGGAGACGACGATGCCGACCTTTTCGACGCAGTCTTCGTAGCCCAGCGAGGCGGCCAGCGAGCGCACCGGCAGCGGACGGCCCTGGTCTTTCAGCACGGGGGCGCCACCCACCTGCAGGAAGGTGTCGGGCAGTTCGACGACGCGCTCGACCATCGCCATCGGCAGCGCCAGCGCGGCGCCCGAGGTCGACACCAGCATGGTCGGCACGATCGACAGTTCGATCGGCAGGCGGATGGCGAACTTGGTGCCATGGCCCAGTTTCGAATCGATGTGAATGGCGCCGCGGTTTTTCTCCACGGCCGTTTTGACCACGTCCATGCCGACCCCGCGGCCGGACACGGAGGTGGCCTGTTCCTTGGTGGAGAAGCCCGGCAGGAATACCAGCTGGTAGGCTTCGTCGTCCGACGGCGCGCCGTTTTCGTTGATCAGGCCTTTTTCAAATGCCTTCTTGCGCAGCGCGACCGGGTCCATGCCCTTGCCATCGTCCTGCAGCACGATCATGACGCTGTTGGCTTCCTGCCAGGCCTTGAGCGAAATGAAGGCCTTGGCCGGCTTGCCGTTGGCGACGCGCTGTTCGGGCGATTCGACGCCGTGATCGAGCGCGTTGCGCAGCATGTGCACCAGCGGGTCGTACAGGCTGTCGACGACGACGCGGTCGACTTCCGTCTCGGCCCCTTCGATATTGAGTTCGACGTCCTTGCCCAGATCCTTGGCCAGTTCACGCACCAGGCGGGGGAATTTCTGGAACAGCCGGCCCACCGGCTGCATGCGGGTCGCCAGCGTGGCGCGCTGCAGTTCAGCCGAGTAGCGCGAGGCGCGTTCCAGCGTTTCGGTCAGCGTCGCCATCAAGGTGGCGGCCTGGCCTTCGAATTTGAATTGCGACAGGCGCTCGAGCAGCACGGCGGCCTGGTTGGCGGCCTGCACCGATTCACCCGCGACTTCAAGCAGGGCATCGAGCTTGACGGCATCGACGCGGATGCTCTCTTCTTTGGCCGGCGCCATCGCGGCGCGCACTTCCTGGTTGCGCTCATCGCGCCGTTCAACGCCATCCCAGCCCGGCTTGGACGTGCTGGCCGAGGTGGGCACGGCTTCGGCCAGGGCGGCGGCGGCAGCGGCCAGCGCTTCCGCCTTGGCCGGCGTTGCCGCGGCGGGCGCCGGCTGATAAGTACCGGCCGGGGTCACCGCGATGAACATGGCTTCCCAGTCGAGGCCATCGGGGCCGGGGCCACTGCTGACGGCAGCCGGCGCCGGCGCGGCTGCTGGCATCGCTGCAGGTGCAGCAGCGGGCTTGGCCTGCGCTTTTTCCGAATGGGTCTTGCCGGCGATGGCGTCAACAAGGATTGCTTCGAGCGCTTCCGGCATCGAGGCCAGTTGCTCCGGTGCGGCGCCGTTGTTCAGGTCCGTCAACTGGTCAGCCACGAAGCCGGACGCCTGCAGGGCCGCTTCGATGGCCAGCGGGGTGACCGGCGCGGCGCCGTTACGCAGGGCGTCGAACAGGTTTTCCGTCAGGTGGCAGGCGGTGACCATGGCCGTCAGGTTCATGAAGCCGGCGCCGCCCTTGATCGTGTGGAAGGAGCGGAACACGGCGTTCAGCGTTTCCTTGTTATCGGGATCGCGTTCAAGCCGCAGCAGGTGCTCTTCCACGTTGACCGCCAGATCCATCGCCTCGACGACGAAATCCTTGAGCATATCGTCCATCAGAACCCCAGATCGGCAAGAAGGTCGTCAACATTGTCCTGGTCCAGCGCCACCGAGGGCACGGACGGACCGGACATCAGGGCCGGCTTGGCGGCGGCCAGTTTTTCACGCACGGCGGGCGGTGCATTATCGCGCAGCAGTTCGGCCAGCTCGTGCTCGACCGTCTTGGTGATTGCCACCACTTTCTTGATCAACTGGCCCGTGATGTCCTGAAAGTCCTGGGCCATCATGATTTCGAGCAGGCGCGCTTTTTCAGCGTCGGTGGCGGCCGTGACGGTCTTCGCGAAGTCGCGCGAATCGCCGGCCAGGGTCTTGAATTCGTCGATCGACAGTTTGCCGGCGTACAGGTCGGCCCAGCGGTTTTCCATCTGCTTGGCGTTTTTGGAGAGCACGTCCTGGGCGGGCATGCCGTCGTCGAGCGTGTTCAATACCTTGTTGGCAGCCTGCTCGGTGAGCGATGCAACATAGGCCAGGCGATCCTGGGCGTCGTTGATCTGGGTCGACGCTTCCGTCAGGGCCTTGTCGTAGCCCAGTTCGCGCAGGGAATCATGCAGCAGACGCACGATGCCGCCAAGGCGTTCGAACATGGGCTTGTCGGCCGCATTGCCATCGGCGGCGTAGGCTTCGGCAGCTTCGCTGACGGGAGCGGTTTCGGCGGTGACGGGGACGGCAGGGGCGGCGGCAGATGCAGCGGCGGCAGGTGCAGCGGCGGCAGACGGGGCCGATTGTGCGGCAACCTGGTCAAAGAGCGCTTCGAAGTCGTCCTCGGCGGGCTCAGCGGCGGAAGGCGCAGCTGCGGCGGCTGGCGCGGCGTCGCGCTGGGCGCTCACCTCGTCGAACAGGGCGTCGAAATCATCAGCGGCGTCGGTCATAGTCCGTGCTTCTCCATAAATACTAATTTTGCAATGAGCGATTGCGTGGTGTGAGGGGGAAATGCTGAGCGAGGTCGGGGCCAGCAGGAAGCGGCCTGGAGGCCGCGGATGCGACGAGTTTAGCAGCGTCACTCAGCTTGGTAAATCACTGACCTCACCAGTAATTGATTTCGCCTCGGAAACTTATTGGCAAGACAAGGAAATGTGTCCATCCGGATACTTTTTTGGCGGCAAGTGTTGTATTTTGTGTTTTGCGGCTTCATAGCGAACTGGTGCACGATAAGTGCTTACGGTTGAGCGATATCAATCTTCTACACACTAGCTATCCGGCTGCCGCTAACTACAATGGACAATACATCGTCCTGTGGGAGAAATAACCATGTACCGGAAGATTCTGATTACGACCGATGGCTCTGCGGTATCGAAATCGACCGCCTGCGCCGGGGTCAAGTTCGCCAGGCAGATGGGGGCGGAAGTGCTGGTGCTGTTCGTGGCGCCGGAATACCAGTACCCGGTGTACGTGGAGATCATCCCGCCCAGTTATCCCATCGAGGAGGAATACCTGGAGACGATGCGCCGCACGGGCGGCGAGCATACCCGGCCCATGATTGCCGCGGCCGCCGAGGCAGGGCTGGTGCACACGGCGCTGACAGAGTTCGCCAATTCGCCTGCCCTCAAGATTGTCGAAGTGGCCGAACGTGAACATTGCGACCTCATCTTCATGGGCTCGCACGGACGCAGCGGCTGGGGCCAGTTGCTGCTGGGCAGCGTGACCAACAAGGTGCTCTCGCACACGCAAAAGCCGGTGCTGGTGCACCGCCTGATCCGGGAACCGGGCACCTGAGCGCAGCATATTCTTATCTATCAGTCAAGCTATCAGCGTGCGACTTGGTCGTGCGCCGGGGGCAGCTTACGCTCACGCGAAGGGCCTGGTCCTGGCTGAGTGAATATTTTTCGACTGGAACGCATCGACTGAAACGGCGGCGCATATGATCAGAATTGTTATTGCAGACGACCATACCATCATGCGCGAAGGGCTCAAGCGCATTCTCGATGGCGCCGTCGACATCGACATCGTCGGCGAGGCCACCAATGGTTTTGAAGTGCTCAACCACGTGCGCCAGGGCGGCTTCGACCTGCTGCTGACCGATCTGTCGATGCCTGGCCGCAGCGGCGTCGACCTGATCCGCCAGATCAAGAGCGTGGCGCCCAAGCTGGCCATCCTGATACTCACCATGCATGAGGAAGAACAGTACGCCGTGCGCGCCATCCGCGCCGGGGCGCAGGGATATCTGACCAAGGAAAGCGCCGGCACCCAGCTGGTCGGGGCGATCCGCAAGGTGGCCTCGGGACGGCCTTACATCAGCACCGAGGTGGCCGAGCAACTGGCGCTGAACATCATGACGCCGAACGAGCAGTTGCTGCATAAACAACTGTCGGACCGCGAGTTCGAAGTCTTCTCCATGCTGGTGGGCGGCAAGTCGATCACGGAAATCGCCAATAGCCTGCACCTGAGCGTGAAGACGGTGAGCACGCACAAGACCCGCATCATGCAAAAGATGGGGATGACGTCGCTGTCGGAGATGGTCCAGTACGCCGTGGCGCACCGCCTGCTCTCGCCTTTCAAGACCTGATTCCAGCAAAGCGCTTTGACATCGCCACGGTGAATTGGTGCCGTGGCGTTGTTTTTGGTGTCCTCGCCCCGCGCAATCCTGCCCGCCTCCCCGCAACGCCGCTGTTCGCCGCCGCCCTCTGACAAGCCCCTTCCCTGGTAAGAGTTCTCCTACATTCCTGTCGGAGCTCCTACTCCCAGATTCAGGGTTCGCTGATATGAATGCCAGACTCGTGTTGGCATACTAAATCCAGCGATCCGACTTGCTCCCGAAACTTTTTTCCTGGTCTACGTGAGTTTGGCCCAGCGCCCGTCCCATCACTGCTGAAGCATCCTGCCGGCAGAGCGCCGATGGTTCGCAGCTGTGATTACAGCAGCTTCACCAGATTTACTCTTTGGAGATGAACATCATGTCCACGACCATGCCAGATTCTCGTAATCCCGCGCAAGCCGTCCACAATTCGTCCATGGAAGCCGGCCGCCAGCGCCAGGGCCGCCTGTGGTCGAACCTGAAGGAAGTGTGCGACCTCCTGCATATTCCGGCGGCCATGTCCGTCAACAGCGAAGAATTACTGTTCCAGCACGTGCAATTCAAGACCGGCCAGCGCGTTCACACCATCGGCCAATCCTTCGACACCCTCTATATAGTCAACTCGGGTTTCCTGAAAACCGTGTTGATCGACGAATTCGGCAACGAACAGGTGCTCAGCTTCCCCATGAAAGGCGACATGCTCGGCGTCGATGGCATCCACACCCGCCATTACGCCTCGGAAGCGGTCGCCTTGTCGGACTGCGACCTGATACTGCTGCCGTTCAAAAAACTGACCGCCCTCGGCCGCATCCACGTCGAGCTGGAAAACCTGATGTATGGCGTCATGAGCCGCGAACTGGTGCGCGAGCAATCGATGATCGGCATGCTGGGCGCCCTCTCCGCCGAAGCGCGCGTGGCCCGCTTCCTTGTCTCACTGGCCGACCGCTTCGCCGCCATGGGTTATTCCAGCAAGCTGTTCAATCTGCGCATGACCCGCCACGAAATCGGCAGCTACCTGGGCCTGACCCTGGAAACGGTCAGCCGCACCCTGTCCGCCTTCAACGAAATCGGCCTCATCACGGTCGACCAGCGCACCATCGGCATCAAGGACGCCGAGGCGCTCAAGACCCTGCGCCGCCTGCCCCCCTCGCGCTCGCGCACCAAGGCCGGCGCCAAGGTCAAGGGTGACCTGGAACCGTCGGGCGACGCCCAGGCGCTCGCTGCCACGATTTAATCTTTCGCGCAAAAAAAAACCGGCCTCGCGGCCGGTTTTTTTGGAGGTGCTATCACTTATCCATTGTCACGGACCAGGGCGCCGTCGTTGAACTTGACTTTCTCGCCCACGCGCAAGCCTGGATCGTTGGCGTACTGCACGGTCTGCGTACCGCCGTTGGCGAAGCGGATCACCACTTCAAAGTGACGCGTGTTGCGGTCGTTCTGGCGGTCGATATTGCGACCCACGTAGGCGCCGCCCAGTGCACCGGCAATTTCCGCCGCCGTGCGGCCGTTGCCGCCGCCCACCTGGCTACCGGCCAGCGCACCGACGACGCCGCCGCCGATGGTGCCGATGTAGTTGCCGTCGCCCTTGACCTCGATCACATTGATCGCTTCCACCGTTGCGCAGTTGGAGCAGTAGCGCACCTCACGCGGTGGTGGCGGCGGCGCCGAACCAACCAATTGCAGCGGCTTGCCCAGGGTGGCCGAAGTCACGCGGCCATTCACGCGCAGGTTGGCGGTCACGGCGGTGGCGCGCTGCAGGCGGTCGCCGCGGCGGATCACGTAGGAGCCTTCGTACTCGCCCGGACGCACTTCCGGCAGGAAGAACACGCCCTTGGTGCCTTCGATCACCATCTCGACCTTGGCGCCAGGCGTACCGCGCAGCATGAAGTTCAGTTCATTGCCCGGACGCAGATCTTCGATGCCCTGCACGTCGAAACGCTCGATGCGCGGCGCCACCGCCAGGTCACCGCGGCGCGGTGGCTCGTGGCGGCCTACCCCGCGCTGCAGCGATTCGCTGAGCACACCGGTGGTGACTTGATTGCCAACGCGCAGGTTGGCGGTCACGGCGCTGGTGGCGCTGATGCGGTCGCGCGAGCCGATCGTGTAGACGCCTTCATACAGGCCCGGTTCCGTTTCCGTCAGTTGCAGGTTGCGGGAGGCGCCGGCGATCTGCAGGTAGGCCCGGCCGCCGGGGGTGCCGTAGACGTCGAAGTTGAGCTCCACGCCAGGCGCGATGCGGCGCACTTCGTCGACATTGAAGCCGCGGATGACAGGCTGGACGACACGGTCGACAGGGCCGTTATCGTAACGCTGTGCGTGGGCAGGCATGGCCGTCATCGACAGCAGGGGCAGCGCCGATGCAAGCAGCACGGCCAGCAGGGTGGCCGGGGCTTTGGTTTTAGTCTTGGTTTTGATAATGTTCTCCTCAATAGGTGTTCCGGATCGCTGTAGTATTTACAGTGTTAAGGAGAAGTTACTCTTGCTTGAGGGAACGGTCCGTGCGTTACCGAACAAAGTGCACGGCCTCTCCGGAACTGACATAAATGGCGTCATCCACCTCCGGCGTGATCAAAAAGCCGCCCGTGAAAGCACCAAACGAGGGCAAAATCATGCGCTTCGTTCCGACCACGAAGCACGGCAGGCGCAGCGAATCGTGGCGGGTGGACAGGCGAAAACTGGGGTGGATGTGCCCGGCCAGCGCGTAGCCCTCGGTGGCCAGATCCGGATGGTGGCAAAACGCGAACGGCCCCTGCTGGTGCGGCTCGTCCACCAGGTCGATCAGCAGGCTGGCCGCCGGATCGCCCGCGTGGCGGTCGTGATTGCCCCGCACCAGCGTCAGTTTCAAGCCCGAATGGCGCATGCGCCAGGCCAGCATCGCCGCCACCGTGGCGCTGGCGTGGGCCGCCCGCGCATGCAGAAAATCGCCGAGGAACATCACGTGCGCCACCTCGTGGCGCGCGATCAGGCCATCGAGCGCCGCCAGGTTCTGGCTGGTGGTCCCGCGTGGCACGGGCACCCCGGCGGCGCGAAAGGACGCCGCCTTGCCGAAATGGATATCCGCGATGATGAGCATTTTTTCGCGCGGCCAGAACACCGCTTTTTCCGCCAGCAGCACCAGGCTTTCACCGGCCGCCAGCACGGTTTTTTCAGTCAAGACAGGTTCGCCTTTTTCGCTTTGGGCGGCGCCACTTCGGCCGCTTTTTCCAGTTCACGCACCATGCGCGCCACCCGGTCCGACAGCTTTTCAGTGGTGACCTTCTCGCGGAAGCGTTCTACCATCAACGCGAAGCCGAAAGGCGTGGCCCGCTTGACGTCGCGATAGGCCAGGCGGCGCGCGTGCAGTTCGGTGAGCGTGTCGCGCAGGCGCGTCAGTTCAAGTTCCTGCTCCATCACCTCGCGCTGCGCCTGCGTGAGCAGCAGGTTGCCGGCGTCGTGCTTGCGGAAGACTTCAAAAAACAGCGAGGACGAGGCCTGGATCTGGCGCGTGCTTTTCGGCTGGCCCGGATAGCCCTGGAAGATCAGCCCCGCGATGCGCGCCACTTCCCGAAAACGCTGCTGCGACAACTGGGTCGCGTTCAGGCTCTCGAGCACATCTTCCAGCAGGCGCCCGGTTGACAGCAAGGGCGCTTCGGCGCCCACTGCGCCCGTGAACAAGGCCTTCCAGTCCACCGGCTCGGCCGACAGCAATTCAAAACCGTAATCGTTGACGGCAATCGAGAAGGTGATCGGCTGCAGTTTGCCGACCCGGTAAGCGAGCAGCGAGGCCAGGCCCGTGTGCACCGAGCGTCCCGCGAACGGGTACACGAACAGGTGGAAGCCCTCGCGGCTGGTGAGGCTTTCAATCACCAGGGTGTCGATGGTGGGCAGGGCCGACCAGGCCTGCTGGATTTCAATCAGCGGTTTGATCGCCTGCATTTCCGGCCCGATGAACTGCCCTTCGGATGCCAGCCGCAACTGCTCGAGCGCGGCGTGCGCCAGTTCCGACGACAGCGGCATCTTGGCGCCGGCCCAACGCGTGACCGCGCCTTTCTTGGTGCCTGTCGCCCGCTTCACAAACGCCGTCATCTCATTGACCCGGATGAATTCAAGCATGCGCCCGCCAAACAGAAAATAGTCGCCCGGCTTCAGGCGCGAAATGAAGGACTCTTCCACGCTGCCGATGCGGCCCCCGCTCATGTATTTTACCTGCATGCTCGAATCGGAGACGATGGTGCCGATGCTCATGCGGTGACGCCGGCCGATGGCCGTGTTGGGCACGCGGTAGACGCCCTCCTCGTCCGGCAGCACGCGCTGGTATTCGGGATACACCGTCAGGCTCTGGCCGCCGCGGGCGACGAAATCGAGCGCCCACTGCCACTCTTCATCCGTCAGGTGGCGATAGGACCAGGCCGTGCGCACTTCGGCCAGCATGGCCTCGGGCCGAAAGCCGCCGCCCAGCGCCACCGTCACCAGGTGCTGCACCAGCACGTCGAAGGGTTTGTTTGGCACCAGCCGTCCCTCGATGCTGCGCGAGGCCACCGCCGCCTTGGCGCCGGCCGCTTCCAGGATTTCCAGGCTGTTGGTCGGCACCAGGGTCACGCGCGAGACCCGGCCCGGTGCGTGGCCACTGCGCCCGGCCCGCTGCAGCAGGCGCGCGATGCCCTTGGCGCTGCCGATCTGCAGCACCCGCTCGACCGGCAGGAAGTCCACCCCCAGATCGAGGCTGGCGGTGCAGATCACCGCTTTCAGTTCGCCTTTTTTCAGGCCCAGTTCGACCCAGTCGCGCACCTCGCGGTCGAGCGAGCCATGATGCAGGGCGATCAGGCCGGCCCAGTCAGGGCGCGCGTCGATCAGGTTCTGGTACCAGATCTCCGACTGCGAGCGCGTATTGGTAAACACCAGGGTCGCATTGAACTGCTCGATCTCGTCGATCACCGGCTGCAGCATCTGGATGCCCAGGTGGCCGCCCCAGGGAAAGCGCGACACATTGGGCGGCACCAGCGAATCGACCACGATCTGCTTTTTCAGATCCCCTTCCACCAGCACCCCTCCACTGTCGCCGAGCAGCACCGAGCGCGCCTGATCGAGGTTGCCCATCGTCGCCGACAGCGCCCATACCACCAGCTCGGGGTTCCAGTGGCGCAGCCGCGCCAGCGCAAGCTGCACCTGCACGCCCCGTTTACTGCCCATCAGTTCATGCCACTCGTCGATGATGATCATGTCCAGCGAGGCGAACTGCTCCTGCGCCTGCGCATGGCTCAGCAACAGCGACAGGCTTTCCGGCGTCGTCACCAGGGTCGACGGCAGTTTGCGCGACTGGCGCGCCCGCTCGGCCGATCCGGTGTCGCCCGTGCGCGCGCCCACCGTCCAGCCGGGCGCCAGTTCGGCGGCCGATTGCTCCAGCGCGCGCAGCGTATCGGCCGCCAGCGCCCGCATCGGCGTGATCCACAATACGCGCAGCCCGGAACGCTTTTTGCGGCTGGCCAGCGCCCCGCGCAGCAGGGCTGCGAACCAGACGGCGTAGGTCTTGCCGGCGCCCGTGTTCGCGTGCAGCAGGCCTGATTCGCCTGCCACCGCCGCCTTCCACACGGCGCGCTGAAACGGGAACACCTTCCAGCCCCGCGCGGCGAACCAGGCATCGACGGCGGCCGCCATGGCGCTTTTGCTCATTGCTTCGCCTTCATCGCTTCGCCTTCATGGCGCCGCGGCGGCCAGCAGACCTTTTAAAGTATCGAGCGTGTCCGCCTCCTCGACCCGCTTGTCCTCGCGCTTCCTTAAAATGCGGGGAAAGCGCACCGCGATGCCGGCCTTGTGGCGGGTCGACATCTGGATGCCCTCGAAGCCGATCTCGAACACCATGGTCGGCTTGACGCTGCGCACGGGCCCGAATTTTTCAACCGTCGTCTTGCGGATGGCGTTGTCGACCACTGCGATCTCGGCATCCGTCAGGCCCGAATAGGCTTTTGCGAACGGCACCAGCTTTCTCTGGCCGGCCTGCTCGGGGTCCGCGTCCCACACGGCGAAGGTGTAGTCGGTGTAGAGCGAAGCGCGGCGGCCGTGGCCCGCCTGGGCGTAGATCAGCACCGCGTCGACGCTGTAGGGATCGATCTTCCACTTCCACCAGGTGCCCACGTTCTTGGTGCGCCCCACCCCATATTCGGCGCTTTTGGCCTTGACCATCATGCCCTCGACGCCACGTGCGCGGGACTGAGTGCGCATCGCCGCAAGCGCTTCCCAGTCGGGCGCCTCGACCAGCGGCGAGATTTTCAGGCAGCTTTGGCGGCTATCCTCGACCAGCGCCTCCAGCAGGGTGCGGCGCTCGTGTTGCGGCAGCGTGCGAAGGTCGACCCCCGCTTCTTCCAGCAGATCGTAGGCGACCAGCACGGCGGGCAGCTCGGCCAGAAGTTTCGCGCTCAAGGTCTTGCGGCCGATGCGCTTCTGGAGGTCGGCGAAAGGCGCCGGGCCGCCGGCGCCCTCCCCTTGCCAGATCAGGATTTCGCCATCGATCACCGTTCCTTCCGGCAGGCGCAGCTGGGCCAGCTCCGGAAAACGCTCGGTGATCAGGTCTTCACCGCGCGACCATAAAAAATTCTGGCCATCGCGCCGCACCAGTTGGGCGCGGATGCCGTCGTACTTCCATTCGACCTGCCAGTCCTTGACGTCGCCCAGCGTGGCCGGGTCAAGCTGCAGCTGGTGGGCCAGGAAAAACGGGTACGGTTGACCGCCCCGCTGGCGGTGTTCATCGTCCGACTGCGCGGCGATCAATCGAAGGAAGCCTTCGGCGGTGGGCCGCACGCTGCCGTCGGTCCAGCCCATCAGGCGCTGCGCAATCAGCTTGGCGTCCACCGCCGCAATGCTCGACAAGGCGCGGGTGACAAGCAGCTTGGAGACACCCACCCGAAAGCCGCCGCCGATCAATTTTGCGAGCAAAAAACGCTCGCGCGGATCGAGTTCGCGCCAGAAGCTGAACAGGGCGTCGCGGATGGTGGCGGGATCGGCGCCGCGCAGCGGGCCTATCCGCTCCTGCATCCATTCGGCCAGACCGACGTCGCTGCTCGCCACGGGCGGCGGCAGGATGTGGGCGATGGTCTCGGCCATGTCGCCCACGGCGTGATAGCACTCGTCGAACAGCCAGTCATCGATGCCGGCAAATTCGACGGCATACTGGCGCAGCAGCTTGGTTGGCACGGCCTGGCGCGGCTTGCCGCCGGCGAGAAAATAGACGGCCCAGGCGGCGTTGTCGGGCGCCGCGCTGGCAAAATAATTTTGCAGGGCGTCGAGCTTGCGGTTGGTGGCCGTGGTTTCATCGAGTTCGGCGTAAAGGCGGGCGAATTCACGCATCGCCGGCCTCGCTGGTGGCAGCGGCGGCTGGGGGCGCGGTATCGGCCGGCTTGTCGTCCGCTTCATCGTCACCGTATTCGGTATCGAAGCCGGAAGCATCCAGCCCCACTTCGCGCAGGTAGCGCACCATCACGCCGATCGAGCCGTGCGTCACGATCACGCGCGGCGCCTCGGTGGCGCGGATCGCCGTCATCAGGCCCGGCCAGTCGGCGTGATCGGACAGCACGAAGCCCCGGTCGACGCCACGCCGGCGCCGCGCGCCCCGCAGCAGCATCCAGCCGCTGGCAAAGGAATCGCTGTAGTCGCCGAAGCGGCGCATCCAGGTCGAGCCGCCTGCCGACGGCGGCGCAATCACGATCGCCGTGCGCACGGTCTCCTTGTCGACCTCCGTCACCAGTTGCGTGGGCGGCAGATCGACCCCGCTCTCGCGATACACCCGGTTCAGCGGTTCGGCGGAACCGTGGCAGAGGATCGCGCCAATGGAAGGATCGAGTCCCGACAGGATGCGCTGGGCCTTCCCAAACGAATAGGCGAACACCACGCTGCAGCGCCCCGCGGCCGCGTTCTTGCGCCACCATGCGTTGATGTCGTCAAAAATCGACTGTTCCGGCTCCCAGCGGTAGATGGGCAGCCCGAAGGTCGACTCGGTAATGAAGGTATGGCAGCGCACCGGTTCGAACGGCGCGCAGGTCCGGTCCGGTTCGACCTTGTAGTCACCCGAGGCCACCCAGATTTCGCCTTTGTGTTCCATCCGCACCTGGGCTGAACCGAGCACGTGCCCGGCCGGGTGCAGCGAAATTTTCACGCCATTGTGTTCGATGCTGGCGCCGTATTCGATGCCATCGATATGGATGTCCTGCCCCAGCCGGGACTTTAAAATATTGACGCCCTGGCTGGCCGACAGGTAGTGGCCGTGACCGACCCTCGCATGGTCGCCGTGGGCGTGCGTAATGACGGCGCGCGGCACGGGGCGCCAGGGGTCGATATAAAAGTCGCCGGGTACGCAGTACAGGCCTTCCTTGCGCACCACCACCATGTCGCCGGACTTGTCTTTTGCAGCCATGAGCCTCCTCAGGCCGGCGTGACGAAGTCGGCCATGAAAGTGCGCGCGACCTGGTCGGGAAAGAGGATTGTGACCTGGTCGCCAGCAACGGACTGTACCACGCCAACTTCGTACTTCGGCACCCGCACGCTGGCGCCCACGTCGAACAGCGGGACAGGCGCCGGCGCAGCCGGTTCACGGTCGAACTCGTCGTCGCGGATGGGTTCGAGAGCGACGCTGGCGGCCGGCGGATTGAGGCAATTGTCGCACTTGCAGCAGCGCTCGAAGCCGGCCACTTCATCCGAGAAATAATCCAGCAGCACGCGCCAGCGGCAGAAGCCGCTCACCGCGTAGCCCACCATCTGTTCCAGCGCCTCGCGGTCGCGCTCCTGCTTGTGCGCGTACACATCGGCCAGTTCGTCGAACAGGTCGGCGTTCGGCTCGGCTTTGCCGGGAACAAAATCGAGGGCGCGGTTCTGCTTGAGCAGGCAGCCATCCTTGAGCAGCTTCAGGCAAATCTTCAGCTTGCTCGAAGCGATGTCCTCGACCGCTTCATCGACGCGGGCAAAGTTGACGCTGCCGCTGGCGGCCAGGTCGCCCACGGTCCTGTACACGCTCACCAATTCCTTGGCGGTGGGATAGGATTTGACGAGGAAAAACTGCTGCAGGCGCTTGTCGTCCTGCAGGAAAATCAGGGTGCACCAGGCATCCTGGCCGTCTCGCCCTGCCCGGCCCGATTCCTGGTAATACGCTTCCAGGTTGGCGGGAATCTGCAGGTGGATAACGAAGCGGGTGTCGGGCTTGTCGATGCCCATGCCGAAAGCGTTGGTGGCGACCATCACGCGGCAGTCGCCGTCCATGAAGCGGTCCTGGTTGGCCTTGCGTTCGCGCGCCGGCAATTTGCCGTGGTAGATCGACACGCTCTCGCCCGCCTCCTGCAAGATCCTGTGCATTTCCTCAGCGGCCTTGACGGTGGCGGCGTAGACGATGCCGACGCCTTGCGAAGCCTGCACCAGCGCCAGCGCCTCGGCGAATTTTTCGGCATTGCTGGTGACCTGGCGCACCGCGTAATGCAGGTTCGCCCGATAGATGCCCGTGTTGATGACGTTCATGCGCTTGCGGCCAAGCTGACGCGAGATGTCATCGACGACGTCATCGGTAGCGGTGGCCGTCAGCGCCAGGATGGGCGGCTTGCCCAGCGCCTTGATCGATGCCGCCATTTCCGTGTAGGCGGGGCGGAAATCGTGGCCCCACTGGGAAATGCAGTGGGCCTCGTCAATCACGACGAGGGAAATATCGACCTGCTTGATCACCTCCAGGAACTCGGCCTGGGCCAGGCGCTCCGGGGTGCAGAATACGATCTCGTGGGCGCGACTGCGGATGCCGTCGAGCGCAGCGCGCTCCTCGTCGGCGGACAGGCTGCTGTTGAGCTGCACGGCCTTGACGCCCAGTTCCTGCAATTTTTCCGTCTGATCCTTCATGAGGGAAATCAGGGGCGAGACGACGATCGTGGTGCCGGCCAGCAGCTTGGCGGGAATCTGGTAGCACAGGGATTTGCCACTGCCGGTGGGCATGATGGCAAGCGTGTCCTTGCCGTCGAGGACGCTGTCGATGACGTCCTGCTGGCCGCCGCGCAGCCGCTGCACACCGAATACGGTGCGCAGCAATTTTCCGATGGTATTGCGGCGCACGGCGCGCAAGCCCTGCTTCATGAGGTGGGGGTCGTGTTTGGTCATAAACACAACTGTAGAGCGCACGATTGAAAATCACCATAGGACGCAACCTACAGACATCGTAGGAGCGGCAACGTTGCTGGCTCATCTGTCGGTCGAATTCCTACGCGTTTATCCTACACAACTGCGGTCCCGGCTCTGATGCTTGTTTGGTAAGCCTTCGATATGATGAACTCACCATACAGAGAAAAGCACGGAAACAAGGAGCGACATCATGATGAGCAAAATCCCCCTCACCTGGACCAGCCTGCAATTAGTATTTGCCGGCGCTTGCACCTATGTTGTCTGCGCCACCGATCTGCTGCGCGCCGCACCGCTGTTCATTCACTGACGCCGCCAGCGCAGTGTAGCCAATCGGCGCGACGGCTGTCCACGCGATTGCCGTTCAGCTTGCAGACTGCGCCGTTGTCAGCGCCACCGCCATGTTCGCCACCGTATCGTCACTGGCAAACAGGGGCAGCACCAGGCTGAAGATCGATCCGGTCTCGCCATCGCTGGTGACAAACAGGCGCCCGCCATGGGCTTCGGCCAACTGGCGCGAAATGGCCAGGCCCAGCCCCAGTCCCTTCACTTCCTTGCTCGAGTCGCCCCGTTCAAAGGGCTCGAAAATGCGCTTCTGGTCCGCTTCGCTGATGCCACGGCCGCCATCGATGACGTCCACCCGCACTTCCTGCGCGTCGCCCTCGACCACCACGTCCACCGGTTGCCCGTTGCCGTAACGCAAAGCGTTGGTCAGCAGATTGATCACCACCTGCTCGATGCGAAACTCGTCCCACTGCCCTTCTACCGGCTCATGCGGATGCAGCTTGATGGTGGTGCCGTAACCCGCCGCCTGCAGGGACAGGTCGCTGACAACGCGCTTGAGCAAATCC
>JBJMVV010000207.1:0-5920 GCA_045810505.1 Massilia sp.
CGCCGCGGCCCAGGACAGCGTGCGCGAAGCGACCCGCGCCCTGCACGGCATGCGTCCGAAAAATTTCCTGATGCGCGTGGTGCGCCAGTTCGGCCATGAGCACGGCTGCGCCAACATGCTGCTGGTCGGTAACGCCAACCGCGTGGTCACCAAATCCATCCGCAGCGGCAAGGTGCACGCCGATTACGACAGCATGTGGACCGAACTGGGCGCGCGCCAGCGTGCTGACGGCGACTTCACCCTGCCCTGCGAACCCCTGCCCGCGCTGGACCTGTCCGACATCGCCTCCAAGAAACGCTCGGAAGCGCGAAAACGCCACGAGATGGTGCTTGCCGCCCTGATCGACATCAGCGCCCAGGTCGCCCGCTCCAAGCGCGCCCTGGTCCCACTGCGCCTGGTCGAAGCGCCAGCCCCGGTGACGATCGCCGAACTGCGCCTGCGCCGCCTCGCCTGATCCTGAACCAGGCGCGCCCGCCCCCCCGAACAAAGTTAGCCTGAGCCCCCGAGGCGAAGCGCGATATGCATCGGGTTTGCGTAAACTGAAAATGCCCCGGGTTTCCCGGGGCATTTTTATCTGACCAACCCAAACAAAAGTAGGGGTTCACTTTTGTTTGAGTCACACCAAGGCGGTTGCAGGCTCGTTCAGCCGGCTCTCGTACAGCGCCGCCAGCAGATCCGACTGGCTCACCATGCCGGCAAAGCGTTCTTCCTCATCGACGACGGGGATGTGGTGCAGGCCGGAATTGGACATCAGGGGCACCAGTTCCACGATGGGCGTGTCGGCCCGGGCCGTGACGGGCGTTGCCGTCATGATCTGCCCAACCACTTCCGGCTTGTCGGAGTGGGTGCCCGAGTAGGGCAATAAAAAATCGCGCAGGCGGGCGCCGAAGCCCTTGAAACTGTCCAGCTCACCGTGCCGCAGGAAGTCGCTCTGGGTGACAATGCCGATCACCCGGTTCGCCTTGTTCAGCACCGGCAAGGCATGCAACTGGTGGCGGCGCAGCAGTTTCCAGGCTTCCAGCATGCCGGTCGCAAACTCCACCGTGACCGCATCCTTCGACATGATGTCGCCACAGCTGATGATGCCGAAGCGGCGCTCGTAAGCCTGCATTTCCGTCGCCAAAATAATGTTTTCCAGGTCGTCGCGGCTGACGTCGATCACTTGGCCGTAGCGCTTGAGCACGACATCGAGATCATGCGGCGAAAAGCCGACCCGGCTGGTGGGCGCGGGGTCGCTCGTGGCATGCACCGGCTGCAGCGATGACTGCTGGGTGTGCGGATAGCGCCGCCCCATCAGATTGTTGTAGGCCAGCGCGGCCAGCACCATCAGCGCCGTGTTGACGGCCACCTGGCCGAAGGCAAACTGGTAGCCGGAGGCGTGCACCGCTGGGCCGGCCAGCACGGCCGTCAGGGCCACCGCGCCGCCGGGCGGGTGCAGGCAGCGGCACAGGAACATGCCGATGATGGCGCCGGCCGCCGCCACCGGTGCGGCCCAGACGGGGTCGGCGATCCACATGGCGGCCGTGACCCCCACGATGCCCGACACCACATTGCCGCCGAACACAGACCACGGCTGGGCCAGGGGACTGGCCGGTACGGCAAACAGCAGCACGGCCGAGGCCCCCATCGGCGCGACCAGGAACACGATGGCGCTGCTGTCGGCCAGCAGGCCGCGCGTGATCAGGGGCGTGAGCAAGGCCGTCAGCGCCAATCCCAGCAAGGCGCCCGCGCCGGCCTTGAGCTGTTCGCTACGGCTGGCCGTGGTTGGCTGGGGCAGGAAGCGTCCCAGCCACGATTTGAATCTGTCTGCCCCGTCCCGCTGCTCCACGATCGCCCCAGTTTTGTGTGAAAACGACGATTATGCCATTCTCATGACGCTTCATTGCACTGGCTTGGTGCATTTATTCACGGCATGCCTCGCACGGTTGAGGCAGTCACTGGCACGTTTCTTGTTATATATTGTTTGTTGTCTATATCAACAGAAAAAACGGGAATCGACATGTCAGCCCTGCAAGAACGCGCGCGCATTTTTGACGAGATGCACCACCATACCGACGAAGCCGGCGCTGGCGGCCAGGAAGGGTCCCCGGTGCGTGACCATTATCGCGCCTTCCACGCCTGGCTGGCGCGCCAGACCCCGGAGCAGATTGCCAGGAAGCGCGCCGAGGCCGACCTCACCTTTCGCCGCGTCGGCATCACCTTTGCCGTGTATGGCGACGACGCCGGCACCGAGCGCCTGATCCCCTTCGACACCATTCCGCGCATCATTCCGGCGCACGAGTGGGCGCAGTTGCAGGCCGGCCTGGTGCAGCGGGTACAGGCGCTCAACATGTTTATTCACGACATTTATCACGAGCAGTCCATCATCAAGGCCGGCTTGATTCCCGCCGCCCAGATCTACCAGAACGCCCAGTACCGCCCCGAAATGCAAGGCATCAAGGTGGCGTCCGACATCTACGCCCACATTGCCGGGGTCGACATCGTGCGTGCCGGCAAGGGCGAGTTCTATGTGCTGGAAGACAATCTGCGCGTGCCCTCCGGCGTCTCCTACATGCTGGAAGACCGCAAGATGATGATGCGCCTGTTCCCCGAACTGTTTGCGCGCAACCGCATTGCCCCCGTCGACCATTACCCCGACCTCCTGCTCGACAACCTGCGCTCGGTGGCGCCCGCCGGCACCAACGATCCGACGGTGGTCGTGCTCACTCCCGGCATCCACAACGCTGCCTATTTCGAGCACGCCTTCCTGGCCCAGCAGATGGGCGTGGAACTGGTCGAAGGCAAGGATTTGTTTGTCAACGACAACGCCGTCTACATGCGCACCATCCGCGGCCCCCAACGGGTCGACGTGATCTACCGCCGCATCGACGACGATTACCTCGATCCGCTGGCCTTTCGCGCCGACTCCACCCTGGGCGTGCCGGGCCTGCTGTCCGTCTACCGCGCGGGAAGAGTGACCCTGGCCAACGCCATCGGCACCGGCGTAGCCGACGACAAGTCCATCTATCCTTTTGTGCCCGACATGATCAGGTTTTACCTGTCGCAAGAGCCGATCCTGAATAACGTCCCCACCTGGCAATGCCGCAAGCGCGCCGATCTGGAATACGTGCTGGCGAATCTGTCGAAGCTGGTGGTGAAGGAAGTGCACGGCGCCGGCGGTTACGGCATGCTGATCGGACCGGCTTCGTCCCAGGCGCAGATCGAAGATTTCCGCCAGCGCCTGAAAGCCAGGCCCGACGGCTATATCGCCCAGCCGACCCTGGCCCTGTCGGCCTGCCCGACCTATGTGGAAAACGGCATCGCGCCGCGCCACATCGACCTGCGACCCTTTGTGTTGTCGGGCAAAACCATCTCGATGGTGCCGGGGGGCCTCACCCGGGTGGCGCTGCAGGAAGGCTCGCTGGTGGTCAATTCCTCGCAAGGGGGCGGCACCAAGGACACCTGGATCCTGGAGCAGCCATGCTGAGCCGCACCGCCGACCACCTGTACTGGATGGCGCGCTACACCGAGCGCGCCGAAAACACCGCCCGCATGCTCGACGTGGCGGTGCAGGCCGCCATGCTGCCGCAGTCGCTGGAAGACAGCGAAGCGGGCTGGCGCGCCATGCTGGGCATTTCCGAACTGGACGGGGAATTCGCCCGCCGCGAGCGCCCCTGCAACCAGGCCGAGGTGCTCGACTTCATGGTGCGCGACGCCGCCAATCCCTCCTCGATTGCCGCCTGCCTCAAGGGCGCGCGCGACAATGCGCGGGCGGTGCGGGGCGCGCTGACGACGGAAGTGTGGGAAACCACCAACGCCACCTGGCTCGACCTGCCCCGCCAACTTGCGCCAGGCGCGCTCGACAACGACCCCAGCGCCTTTTTTGAATGGGTGAAATACCGCTCCCACCTCGCGCGCGGCGTGACCCTGGGCACCATGCTCAAGGATGAGGCCATGTATTTCATCCGCCTCGGCACCTTTCTGGAGCGGGCCGATAACACGGCGCGCATTCTCGACGTGAAATACCACGGCGCCGCCGAAGCATCCTCGCAGCGCGACTTTTATTACTGGGCGGCCCTGCTGCGCTCGGTGTCGGGCTTTGAGATTTACCGCAAGGTGTACCGCGACGTCATCACCCGCGAACGGGTCGCCGAATTGCTGATGCTCCATCCCGACATGCCGCGCGCCCTGCTGTTCTGCATGGAACAGGTGGTGGAGAACCTCTGCGCCGTCCGTAATGATGTGTCGGCCGATACTGAGCGCCTGGCCGGCAAGCTCCACGCCGAACTGAAGTTTGCACGCATCGAAGACATCCTCGAAGCAGGCCTGCACGACAGCCTCTCCGCCTTCCTGGAAGACATCGACGCGCTGGGCCGCCAGGTCAGCCGCGACTTCCTGGTGCCGCTGGGGTCGTGATATGAAACTGTCGATCCGCCATGAAACCGTGTACCGCTACGCCGCCAGCCAGGCCTATAGCATCCAGCAACTTCACGTCACGCCCCGCCTCGAAGCCCAGCAGCAGGTGCTCAGTTGGAGCCTGAACACGCCCGGCGCCTGCCACGCCTACACGGACGCCTACGGCAACCGTTCGCACATGCTGACCCTGAACGAAGCACATCGCCAGGTGGCGATCATTGCCGAAGGCCTGGTGCAGACCACCCTGCTTGAAGGCGGCCGGCTCGACAATCCCGAGCCCTTGTCTCCGCTGGTGTTCACCGTGCCGACCCGTCTCACCACGCCGACTGAAGCCGTGCGCGCGTATGCAGCCAGGCAGCGCATCGGCGCGACCGCCAGCACCGCATCCATGCTCGATCTCGCTGAGCGCATTTATGGCAGCGTGGCATACGTCACGGGCGCCACCAGCGTCGACACCACCGCCCACGACGCCATGCTGCTCGGCGCCGGCGTCTGCCAGGACCACGCCCACCTGTTCCTGGCCTGCTGCCACGCGCTGGGCGTGCCGGCGCGCTATGTCTCCGGCTACATCGATCCGGGTACGACGGGCCACGCAGCCAGCCATGCCTGGGTCGACGTGTGGGTCAAGGATGCCGATTTCGAAGGCTGGATCAGCATCGACGTAACCCACGCGCGCCTGATGACAGACGCCTATTGCCGCCTCGCCATCGGGCGCGATTACGATTCAGCCGCGCCCGTGCGTGGCAGCCGCCGTGGCGCGGGCGAGGAAACGATGACGGTCGAAGCCCTGATCGCGCCGGTATGAATGCGTGTGTAAAATAGGCCTTTTGATGAAGCCACGCCAACCATGACTTACTGTACAGGCATGCGACTCGATGCCGGACTGGTGTTCCTGTCCGATTCCCGCACCAACGCCGGGATGGACCAGGTCGGCACCTTCCGCAAGATGACGGTCTACGAAAACCCGGGCGACCGGGTGCTGGTGCTGATGACTTCGGGCAATTTGTCGATCTCCCAGGGCGTACGCGAACACGTCTCGAGCTGGGTGGGCATCGATGGTGCCTCGATCTGGAACGCGCCGAACATGCTGGCCGCTGTGCGCATCGTCGGCGACGCAGTGCGCAGCATCCACCAGCGCGATGCCGAGGCGCTGGCCGAGTTCGGCGTGGATTTTAATATCAGCATCATCTTCGGCGGCCAGATCAAGGGCGAGCGCTGCCGCCTGTTCAGTATTTACTCGGCCGGCAACTTCATCGAATCGCACGACCAGACCCCGTATTTTCAAATAGGCGAGTCAAAATACGGCAAGCCGATATTGGACCGGGTCATCACGCCGCAAACGGCTTTGGACGAAGCGGCCAAGTGCGCCCTGATTTCGATGGACTCCACCCTGCGCTCGAACATTTCCGTCGGCCTGCCGCTGGACCTGCTGGTGTACGAGGCTGACAGCCTGGCCGTGACGCGCTTTACCACCATCGACGAGCACAACCAGTATTTCCAGATGCTGCGCTCGAGCTGGGGCGCC
>JBJMVV010000208.1:0-6192 GCA_045810505.1 Massilia sp.
CAGCCGCAGCAGGTTATAGGACAGGGTGGGATCGCGCCGCAGCAGGGCTTCGATTTCGTGGGTGTCGGCGTCGCGCGCCACCAGTTGCACCATCTGCAGGGCGGTGACTTTGGAGGCGGCCTGGGCGCCGGTGGCATTGGGCGGCGGGCCCATGCACCAGTCGCCGTCGATCCATTCGGTGCCCGCTGGCAGGAAGTCAACAACCAGCCTGGTGTCGACCCGGCACAGGGTGCCTGGCGCCAGCGGCCGCCATCCTGCGTCCATCAAGACCTGCGGAAAGGCGGTGCCGGCCAGGGGTTCGGGACGGAACAGGCAGGGCATGGCGCGCTGCAGACCCGGCAGCGAGGCCGCCTCGTCCCCGCCTTCGCCAAGCTGCGCCGCCAGCGCAGCCAGCGCCGCTGCATCGCCAGCGCCCGTGTCGAGCAGCAAGGCGGCAGGCCGGCCGCTGTTTTCGGCAATCACTCGGAAGAACAGCAGCGCAACAGGTGTCATCGTGATCATCAACTTGCCAAAAACCATCAGGGTGATGATTATCTTACCTCTAAAGTGTTGACTTACGCCAACATTTCGCCATAGTGTTGCTATTTCGGCCAAACCATGCAGACCGCATTGTTAATCTCGAATCAAGTCCTGGCGCTGGCCGGCAGGGGCCTGCCGCCACGGGCCCGGGGGTTTTCCGCTACACTTGCGCCTACAGAAATAGATCCAGAGATAAGCAATGAGTGCATCAACTCCCGTCCCCACTTCCGCCCCATCGGCCGACAACCAGATGGACTACATCACGTCCTGCGCCCTGCCGACGCCGTGGGCCCAGTTCACCCTGCACGCCTTTGTCGAACACGCCACCGGCAAGGAACACCTGGCCATGGTGCTGGGCGATATCGGTGATGGCGAGCCGGTGCTGGCGCGCGTGCATTCGGAATGCCTGACGGGCGATGTGCTGTTTTCCCAGCGCTGCGATTGCGGCGCCCAACTGGAAGGCGCCCTGCGCAAGATTGCCGACGAAGGCCGCGGGATCCTGCTGTATCTGCGCCAGGAAGGGCGCGGCATCGGCCTGGTCAACAAGATTCGCGCCTACCGCCTGCAGGAAGCGGGCGCCGACACGGTCGAGGCCAACCTGCAACTGGGTTTCCATGCGGACGCACGCAACTACGCCCTGTGCCAACCCATGCTGGCCCAGTTCGGCGTCAAGCGCCTGCGCCTGATGACCAACAACCCCCGCAAGATCGATGCCCTGCAAAAAGTCGGCATCGAGGTGGCCGAGCGGGTCCCCCTGCTGGTCAACCGCAATGCCTTCAATACCCATTATCTCGATACCAAGGAAGCCAAGCTGGGGCACATGATGACGCCCGTGGCCGAGGCTGTTGCCGAGGATGGCGAGCTGTAAGTCCCTTGCTGCCGGGCTGCCCTTGTAAATAGTGTCGCCGTGCGGTCAAATAAGTTATGCTGCTGACAAGCTCATAAGGCTTGTCATCACTACCTGGGATTGCATGGATTTCTTTCAGATTGCCGCGCGCGGCCATATTGCTCTTGCTGTGAGCGCGCTGGCTTTGCTGGCGGCGCAGGTTCAGGCCGCGCCGCCGGCGCAGCCGCAGGCCGCACCGGCATCACCCCCGCTGCCCGTGGCCCCGGCCCGGCCCGGCCAACTGCAGACACCCAACAGTCCGCCGGCCGCCACCCCGCAGGCGCCGCCCGAGGCCGACAACAGCGCCACCCTGCCGCCGCCCTCCTCGGCCGCGCAAAACTTATATTCGTCCGCCAAGGCCGACCTGCTGCAGATCCGCATGCTGCTCAAGAACGGGCGCAGCCAGTCCACGGTCGGCTCCGGCTTCATGGTCGGCACCAGCAACCTGGTGCTCACCAATTACCATGTGGTGTCGCAGATGGCGCTCGATCCGGATGTCTACACGGCCGAGTACGTGGACACGGACGGCAAGCGCGGCCCGGTCGAATTGCTGGCCGTGGACGTGCTGCACGATCTGGCCGTGGTGCGGGTCAACCGCAACGGCACCGGCTTTTTCAACATTCCCGACAAGCTCGGCAAACTCACCCAGGGCCAGTACCTGTATTCACTGGGCAATCCGCTCGACCTGGGCTTTGCCATTTCCGAGGGCTCGTACAACGGCGTGATCACGCGCAGTTTTTATGACCAGCTGATGTTCACCGGGCCCATCAATTCCGGCATGAGCGGCGGGCCCAGCGTGACCAGCGCGGGCGCCGTGGCCGGGGTGAACGTCTCGAAGCGGCGCGATGGTGAACTGGTCAGTTTCCTGGTGCCGGTGCGGTATGCCCAGGAACTGCTCAAGACCGTGGCCGCGCAAAAAGCACCGCCGAAGGATTTCAATCCCCTGATCGGCCAGCAACTGCTGGCGCACCAGAAGGCCATGATCGACAAGTTGCTGGAGGCGCCGTTGTCGATCAAGAGCATGGGCCCTTACCTGGTGCCGGTGCGCGAGTCGGACCAGGTACGCTGCTGGGGCGCCTCGAACGTGAAAGCCGAAGCGAGCTTTACGGCCGACACCATCAGCTGCCAGATGGAGTCGGCGATTTTCGTCTCGGAATCGCAGCAGACCGGCCACGTGGCCATGAGCCATCAATATGTGCACTCCGCCTCGCTCGACAAGCTGCGCTTCTCGGTGCTGGCGACGACCTTGTTCAAGGTCGACAACCTGGGCCGCAGCAAGGATACCCGCCTGACCGGCCCGCGCTGCACCGAGCGCTTCGTTACCACCCGCAGCCTGCCCCTGCGCGCCGTCACCTGCGTGCGGGCCTATCGCAAGTTTCCCGGGCTGTACAACTTCACCCTGCTCACCGCCAGCACCGACGACGCCCGCGCCAGCCTGCAAAGCCGGCTCGATGTCTCGGGCGTATCGTTTGAAAACGGCATGCGCAGCACCCGTGCCTTTCTCGAAGCGCTGGGGCGGGGAGCAAAGAAATGAGCGCCCCCTATTTCGTCGAAACCCTGGCGCGCAATGGCGACGTGCTGCACCGCCACCAGGTCAGCAGCCTGCCGATCCGGCTGGGCCGGGGCTACGACAATGACTATATTGTCGACGACGCCCACTGCGCCGCGCGCCACGCGATCATCGAGGCGGGCGAGGACGGCACGCTGGTGCTGCGCGACCTGGGCAGCAAGAATGGCGTGATCCACCGCGGCAAGCGTGCCGGCAAGGTGGTCATGACGGGCGACACCGTGGTGCGCCTGGGCCACACCACCTTGCGCGTGCGGCCGGCCGATTTTCCCGTGCCGCCCGAGCAGCTCGACCGGACCCGCCACAGCTGGGAAGGCGGCGTGCCTGGCCTGGTCGGCCTGCTGCTGATCGGCGCCACCGCGCTGTGCACGGTCTGGCTCAATGACACCCAGCCTTTCCTGCTGATCCGCTACCTGCAGAACCTGGCATACGCTATCGGCGCCGGCCTGGTCTGGGCGGGCGCCTGGGCCTTTGCCAACCGCCTGTTTGGCCGCCATGCGCGCCTGGGCCGCCACCTGTTCATCGTCGGCTGCGGCGTGGCCGCGGTCACCGTCTTCAAACTGCTGTCCTCGCTGGTGGCCTACGCCTTTTCGCTCGAATTCATCACCCGCTATGGCGCCCACGTGCTCGTTGCAATCGCCGCCGTGATGCTGTTCTACCACCTCACGACCGTCAAGCCGAACGGGCGGCGCCAGTTCGCCATCACCTGCCTGGTGCTGGGATTGCTCGGTTCGGGCCTGACCCTGATCAGCAACCAGCAGCGCATGGGCCGGCTTGGCGACGAGCTCTATATGTCGGTGATCCTGCCGCCGGCGACGCGGGTGGCGCGCGATCACAGCGTCGATGAATTCATGGGCGAAGTGAACGCCATGCGCAGCAAGCTCGACAACGAGCGCGCGAAAAAGGTCAAGGACGCCGCTGCCGCCGCGGCTGACGACGACGATGACGACGATTGAGGATGGCGGCCGCCTTGCCTGAACCGGCCGGTCGCGGCGAATTCGCCTGGAGCCGGCGCGCCCGCGGCGCCTTCGTGCTGGCCTGGCTGCTGTTCTGGCTGCTGATGGTGGCGGTGGCCGTGCAGGACATCCTGCGCAGCGAACCCGGCACGGCGCTGTGGAAGCCGGTGCTGTGGGAATCGTCCTCGATGCTGGTCGCCACCGTCCTGATGCTGACCCAGCTGCGCCTGACCCGGCGCTGGCATCACCTGCTGGCCTTTCCCTGGCGCTGGTTCGGCATCCAGGCCCTGTGGCTGCCGTACTACTGGCTGCTGTTCACCCCGCTTGCGTTTGGCATCCGCCACGGCGTCTACGGCCTGGTCGGTGAAACCTATACCCACCGGCCGGTGGGCGAGCTGTTTTTCTACGAGTCGCTCAAGATCACGGTGTTCATCGGCCTGTTGACGGCGGTGCGCTTCGGCGTGCTGTCATACCAGGCCCTGCTGCAGGAAAAAGTGCGGGCCGAGCGCGCCACCGGCCTGCTGCGCCAGGCCCAGCTGCAGCGCCTGGGCCAGCAGATGCAACCCCATTTCCTGTTCAATGCGCTCAACACCATTTCCAGCCTGATGCACAGCGACGTCGACAAGGCCGACGCCACCCTGATGGAACTGGCCGGCGTGCTGCGCGCCACCCTCGACGCCAGCGACAGCCTCGACAGCACGCTGCAAGCCGAGCTCGATCTCGTGCGCGCCTACGCGCAGGTGATGCTGGCCCGCTTTGGCGAACGGGCCAGCATACAGTGGCGCATCGCGCCGGACTGCCTGGCGTGCCGGGTGCCGGTGATGAGCTTGCAGCCCCTGCTGGAAAACATTTTCAAGCATACCGTGGAGCAGCGCCGCGGCATGACGCAGATCGTGGTCAGCGCTGTGTGCGAAGGCGCTTGCCTGCGGCTGAGCATGCAAGACGACACCGGTACCCTGGCGCCCTCAACCCGCGCCGGCATCGGCCTCGACAATCTGCGTGAACGCCTGGCCATGCTGCATGGCGATGCCGCCAGCCTGACGCTGGAGCAACTAGCGCCCGCCGGGGTGCGGGCCAGCATGGTGTTGCCATGCGGGTGCTGATCGTCGATGACGAACAGCCGGCGCGCGACAAGCTGCGCCGGCTGCTGGGCGCGCTTGATCCCGCCCTCATCCTCGACGAGGCGCGCGACGGGGTCGAGGCGCTGGCCGTCATCGACACGCGGCGGCCCGACGTGGTGTTTCTCGACATCCAGATGCCGGAAGTGAGCGGGCTGGAAGTGGCAGCCTCGCTGCCGGCGCCGGCGCCGCTGCTGGTGTTTGTCACCGCCTTCGATCAGTACGCCGTGCCTGCGTTTGACGCGAATGCCATCGATTACCTTTTGAAACCGTATGACCAGGCCCGGCTGGCGCGTGCGCTCGAGCGGGTAAAAGCCCGCTTAGCTGCCGCGCCTGCAGCGCCAGCACCGCATGGCCTGCCGCTGCGCCAGTTGCTGGTGAACGAACGGGGCGTGACGCGGGTGTTGCGAGTGGACCAGATCGGCTGGATCGAGACGGCGGATAATTACGTGGTGCTGCACTGCCAGCAGGAACATCCCCTGTTGCGCCAGAGCCTGGCGGGTCTGCTCGACAGCCTGGGCCCGCGCTTCATGCGCTGCCACCGGCGCGCTGCCGTGCAACTGGCGCTGATCGAGAAAGTCGTTCATACCGACAAGGGCGATGGCGAACTGCTGCTGCGTGACGGCGCACGGGTGCCCTTCAGCCGGCAGTATCGTGCAGCGATTTTGACGCGGCTGGAGCAAGCTGCCAGCTAGGCCATCCGCTTCGCCCCACCCTGCCCCCGCTTCGCCCCAATCTGCTGGCCCCGGCGCCGGCGCCGTTTTATCGTGAGCCCTGGATCAACCGAACCGGGACGCCACCATGCAAACGCGCAGCACCGCCAGCACCGCCACCACCGCCGCCACCGCCGCCACCATCGAGCGCCTCTACTTCCTCGACTGGGTGCGCATCATCGCCTTTTTCCTGCTGATTCTTTTTCACGTCGGCATGGTCTATGTCAGCTGGGGCTTTCACGTCAAGAGTCCCCATGCGAGCGACACCATCGAGCCGCTGATGATGCTCTCCTCGCCCTGGCGCCTGGCCCTGTTGTTCCTGGTGGCCGGCGTCGCCTCGAGCATGATGCTGGGGTCAAGCGGCCCCGGCCTGTTTGCGCGCCGCCGTAGCTGGCGCCTGCTGCTGCCGCTGCTGTTCGGCATGCTCGTCATC
>JBJMVV010000209.1:0-10419 GCA_045810505.1 Massilia sp.
CGGCGTCAAAGCTGGCGGCGAGCTTGAAGGCAGTGCCTACAATCCGATGGGCAATCCGGGCATGCAGCACTGGAAGTCGACCTATATTGACCAGCCCGGCTTCGAGGACCAGAACAATATCTTTTTTGCCGCCGTTGAAATGACCCGCATGCCGATGGTGGTCACCGATCCCCGCCAGCCGGACAACCCCATCGTGTTCACCAACGGCGCCTTTCTCGACCTGACCGGGTATGCGAAAGAAGAAGTGTTGGGCCGCAATTGCCGCTTCCTGCAGGGCAGTGAAACCGACCAGGCCACGGTGGCGGAAATCCGCACCGCGCTGGCCGAACACAAGGCGGTGGCAGTCGACATCCTCAATTTCAAGAAGGATGGCAGCCGCTTCTGGAATGGCCTGTTCATCGGCCCCGTGTTCGACAAGGACGGCGCCTTGCTGTATTTTTTTGCGTCCCAGCTTGACATCACCCAGCGACGGGTGATGCAGATGACCACCACGCAGGCCCAGAAGATGGAAGCGATCGGCCAGCTGACGGCGGGCTTGGCCCACGACTTCAACAATCTGCTGCAGGTGGCGATCGGCAACCAGGAGATCGCCCTGAAAAGCCTGGGCAACCAGGACCTGACGGAAAAAATGCTGAGCAAGAGCCAGGCCGCCCTGCAAAAAGCCACCAAGCTGACCCAGCAACTTCTCGCGTTCGCCCGCAAGCAGCGGCTGGAGCCCCGCCGGGTCAACCTGAACAGCCTGGTGATCGAGTTCTCCGAAATTTTGCTGAGCACGCTGGGCCAGCGGATCGATCTGCGGCTCGACCTGCGTCCCGCATTGCCCGCCTGCCATATCGACCCGCACCAGTTCGAGGTCGCCCTGCTCAACACGCTCATCAACGCGCGTGACGCCATGCCGCTCGGCGGCACCATCACCCTGGGCACCTCGCTCATGCAGGACCGCAGGAAGCTCGACGACCATCGCCTGATCGGTGAGCAGTATGTCGTTATCTGCATCCGCGATGAGGGCGAAGGCATGTCGCCGGACGTGGTGGAGCGGGCCACCGAACCGTTTTTCACCACCAAGGGGCCGGGCACGGGGCTGGGACTGGCGATGGTGCACGGATTCGTCGAGCAGTCGCACGGGCGCCTGGCCATCGAGAGCGAAGTGGGCAAGGGCACCCGAGTGAAAATGATCTTCCCGGTCGCCTCCAGCGACAGTGCGGTCCTCGCCAACGAGACGGACCAGCTGCCTGCTGGCGCCAGAACTGGCGCCGGCGCCGATGCCAAGCGGGTCATGATCGTCGACGACAATCCCGACGTGCGCGAAATGTCGGCGGCCTATCTCGCTTCGCTGGGCTACCAGACCATCGAGGCGGAAAGCGGCGAACGGGCGCTCGAACTGCTGCAATCGGCGCCCGTCGACCTGGTTTTTTCGGACGTAATCATGCCGGGCGGGATGAATGGCCTGCAGCTCATTGACGAGGTGAAGCGCCGCTATCCGGACGTCGCCACCCTCGCCGCCACGGGCTATTCGGAAAACCTGCTGGAAAAGCCCGACTCGGCGCGCGATTTAAGGATTTTGCCCAAGCCCTTCAGGCTCACGGACCTGGCGGAAATGGTTGCGCGGCTGGTGCATTGAGGAGAAGTGGAAGGTGACAACGGATCGGAGGGTACGTTCGAAGGGGACACAAGCCCAACCATCATCGCCCGTTTAAAATGGAGCACGAGGGCGATCCATTGGCAGCCTTGGCCATCGCTTCGCCATGTACACGATGTGCGCCCCGCTTCGATCAACCTGCTCTCCGCCGGACTATCCAATGTCACACGCATTAACGATTCGCCGCGCCACCCAGGATGACCAGGATGCCCTGGCCCTGGTCGGCCAGTCCACCTTCCTCGAAACCTTTGCCGGCATCCTCGACGGCTCTGCAATTGTGGAACACTGCCGCCGTGCGCATTGCGCCGCCTACTATCGCGATGTGCTGGGCGACCCCGCCGCCGCCATATGGATGGCCGAAAGCCCTGACGGCAAGGCGCCGGTGGGGTACGCGGTGCTTACGCGGCCTGATCTTCCCGGCGCCGACGCCGGGCGCGATCTCGAACTCAAAAGGATCTATCTCCTGAGCCGCTTCCATGGCGGCGGCGCCGGCAAACGCCTGCTGCAGCACGCCGTCGCATTCGCCACTGCTGCCGGGGCCGCACGGCTCATGCTCGGGGTCTACGCCGGTAATGAAGCGGCCATCGCGTTTTATCTGCGACAAGGCTTTGTCCATTTTTCGCACCGGCAGTTCAATGTCGGCGGTCGCTTGTACGATGATCACGTGCTGAGCCTGACCTTGGCACATTGAATCGCACGAAAAAGCACCAAGCCGGAGTGATGCTTCTTCACCCGGCGTAGCTGGCCGTCACGCCATCCAATCAACGATGCCAGACACCGCCATGGCCACGGCACATGCGCGGTGCGGCGCGGCGTGCGCCGTCGCGGCAGCGCACGAAGCGATCGCGGCCGTGCGGACGGTAGGCAGCACGCTCGGCCGCGATGGCATGGCGGGCCGCGCCAGGATTGTTGGGACGCGCGCTGCCAGAATCGAAATACACCTGGGCGTGTGCGGCGCCAATGCTGGCCAATACCAGGGCGAGGGAGATGACGAGCTTTTTCATGGAATACCTGTGAGTGGGTGAGAGATGACGGATTGTCACCGCAACCACCGCCGAGGTCGGTTCGCTAGCGCACGCCATCGCGCCACCGTCTCTGTCGGCATCAGGCATTCTTGCGCCGCATGCCTGCAAAGCGCAGTGACAAGGCCGATACGAGGAAGTAGAAGCCGCCGAAGCCGGCATAGCCCGCGACAGTGGCGATCGATGGCACCGTGCTCGATTGCGCCTGGAACATGAACACGCCGCCTGCAAGCGCGGACTGGGCGCCGCTGAGAATCATTGCCCATTGCGCGCCGTAGGTTTTCCAGCGGCGCAGGGCGGTGCCAAGTTGCAGCAATCCGGAAAGAATCGCCCAGGCGCCGAACACGCCCAGCACACGATTCATGTCCGGCAGCGTTACGGCAAGCGCGATCGCCACTGCCAGGCTGACCACCGCGTTGACCGCCTGGGTGCGATTGCGGGTGATGCCGCCGCTGCGCTGGCCGTCCGCGAAGTTGGCAAGGGCATCCCAAATCGGATACGCAACAATCAGCGCGGCCGCGAGTGATGCTGAATTCTTCGCCAGGGTCAGGGCGGCGATCAGCCACGCGATGGAGAAGGCTGCGCGCGCAAAGTAATACCTGGTGAGCCACTGTTCCTCGGCCTGCCTGGACGGTAAATGTTGGGTGGGATGCATTTTTTGACCTTTCGTTTGTGTGAATGAGCGGGAAGCGATCGTCCCAATGGCGCTATTCTACCAACTAGTCGGTTGGCTTGCATTTTAAATTTTTGGCGGGATACGAACGTTTTGTGCGGGCTGTTGTCGTTAAAGCGCTGAGCTCGTGTCTATTTGCCGGACTTGAACCTCGAGCCCACGCCGCAATCAGCCTTTCGGCAACTGCACCACCACCTTGATCTTGAACTGAAAGCCCGCCAGCCATGTAACACCAACCACGGTCGCAGTGGGGTAGGGGGGCTTGCCCCAGTACTCTGGCGCCACCTCGTTCCAGATCATTTCGAAATGCTCGGCGGGATTGAGCATGAAGATGGTCACGTCCACCACGTCATCGAAGCTGGCGCCGGCAACGCTTACCTGGCGGCCGGCGTGGCAGGCATGGGCGTCCTGTGCTTACCACAGTATATGGCGACACGGCACGTGGCCGCCGGCGAACTGGTGCGGCTGCTGCCGGAGTGGCGGCTCGCTCCGATGCCCCTGTATCTGGCGTATCCGCGCAACCGCTACGTCAGCACCAGGCTGCGGGTGTTTATCGAGTGGGTCGTCGGGCTGATGGAGGAACACGCTGCCATCGAACAAAGACCGCGGCTGCGCGGCTAGTCGTGTGCTTGCTCCTGCGAACGGGTACTACGGCCAGGCTCTCAGCGTCTCCGCTGCAAGCGCAACAACAGCCACGCGACGGCGCCCGTGAACAGGGTCGTAAAGCCCAGCACGATCCAGAAGCCGTTGCTGTGCTGGGCCAGCGGGATGCCACCCACGTTCATGCCCAGCAGGCCGGCGATCAGGTTGATCGGCAGGGCCATCACCGTGACGATTGTCAGCAGGAAGAGGCTGCGGTTGTTGTCTTCGTTGACCTGGGCGGCAATTTCTTCTTGCAGCAGCTTGATGCGTTCCTGCAGCGAGGCGAGGTCGGTGAGAACGACGGTGAATTCTTCGGTGGCCTGGCGCAATTCCTGGCGGTCGTCTGGGGCGATCCAGCCAGGCGGACGTTGCAGCAGGCGAAACAGGGCGGCCGGCTCGGGTGCGAGCAGGCGCTGCAGGCGCACCAGCACGCGGCGCAGCGCACCCAGGTCTTCGCGCTTGCGGGTGAGGCGACCGGCCAGCAGTTGGTCTTCCGTGGTGTCGACCCGGGCGACGGCGTCGCGCACGATGTTGACGAGCACATCGGCCTGGTCGCGCAGCAGGTGGACCAGCAATTCTACGGGCGAGCGCAGCAACTCCCCCTGCACCACGGCCTGGCGCAGGCGCTCGATCGATTCAAGGGGCTTGCGGCGGGCGCTGATGACGGCGTGGGCGCTGACATGGGCCCATAGCGTCGAGATGTCGGCGCTGTCGAAGGAAAAATTGTGAAGCACATCGTTGACCACGGCGACCAGGGCCTGGTCATCGACTTCGATGCGGGTCGAGCGCGAGCCCTGGTGCAGCATGTCGTAGAAATTCTCGCCCAGGTCGGCGTGGGTGCGCAGCCAGCGCTCGCTCGCGGCGTTCGACAAATTGAAATGCAACCAGACAAACTGGCCCTGTTCCAGGCCGGGCTGCCGGATGCGCGCGATGGCGTCCACTGCCCCGATGGGCACGGCGCGGCCGCCATTCTCGATCAGAAAACCCCAGACCAGGCCCGAATCGTCGGATCCATAACTGAACGCAGCTGAAGCCATGTCATTTCATTCAAGAGGGGCGATGCGCAATTGTAGTGGAAGTATTGCGCTTGAACATGACATCGTCCGAGTCGAAGAACAGCGGGCTTGCCGTCAAAGCTGTCGTGTCAGTTCCCTCAAAGTGGCCATGAAATACATCAACGCGACGCCGGCGTCCAGCAAAAAATTAAAACGCCCGCGACAGTCCGACTGTCACGGGCGGGTTGGGCGTGCGGGAGGCAAGCATATTTCGATGCAAGCTCCTGCCGTATCAGATGCCATAGTACGAGCGGTCTGCCGCGCGCACCTGGTGTTGTTTGGCGCTGTGCTGCATGTGTTCGTCCATCTCGCTGGTGCTGGCCGGGTAGGCTTTGGGGTTCACTTCCCGCGCCGTCTGGCCGTTGTCATTGATGATCAGATCGCCGGCCTTTTGCGCCGCGACGAGTTCAGCGCGCACTTGCCCGCGGGTCTTCGCCGGGGCGGCGCTGGCTTGTGCCGGATACAGCTGGGGATCGAGCTCGCGCGCCGTTTCGCCATTCTGACCAACGATCAGGTCACCGGCCTTTTGTGCGGCGAGAAAATCGTCGCGCACCTGCTGACGACTCACCGGAGGCGTGGTGTTTTGCTGAACTGGATACAGGCGGGGATCGAGCTCGCGGGCCGTTTCGTTGTTCTGGCCGACGATCAAGTCGCCGTTTTTCTGCGCTGCCAGAAATTGCGCTTTGACATCTGCGCGGGTCAGTTGCGTGCCTTGTTTGGCGCTGATGACGACGGTGGGCTGGTTGACGACGTCGTTGACCACGTCGAGATTGCTGGCGCTGGCGTAGGTGGCGGCGGCGGAGAGGATCACGGAAGCGATCAGTGCGGAGGTCGAGGTTTTCATGATGGTGCCTTTCAAAGTGAAGTGGAATGCAAGGTGAAGCCGGGTGATGTGGAATTCATGGGAGAGCATGTTCGCCAGCTGGCGTGAAAGAAATCGTCTTGCACTGTGCAGCGCGCCAGCCAGCCAGCAGCAGCGCGGTGAGCGTGAGGAACAGGTGGGCGCTGGAGGATGCAAGGATGCTCGCGGCGCCGTGCTGCATCAGTGAAACGGGATCGGCCAGCAGGTGCGCCAGGTTTGCGCCTCCCTGCGCGATGCGCGCTGCCACTGCGGGGTCCAGCGCGGCGGCGCGGTCTGCCGCCAATACGCCATGCACTTTGGTGTGGGCGAGCGCGACCAGGGTGTGCATGGTCTCAATCTGCAGGTTTGGCAATTGCTGCGAGGGCCGGATTGCCGTCAGGCCGGACATGCCTGCCAGGCCGGCCAGGCTGCCGATGGCGCCCAATGCCGCGCCGGCCACAGCTTTGCTAAAAGGTTTGACAGTGCGGGGCAGCGCGGCGGTGGCGTGTTCAAAAGCCTGGTAAGACATGGTGCTCTCCCTGCGGCGCTGGGCCTGTCGTGGCTGAAGTTCCAAATCTTCGGAACGCAGGGACAGATTAGGCCGGCAGGGAGGCGTTGAAAATCATATCTTCGGCTGACATACCAAGGTATGAGTGGACATACCGGGGTAGGGGCGTCAGCCAGTCAGGCGCGGCATCCGCTACCTGGACAAGGCGTGACCGGCTGCCGGGCTCAGGCGTACTTGTCCAGCTAGCGAGTGCGAAGCCCTCGTAGCGTTCACAGTCCCGTTCTGGAGCAAGCCGCGCTGCCTTCGTTCACATCGAGCAGGGCATCGGCAGCCGATCGGGTCCGAGCCGCATCGTTGATCAAGATTGCAAGCCGGCGCTCCAGCCATGGCAGCGGATCCTCCAGCGGACCGTTTTCGGGCAGCGGAAGCTGGAAGTCGAAGCACTCCGCCTGGGCCCATGCTGGCTTGCCCGGGCCTTGTTGCGACAGCGACTCCTTGACCGCATCGTGCGCCTCTCGTAGTCGGGCGCTTGCGATTGCTTCGTCAAAACGGCTCCCATGTCCTGCGAGCATTGCCCGGATCAGCGAAAGGTGCGCGAGCAGGCGTTGGCCGAAATCGAGGAAGCGGGCGACGTCCTGGGTTGGCAGCCTGACGCTGTCAGGCTCGGCGCTGGTTCGCTGCATGGCGTTCGCGATGGCGTTGAGCGACCCATAGGCCTTGCGCCGTGCGACGCGCAGTGCGACCAGGTCCTGCGAGGTGGATCGCAATACCTCACTGGCGTACGCGCCAAGATCGCGCATCGCACTGAAAACCGACGCGGGAAGCTGACGACGCTCCCATGATGGCAACACAAAGCTGAAGGCCCAGGCCAGCAGCGCGCCCACGACGGTGTCGGCCGCCCGTTCGAAGACTGCAAAGCCGCCTGAAGGGACGACGAAGTGGGCCTGGAGCAGGGCCATCACGGTCGCCGCCACGGCGGTGATCCAGTACTGACGCGCGAGGAAGGCGTGCGCAACGCCGACTGCGACGATGAAGCACACTTCCAGCACGGACGTACTGGATATGCGCGCCAGCGCTGCGACCACCACGCATCCAATGAGTGTGCCGAACACCCTGGAATTTCTCCTCGACAGCGTCTGGTCCATGGTTCCGCGAAGCACGACGACCACGGTAAGCACGACCCAGTACGGATGGGACACCCAGGGAAGGGCCTGGGCCAGCAGGTATCCGCAGCACATGGCCACCGACAGGCGCAAGGCATGGCGAAACACCGGTGACTGCCAGCCAAGCTGCTCCTTGAGCGCCATGACAGGCATATCCTCTGGAACGACAAATCGGCTCAGATCGAGGCGCGCCAGAATCGGGTCGGTCGGTGCACAGCGGAGCAGGTGGCCCATGCGATTGACTTCCGAGGCGATATTCGCCAGGCGGTCGTACAGTGCCGGCACCAGGCGCTCGCGCATGTCGCCGGGCGCAAACCGGATGCCATCGAAGCGCCCCGAGAACACCATGTCCGCTGGCTCGCCTCTTGGCAAGCCGTCGAGTAACTCTGCAGCGAAGCAATCCAGACGATGCGCGATGTCACGCAGGCAGGCGGCAAGGCGCCCGAGCAGCTCTCGGCCCAGCGGGTCTGTACTGACGATATCCAGATCCAGCCTGCTGGCCAAAAGCAGGTCTCTCACTTCGATGGTCGCAATCAAAATGGCGCTGTGCCGGTTGGCTTCCACCCCTTCCCGCTCGGCGAGGACGAAAACCCGTGCCGCTTGAAAGCGCTCGGCCAGGGTCGCCTCACCACGGAGCCATAAGTGCATGGCTGCCGGAAGGCCCCCTTGGCTCTCCTGTGTGTTTAGCAGGGCGGCGCGGACGCTCAACTGCTCGGCCATCGCCGCAACAGCATCGCTCAGCGCCTGCGCCCGATAGCGGCCCTGCAACAGCGGCGCAGTGGCTACGGCCCAGATCCAGTATGAAAAACCACCGATCGCGCTCCACGCCGCGATCTGCCAGGGCGTGCCCACCGTTGCAGGCGCAGCCATCGTCAGGACCATCGATAACAGCGTGCCGAAAGAGACCGTGCCTGCCCAGGCGCCCCAGCCCATGGTCATCATCGACACGAGACCGGTGCAGAAAATGCCGAGCAAAACCAGCCCCTCGTGGGACTTGGTCGCCTCAACGGTGAGCGCTGCCAGGGCGCTCAGCACCGCGGCCAGAAAAACCCGCTGGCTGACCCTGCCCGTGGTGACCGGCGCATCGGACAGGCTGACGCAGACCGCGCCCACGATGGCGAGCTGGGCATGCACAGGACCGCCCAGTGCCGCCACGATGAGGCCGACCACTGCCACGCCCATCGCCGCGGACGCACCGTTCAGGCCAAACGCGGGAAAGCGGCGTAAAGCGCCCGACAGCGCAGGCAATGTTGCGGCTTCAGTCGTTCGGCTCATGGGCCAACGCCGCAGACCGGATGTAGTGGCTGGGGTGAGAAACGAAGGACGGGTTTCATCGTTATATCCTCTGTAAGCGGCAACACGGCCGCTCGAGTTTAATCGAACCCATCCATTGTGCGCCCAGTGGCTGACCTACCGCCTTATTTTTGGAAAACGCGTATGTCGACATGCAAAGTTCAACGCGCGCTGCGGACTACGAACGCCGGGAACCTCCGGGCGGCAACCGTCCCTGTGTGAACGTAGCCAAGGATTTCGCTTATCCCCGTGTCGCACAAAAGCGCTTGGCTTTCGACGGTTTACGTACTATCATAAGTTACATGAGACGCGACAGCAAACTTTCTTCGATCCTTCATCTGCTCCTGCACATGGCGCACAGCAATCGTCCCTTGACCTCCGAGGCGCTGGCGGGTTTTTTGCACACCAACCCCGTGCTGGTGCGGCGCACCCTGGCTGGCCTGCGTGAGCGGGGCTACGTGGCGTCGGAGAAGGGCCATGGCGGAGGCTGGGTGCTGACAGCCGACCTGCACCGTGTCACCCTTGGCGATATCTATGTGAGCGTCGGCTCGCCCACTGTCTTCGCGATGGGCAATCGGGTGGAGCAGCCGGCTTGCCTGGTCGAGCAGGTGATTAACCAGTCGCTTGGCAGCGCCTTCGAGGAAGCAGAGGCGCTGCTGCTGCGTCGCTTTGGCGAACTCACCCTTGCCGACCTGTCCGCCCGCTTTAACGCGCTCTACCCTAAACATGGAGAAACGCCGCATGAACACGTCCATTCCAGCGATTGAATTTGATGTCATCGTCATCGGCGGCAGCTATGCCGGCCTGTCCGCCGCCCTGCAGTTGGCGCGCGCACGCCGGCGCGTGCTGGTGGTCGATGCCGGTCAACGGCGCAACCGCTTTGCCGTCCACTCGCACGGTTTCCTCAGCAATGATGGCGCTGAGGCCTCGGCCATCGTCGAGCGGAGCCGCGCACAATTGCAGGCCTATCCCCATGTCGCGATGGCCAGGGACACGGTGACGCAAGCCTGGGCTGACGGCGATCGCTGCGGCGTGCGGTTTGCGGACGGAGGCGAAGTGTCGTCGCGCCGCCTGATTCTGGCCGGTGGCGTTGTCGATGGGCTGCCGGATATCGATGGCCTGGCAGAGCGCTGGGGCCGCAGTGTATTTCATTGTCCGTATTGCCACGGCTACGAACTTGACGAGGGCGCGATCGGGGTGATCGCCACCGGCCCGGTCGCCATGCACCACGCCTTGCTGTTGCCCGACTGGGGACGAGTGACGCTGTTTCTCAACGATGCCTTCGTGCCCGATGCGATGCAGCGTGCCGCGCTGGCCGCTCGCGGCGTGACGGTCGAAGCGGCTCCGGTGGCGCGTATCGAGGAAGAGGCGACCGTAGTGCTGAAGGACGGCCGCCGTCATGCCATGGCCGGCCTGTTCCTGGCGCCGCGCACCAGCGTGTCTGGATCGCTTGCGCAGCAACTCGGTTGCGCGATGGAGGCAGGACCATTGGGCGAGTTTGTGCAGACGGACGCCCTCAAAGCCACCACGGCGCCGGGCGTGTTCTGTTGCGGCGACATGGCCCGTGCGGCAGGCAATGTCGC
>JBJMVV010000210.1:0-10854 GCA_045810505.1 Massilia sp.
ACTGCGGCAAGCTTAGCCTAAATGGAGGCGTTTGCCTGACGGCGGCTTTTGCTTGCAAAGACGTACTTCATTGCGGAAAATCCGGCGCTGCGTGAAGCGGATCACGGCGCATTTTTGCAGTCAACGCCGCCAATGTTGATCATCTTTGCTACGATGTAAAGCATGAAAACCACCCTTGATGAAATGCAGGCCTTTATTGCTGTCGTCGACAGCGGCTCGATTACCGCCGCCGCCACCCAGCTGGGCCTGACGACCTCGGCCACCAGCCGCAGCCTGAGCCGGCTCGAAGAAAAACTGCGCACCACCCTGATGCAGCGCACGACGCGGCGGATGGAATTGACGGAAGAGGGCATCACCTACCTGGCCCAGGCGCGGGCCATCGTTGCCAGCGTGGAGGCTGCCGAGGAAATGATGTCGGGTCGCCTCTCCGTGCCCAGCGGGCGGTTGCGGGTGGACGCGGCTTCGCCCTTCATGCTGCATGTACTTGTGCCGCTGATGCCCGGTTATACGGCGCGCTATCCCCAGGTGGCGCTGGAACTGGTCAGCAGCGAAGGCTTCATCGACCTGCTGGAGCGGCGCACCGATGTGGCGATCCGCATCGGCGCGCTGAAGGATTCGTCCTTGCATGCCAGCGCCGTCGGCACCAGCCGCCTGCGCCTGCTCGCCAGCCCTGCCTACCTGGAGCGGCACGGCACGCCGGCCACGGTGGCGCAACTGGCGCAGCACAGCCTGCTTGGGTTTACGGAGCCTGTTTCGCTCAACGAATGGCCCGTGCGCGAGGCCGGTGGCGCGCTGCTGCGCATCCATCCCGCTATCCGCGCCTCGAGCGGCGAAACCCTGCGCGCGCTGGCGCTGCAGGGCGCCGGGATTGTCTGCCTGTCCGACTTCATGACCGACGCCGACCGCCGCCAGGGCAGCCTGGTGCAAGTGCTGGAAGAGGCGACCGTGCAGGTGGAGCAATCGATCAACGCCGTCTACTACCGCCACACGGCCCAGTCCGCCCGTATCGATTCCTTTGTGCGTTATCTGAAAGCGGCCGTGGGCGAGCGCGCCTTTTGCGACGACCCCATTACACTGGCAGACTCCTGACCCACCATTTTTTGGACTGAACATGTTCAACACCACCACCCGCGCCACCCGCGCCATGGCCGTCGCGCCCCATCACCTTGCATCGAACTCGGCGCTGGCCGTGATGCGCGACGGCGGCAACGCCATCGAGGCCATGATTGCCGCCGCCGCCACCATTGCCGCTGTCTATCCGCACATGAACGGCATCGGCGGCGACGGCTTCTGGCTGATCGTGCCGCCGGAGGGTCCGCCGCTGGCGATCGACGCCAGCGGCGGCGCGGCGCAGGCTGCCACCATCGCGTTTTACCGCGACCGGGGCCTGGCCGCGATTCCCCAGCGCGGGCCGCTGGCGGCCAACACGGTGGCGGGCACCGTGGGCGGCTGGCAGGTGGCGCAGGAACTGGCGGCCCGCTTCGGCGCTCGCCTGCCGCTGCAGCGTCTATTGGAGGATGCGATCGGCTACGCCCGCGATGGCGTGGCCGTGACCGGCAGCCAGGCGCGCGCCACGGCCAGCAAGTGGGCAGAACTGAAAAGCCAGCCAGGCTATGCCGATACCTTCACCGTCAACGGCGCCTTGCCCGCGGCCGGCCAGCGTTTTACCCAGCCGCGCCTGGCCGCCACCTTGCAGGCCTTGGCCGACGAGGGCCTCGACAGCTTTTACCGGGGCAGTCTCGCCACTCGCATTGCTGCCGATCTGGCCCAGCTCGGTTCACCGGTGTCAGCGGACGACCTGGCAGCCTACCGGGCCCGGCAGGTCGTCCCGCTGCGCCTCGAACACGCCGCGGGCGAACTTTACAATCTGACCCCGCCCACCCAGGGCGCCGTCTCGCTGGCCATCCTGGGCCTGGCCGAGCGCGCCGGCCTGGCGCAGTTGCAGGCCGACTCGGCCGACCATATCCACGTGCTGGTGGAAGCGACCAAGCTGGCGTTTGGCTTGCGCGACCGCCACATCACCGATCCCGCGCACATGGCAGAGCCCGCCCAGGACCTGTTGCAGCCGGGGCGTCTCGACAGCCTGGCCGCGGGCCTCGATGTGCAGCGCGCCGCCGCCTGGGGCGCCGGCAAGGGGCCGGGCGACACCATCTGGATGGGCGTCATCGATGAGAGCGGCCTGGCCGTCTCTTTTATCCAGAGCATTTATCACGAGTTCGGCAGCGGCATCGTGCTGCCGCAGACGGGCATCAACTGGCAAAACCGGGGCGCCTCCTTCAGCCTCGATCCCGCCGCCGTGCTGGCCTTAAAACCCGGCAAGAAGCCATTTCATACGCTCAACCCGGCAGCAGCGCGGCTGCGCGACGGCCGGGTGATGGTGTACGGCAGCATGGGCGGCGACGGCCAGCCCCAGACCCAGGCGGCCGTGTTCACCCGCCACATCGTGTTCGGCCAGGAACTGCAGGCCGCCGTGACGGCGCCACGCTGGCTGCTGGGGCGCACCTGGGGCCAGAGTTCCGACAGCCTCAAGCTGGAAGGGCGGATCGACGCCGCGGTGGCCGCCGAACTGGCGCGGCGCGGCCACGAGGTCGAGATGCTGGACGATTTCGATGAGACCATGGGCCACGCCGGCGCCATCGTGCGCCACCCGGACGGCGTGCTGGAAGGGGCGGCCGATCCCCGCTCGGATGGGGCCGTTTCAGCCTGGTAACAGGGTGCGCCGGGCGAAACGGCGTATTGCGCGGGACGGCTCAGGGTTGCCGAGAATGAAACACGGATAGCCCGGCCGTTGCACGCAAAATTGTCTTGCTGCGGGCGCGGCGCAGGGCCGTTACTGCGGGTGTAAGTTGTCCTGGACGACATCCACTGGAGCAGTCCATGACAGCCACGCAAGACCCGCGCAGCAAGCCGCGCGGCGCCGTTCACCCGTTCCGGCGCCGCTTCCTGAAAACCTCGGCCGCGGCAGGGGCCTTGCTGGCCGGGCGCGCTGCCACCGCCCAGACCCTGGCCGATGTGCCTCCGCGCGGCCCCGGCGAAGCGCTGGGTGCCCACAGCGAGCGCTCAAAATTTGCCGAGATTCATCGCATCCCGGAAAGCACGCCGGGCATGCGCAAGGTCGATCCCTCGCAAGCCATCAATTCCAAGGCGCCGCTCGACAAACTGGTGGGCACGTTGACACCGGCCGACCTGCACTATGAACGCAGCCATGCCGGTGTGCCCCAGCTTGATCCGGCCACCCACCGCCTGCTGATTCACGGCATGACGAGCCGGCCCCTGGTGCTGAGCCTGGACGACCTGAAAGCTATGCCGTCAGTGACGCGCACGGCGTTTATCGAATGCACCGGCAATGGCTGGGAGAACTGGAAGAGCGCCGATCCCGACCTGACCGTGCAGAACACCCACGGCCTGGTCAGCAACAGCGAGTGGACCGGGGTGCCGCTGCTCTACCTGATCGACCTGGCCGGGGTCGACCGGCGCGCCACCTGGATGCTGGCCGAAGGGGACGACGGCGCCGGGGTGGCACGCAGCATTCCCCTGACCGACGAGATCCTGGCCGAGGCGCTGGTGTGCTACGGCCAGAACGGTGAAGCGATCCGGCCCGCGCACGGCTTTCCCATGCGCTTGCTGACGCCGGGCCTCGAGGGCAATCTGAACATCAAGTGGTTGCGCCGTTTGAAATTCGGCGACCAGCCCTGGATGACGCGCTGGGAAACGGCGCGCTATACCCAGTTGCTGGCCAATGGCACATCGCGCCAGTTCCAGCTGCGCATGGAAGCCAATTCCGTCATCACCACGCCGTCCGGTGTGATGACCATCCGCCCGGGACGCAACCGGGTCAGCGGCCTGGCCTGGAGCGGTTACGGCAAGATCGTCAAGGTCGAGGTCAGCGGCGATGGCGGGCGCAACTGGAAAACCGCCCAGCTGAACGGCCCGGTGCTGCCAAAGGCGCAGACCCGTTTCCAGATGGACTGGGACTGGGATGGCAAGCCGGCCAAACTGGTCAGCCGCTCCACCGACGAGAAGGGCAATGTGCAACCGGACCGCGCCGCCTTCATTGCCGCCATGGGCACCAATGCCCTGTTTCACTACAACGCCCAGCAGACCTGGGCCGTCGACCAGACGGGGAGGGTGAGCAATGTGCTGGCCTAAGTCGATAGCGATTGCGTTGGCGCTGCTCGCGTGCGCCTGCCTGCCTGCGCGCGCGCAGGGCTTCGGCCGGGTGCCGACGGCGGCCGAGATCAAGCTGTGGGACATCGATGTGCGCGGCACCGATGGGTTTGGTTTGCCGGCTGGACGCGGCGACACGGTGCGTGGCAAGGCGGTGTTCGAGCAGAACTGCGCGGCCTGCCACGGCGTCAATGGCGTGGGCGGCATCTACGAGCGCTTGGCCGGCGGGCAGGGTTCACTGGCCAGCGACAAGCCCATCAAGACGGTCGGCAGCTTCTGGCCCTACGCGCCCACCCTGTTCGACTATATCCGCCGCGCCATGCCCTATCCAACCCCGGGCTCGCTCAGCACGGAAGACACCTACGCCGTGACCGCCTACATCCTGCAATTGAACGCGATCGTGCCCGAGGGCGCCGTGATGGACCAGGGCAGTCTGCCCAAGGTGCGCATGCCCAACCGCGATGGTTTTATTCCGGAACCTGCATACCGCAACATCCACAACAGCCGCCGTTGACACTGGAGAGAGCAGAACATGCGTGCAGACGACCATGAATTGATGCGGCGCCGCTGCCTGCGGGGCCTGGGAATGCTCGGCCTGGCAGGCGCCGCCTGGCCAGGCGCGCGTGCGCAGTCCGTGAAAGAAGAGGTCGCCTTCGCGGGTGGCCAGCGCGAACTGGTTAGCTATCCCCAGAAGCGCGCCCTGATCCGCGTGACCGCCCGGCCGCCCCATCTTGAAACGCCCTTTGCAGTGTTCAACGAGGGCGCCATCACGCCCAATAATGCGTTTTTCGTGCGCTACCACCTGGCAAATCTACCGGCTTCCATCGATCCGGCCACTTACCGCCTCGCTGTGCGGGGCAGCGTCGACCAGCCCCTGAGCCTGTCGCTGGCGGACCTGAAAGCGCTGGGCCGGGCCGAAGTGGTGGCCGTCAACCAGTGCTCGGGCAACAGCCGGGGCTATTCGGCGCCGCGGGTGTTCGGCGCCCAGCTGGCCAACGGCGCGATGGGGAACGCACGCTGGGCGGGCGTGCCCCTGAAAAACGTCTTGCAGAAGGCCGGCTTGAAAGCGGGCGCGCGCAATGTCGTTTTCAATGGCCTCGACACGCCAGTGCTGCCCACCACCTCGGACTTTCGCAAGTCGCTCGACGTCGAGCATGCCATGGGGGGCGAAGCGATGCTGGCCTGGCAGATGAATGGCGCAGACATCCCCTTCCTGAATGGCTATCCGCTCAAATTGATCGTGCCCGGCTATTTCGGCACCTACTGGGTCAAGCACCTGTCCGACATCGAGGTGATCGACAGCGAATTCACGGGCCACGACGCGCTGTTCATGACCACCGCTTACCGGGTGCCGGACAACGATTGCCAGTGCGTCGCGCCGGGAACGGCGGCAGCGAAGACGCGGCCGATTTCCCTGCTGCCGGTGCGCAGTTTTATTACCAGCCTGGCCAGCGGCGACAGCGTGCCGGGCGGGCGCACGGTGGAACTGAAAGGGATCGCTTTTGACGGCGGCGCCGGCATCAGGGAGGTGCAGCTGTCGATCGACGGCGGCGCCAGCTGGCGTCCTGCCAGCCTGGGCCGCGACCTGGGACCATTTTCCTTCCGCGAATGGAAGCTGCCCGTGCGCTTCGCCAAGCCAGGGCCGGCCGTGCTGATGGTGCGCGCGGCCAACCGCCGCGGTGAAGTGCAGCCGCTCGAGGCGGACTGGAATCCCAGCGGCTATCGGCGCCATGTCGTCGAAAGCTACCACGTCGTGATTGCCTGAGGGACAGCCATGAACCATTTACGCCTTGCTGCGCTGGCCCTCATGACCATACCGCTGGCGGTGCATTCGGGGTCCCCGACGCCCCCGGCTCCAGCACTGCCGGCGGAAACGGCGACGCTGAAGCCGTCGGCCTTGCCTGGCTACGCGGTGGCCCAGCAACACTGCATGACGTGCCACTCGGTCGACTATATCCAGTTCCAGCCGCCAGGCCTGAGCCTGGCGCAATGGACGGCGGAGGCGGCCAAGATGCAGCACCTGTACGGCGCGCCCATCAGCGATGGCGATGTGGCGCTGGTGGGCGCCTATCTTGCCGTCGCTTACGGCAACGCCAGCGAAGAGACCCTGCCTGCGGCCCTGAAAAGCCCGGCCGCCGCGCCAGCCCCAGTGGCAGGGGCAGGGGCTGCGGTCGACGTGAACGCGTTGCTGGCAAAAAGCGCCTGCCTGGGCTGCCATGCCATCGAGCAGAAAGTGGTGGGGCCGGCCTACCGCGAGGTGGCGGCGAAATACCGGGGTGACGGGGCTGCGCTGGAAAAGGTGGCAGCCAGCATACGCCAGGGTGGCAGCGGCAAGTGGGGCGCCGTGCCGATGCCGCCGTTTCCCCATTTGAGCGAAGCGGAGAGCAAGGCGCTGGCCAGCTACGTGCTGGCGCAATGAGGGCGCGCTCCTGGGTAAACGTTCTATCGCAGCACAGACGCACACACATCCAAAGGACACTGCCATGAAAAAACTTATCGCCAGCGCCGCCCTGAGCGCCGCCGCCGCCAGCGCCAGCGCCTTCGGCATCACCCCGGCCGACCAGTTCGGCAGCGTCGCGGCCCCGGCGGTGGCCGATCGCGTCATCGATCTCGACGACCATACCAGCGCGATTCGCGTCAGGCACGGTGAAGCGGTCACCGTGCGCAAGAACGGCAAGAGCGTGACCTGGTATTTCGACGGCATCGCGCCCTCGTTCAAGCTCTCCCGCATCCTGCCCGACGTGCAAGGCGCCGATGGCCGGGATGTGCAGATCTATATTGAACCTGAAGTGCTGAGCTGACCGGGCGCCGCCATGCACATCGCCATCCCGACAGTGAGCCTGCTTGCCGCCCTGTTGATCGTTGGCGCCGCCGCGCTGTCGCAGGGTCATCAGCACGGCGCCATGGAAATGCACGGCGCCGCTGCCAGGGCGCCGCCCGTGTTTGTCGCCAGCACCGCCAAGTCCTTTGCCGCCCTGATGGTCGATGCCATGGCGGTGATGGACGATGGCATGCGCCGCGCCGTCATGAACGGCGACGAGGAACATGATTTTGCCGCGATGATGATCCCGCATCACCAGGGCGCGGTGGACATGGCCAAGGCCCTGCTGCTGCGCAGCACCGATCCCGCCATGCGCAACCTCGCCCAGAACATCATTGCCGAGCAGCAGATAGAAATCCAGCTCATGCAGCAATGGCTGAAGGACCATCCGGCGCCGGCCTTGCACAGCAAAACCTCGAAAGCCACGCCATGAACCGCTACCTGCTACTCATCGCCGCGCTCACCATCGCCGGCACCGCCCACGCCGGCCCCGTCAAGGGCGACCGGGTCTACACCTTCGATCAGAACAGCAACACCGTGTCGGTGATTGATCCCGTCGCCAACACCCTGCTGGGCCAACTGCCACTGGGCAATGTGAGGCCCGATGTGCTGTCCGCCCTGTACCGCGGCGAATTGAATGTCCACGGCGCCGGTTTCTCGCCCGATCACAAGACCATCGTCGCTGTCTCGAACGGCTCCAATTCGGTCACCTTCATCGACACGGAAACCAATGCGGTCAAGGGCCGCACCTACATCGGCCGCTCGCCCCACGAAGCCTTTTTCACAGCCGACGGCAAGGCGGTCTGGTCGGTGGTGAGGGGCGAGGACTATATCTCGGTGATCGACGCCGCCACCTACAAGGAAACGGCGCGCATCAAGACGGCCGATGGCCCCGGCATGGTGCAGTTCCTGCCGGACGGCACGCTCGCCTTCATGGTTGCAAGCTTCACGTCCGAGGTGGACGTGATCGACGTGGCCTCGCAGAAAATTATCAAGCGCATTCCTGTGGTCAGCCCATTCTCCCCCTTCCTGCAGTTTTCGCCGGACTACAAGGAAATCTGGATGACCCACAAGGACGTCGGCAAGGTCACCCGCATTGACACCAAGACCTTTGAGGTGCGGCAGGTGATCGATACGGGCCTGGTCACCAACCACCTGGGCTTTGCGAAAACTTCGCGCGGGGTGCTGGCCTATGTGTCGGTGGGCGGCGAGAATGTCGTCAAGGTCTACAGCACGGGCCCGACCGCCGCCCTGGTCGGCACGATCAAGGTCGGCGCGCTGCCGCACGGGGTCTGGCCGTCCGACGACGGCAGCCGCATGTATGTCGGCCTGGAAAATGGCGACGCCGTCGACGTGATCGACACCGCTACCGACAAGGTCATCAAGCGCATCCCGGTCGGCCAGGCGCCCCAGGCGCTGCTGTACGTATCGGGCGCGGCGAAGGGCGGCCGTGGCATGGAGCACCTGGTGCCTCGCGTCAATGCGGACTCGGTCAACATCAATCTGAAAGCGTCAAGCGGACCGGCCAGCGGCTTCGTGGTAGTGCGCAACCTCGGCCTGTTCGATTCCATCGAAAGCTTCCTCTACAAGCTCAAGCCGGCCACCTCCTACCAGGTATTCGTCAGCGGCCAGGCCAGCGCCATCGGCGCCTTCAAGACCAACGCCAACGGCATGGCCAATGGCGTGGCAATGGGGCCGTTGCGGCAACTGGTGGCCGAGGTCAAGGACAACACGGGCGCCGCGAAGCCGGCGGCGGGCGCGGCCGTCTACGTGGTGGAAGAGGGCAAGGGCAATGCGATTGCGGATGCCGTGCTGCGCAGTGAGTAAAGTTCAGATGTGAAAAAACCTCGCCCGACTTGGCGCCGGGCGAGGTTTTTTTTTTCTTCAAGCGCCCAGGGGCGCCCAAATCAATTGCGGTTCGGGTTGTTTGGATGGTCGTCCACGCGGTTCGGCACGCCGTCGCCATCGCGGTCGCCGCGGGCCCAGTTACCACGGGTCATGACCCATTTGCCATCGCGTTCAGCCCAGGTCGGCTGCGCGTAGTGATATCCGCGGCGCTCGCGTACCCAGGTGCCGCGGGTCCAGACGTAATGGTTGTTACGCCATTCCCAGTGGCCGTTCTGCCAGGCATAGCCGCGGCGAGGTGGCGGCACAACTTCATCGCGCGGTGCGGGCGGCGCCTGGCGCACGACCACGACGGCGGCGGCAGCAGGGGCGGTGACAGTGACGCCGGCGCCGAACGAGCCGGCGATCACGGTAGCGAGCAGAATTTTCTTGATCATGGTTTTTCTCCTTGAAACAATTGGTGTAGTAACGTTATACGGCCAAGGCGGGCGCAGGTATGTGCGCTGTCGCTCATTGGCCTGTAACAATTGCTACCGTAATGTCCAGGAAGGCTTCCTCAAGCGCTGACCAGGGCGGCGAAACGGGACAGGTCGACATTGCCGCCGCTGATCAGGATGCCGACTTTCTTGCCAGCCACGGGAACCACCCCGTGCATGGCCGCCGCGGCCGCCAGGCAGCCGGTGGGCTCGACCATGATTTTCATGCGCTCGGCAAAGAACTTCATCGTTGCAACTAACTGCGCGTCGGAAACGGTGACGATGTCATCGACGTTGCGCTGAATGACCTCGAAATTGTGCATGCCCAGGTGGGTCGTCATGGCGCCGTCGGCGAGCGTGTCCGGCACGGCGATGGTGACGATGGCGCCGCTGCGCAGCGATTGCTGGCCATCATTACCCGCCTCGGGTTCGACCCCGATCACCTTGCAATCGGGGCTGAGCGCCCGGCTTGAGAGGGCCGACCCGGCCAGCAGGCCGCCGCCGCCCAGGCACACCAGCAGGATGTCGAGCGGGCCCGTCTCTTCAAACAGTTCCAGCGCCGCCGTGCCCTGGCCGCAGATGACGTCGGGATGGTCGTAGGGGGGAATCAGGGTCATGCCCCGCTCCTGCGCCAGGCGCCGGCCGATTTCCTCGCGGTCTTCCTTGTAGCGGTCGTAGACGATCACTTCGGCGCCATAGCCCTTGGTCGCCGCCACTTTCAGGGCCGGCGCGTCGTGCGGCATGATGATCGCCGCCTTGATGCCCAGCAGGCTGGCCGCCAGGGCAATCGCCTGGGCGTGATTGCCGGACGAATAGGTCAGCACCCCGGCGCGGCGCTGCTCGTCGGTGAAGCGTGCCAGCGCATTGGCCGCGCCGCGAAACTTGAAGGCGCCCGCCCGCTGCAGGTTTTCGCATTTGAAAAACAGCTGGGCGTTGGTGGCTGCGTCGGCTGTGCGCGAAGTGAGTACGGGAGTGCGGTGGGCGATGCCGGCGATGCGGGTGGCTGCGGCCTGGATGTCGGAAAATTGAAGTGTCATGGGTCAAAAGTAGAAGCGGGGACTGGCCCTGCGGGGTATTAGGTCCGGGGGACCTACTACGAGCCGAAGGCCTGTCCCCATTTTCAAATCATAGTCAAATTCAACATGGGGACAGGCCAGCAGGGCCAGTCCCCCCTGCATTTTACAGCGCGTCAGAACGGCGAGAAATTAGACAACCGCCATCGCAAACTCGACATGCAAACCGCCACCATCGCGATTACGCACAGCCAAAGTCGCATTATGCCGCATCACCACCCGATCGACGATGGCCAGACCCAGTCCCGCGCCATTGGCCTGGCCGCGCGCCGTGTCCAGCCGCGTAAAAGGTTTGAGGAGCTGCTCGATCTGCGCTGCCGGCACGCCGGCGCCGTGGTCTTCCAGTTCAATCACGGCGCGCCTGGCGCCATTGATGGTGCGGGCGTGGCAGGCCAGGTCGATCTCGGTATAACTGGCGCCTGGCGTGGTGCCGTAGCGGCGGGCGTTTTCGACGATGTTGTTGAAGACGCGC
>JBJMVV010000211.1:0-4433 GCA_045810505.1 Massilia sp.
GCCGACGCCAGGAATCAGGGGAAACTTGGATTCTTGACGAGGGTCAAGGATTTTGGAAAGTACCCCGGGCAGAGTGGACTTGTTTCACTCCGAAGTATATTTGCCGCTGCCCGAGAGGTCAGCGGCTTTTTTTCGCGGCGCAAAAAGCATCGGGGACTGGCCCTGCGGGCCTGTCCCCACTCTTTTGACTTTGCTTCTGATATGAAAATGGGGACAGGCCTGCAAGGCCAGTCCCCGGTGCTGCTTAGGCCTTCTGCGACACCCAGTCAGCAACACCAGCCAGCGCACCAGGCAACCCACTCGGATCCGTCCCGCCCGCCTGCGCCATATCCGGCCGGCCACCGCCCTTGCCGCCCACCTGCTGGGCCACAAAATTGACCAGTTCGCCCGCCTTGACCTTCGACGTTGCGTCGGCAGTCACCCCGGCAATCAGGCTGACCTTGCCGTCGCTGACGCTGGCCAGCACGATGGCGGCAGTTTTCAGTTTGTCCTTGAGCTTGTCCATGGTTTCGCGCAGGGTGGCGACGTCGGCGCCTTCCAGGGTCGCTGCCAGCACCTTGATGCCCTTGACGTCGATGGCTTTGCTGACCAGTTCGTCGCCCTGCCCGGCCGCCAGTTTCGATTTCAGCGCCGCCAGTTCTTTCTCGAGCGCCTTGACCTGGTCCTGCACCTGGCCGATGCGGGCCGTCAATTCTTCTGGATTGGTCTTGAGGGCGCCGGCCGCTTCCTGCAGGCGGCGGTTGAGCGACTGCACCAGGCTCAGCGCGCCTTCGCCCGTGACCGCTTCCAGGCGACGGATGCCGGCAGCGACGCCGCCTTCCGTGATGATCTTAAACAGGCCGATATCTCCCGTGCGGCCCACGTGGACGCCACCGCACAGCTCTTTCGAGGAACCGATGTCGAGCACGCGTACTTCGTCGCCGTACTTCTCGCCGAACAGGGCCATGGCGCCATGCTTGACGGCGTCGTCGAACGACATGTGCTGGGCCTTGGTCTCGTGGTTCTGCAAGATTTCCTTGTTGACGATGGCTTCGACCTGGGCGATCTGCTCGGCCGTCAACGGTGCGTTGTGGCTGAAGTCAAAACGGGTCTTGTCGGGGTCGACCAGCGAACCCTTCTGCGCCACATGGCTGCCCAGCACTTCGCGCAGGGCCTTGTGCATCAGGTGGGTGGCCGAGTGATTGCGGATGGTGCGGCCACGCTTTTCTTCGTCGACTTTGGCGTCGACCTTGTCGCCCACTTTCAGGGCGCCCTCAGCGAGCACGCCATGATGGCCGAACACGTCCGCCTGGATCTTCAGGGTGTCTTCCACCTGGAACACACCAGCGGCGCCGTGCAGCACACCCTGGTCGCCCACCTGGCCGCCGGACTCGGCGTAGAACGGGGTCGTGTCGAGCACGACGATGCCGCTCTCACCCGCTTTCAATTCCTGCACCTGCACGCCATCGCGGTACAGGGCGATGACGGCGGCGTTGTGCACCAGCGCGTCGTAGCCGATGAACCTGGTCTTGGCGCCGCTGTATTCCACGCCCGCCGCCATCTTGAATTTGCCGGCGGCGCGCGCGGTTTTCTTTTGCTGCTCCATGGCCGCCGCAAAGCCGGCCTCGTCAATCGTCACGCCCCGCTCGCGGCAGATGTCGGCCGTCAGATCAAGCGGGAAGCCGTAGGTGTCGTACAAAGTAAAAGCGGTGGCGCCATCTAACTTGTCGCCGCTCTTGGCCAGTTGGGCTTCGAGAATCTTCATGCCGTTTTCCAGCGTCTCGCCAAAGCGCTCTTCTTCCTGGCGGATGGTCTGGATGACGCGCGCTTTTGCTTCACTCAGTTCGGGATAGGCGGAACCCATCTCGAGGTCGAGATCTTCGACCAGTTTATAGAAGAAGGGCTTGCTCTGGCCCAGCATGTGGCCGTGGCGCAGGGCGCGGCGGATGATGCGGCGCAGGACGTAGCCGTGGCCTTCTGGGCCGGGAATGATGCCATCGACGATCAGGAAGGCGGCGGCGCGGATGTGGTCGGCGATGACGCGCAGCGACTTGCTTTCCAGGTCGGTCGCGCCGGTCTCGCGGGCAGCCGCCTTGATCAAGGCCTGGAACAGGTCGATTTCATAGTTGCTGTGCACGTGCTGCAGCACGGCGGCCAGGCGCTCCATGCCCATGCCCGTGTCCACGCAGGGCTTGGGCAGCTTGTTCATCACGCCCGCTTCATCGCGGTAGAACTGCATGAACACCAGGTTCCAGATTTCAATGAAACGGTCGCCGTCTTCATCGGGCGAGCCTGGCGGGCCGCCGGGGATGTCGGCGCCGTGGTCATAGAAAATTTCCGTGCAGGGACCGCAGGGGCCGACGTCGGCCATCTGCCAGAAGTTGTCGGAGGCGTAGCGCGAACCCTTGTTGTCGCCGATGCGGATGATGCGCTCGGTTGGGACGCCGATTTCCTTGGCCCAGATATCGTAGGCTTCGTCATCTTCAAAATAGACGGTGACGGTGAGCTTGTCGGCGGGCAGGCCGTAGACCTTGGTCAGCAATTCCCATGCATAGAAAATCGCATCGCGCTTGAAATAGTCGCCGAAGCTGAAGTTGCCCAGCATTTCGAAAAACGTGTGGTGACGCGCCGTGTAGCCGACGTTTTCCAGGTCATTGTGCTTGCCGCCCGCGCGTACGCAGCGCTGCACCGAGGTCGCGCGCGTGTAGGGGCGCGAGTCGGTGCCGATGAAGACGTCCTTGAACTGCACCATGCCGCTGTTGGTGAGCAGCATGGTGGGATCGTTGCCCGGCACGAGGGGACTCGAGCGCACGATCGTGTGGCCTTTCGAAGCGAAGAAGCCGAGGAATTTTTCGCGAATTTCAGATGATTTCATGTGGTATGGGCGTGTACGTAAGGGACGTAAGTGGGCAGCATGCTAAAAATCGATTATAGCCCACGGTGTAAGGCTTGACTCAGGCAAAGCCGGGGGCGATCAGGTCGATGCGGTCGGTGCAGAAGGCATCGACGCCCATGGCAAACAGTTCGCGCGCCCGCTCGGGCGTGTTGACGGTGTAGCAAAACAAGCCAAAGCCGGCGGCACGGATGGCCTGCGCCAGCGCCGCATCGAGCCGTTTGTGGTTCAGATGGATGGCGACGGCGCCCAGTGCGCGCGCCCGGCGTTCCCAGTCGGGCGGTACCTGGTCGAACAGGATGGCGCGCGGTAGATCAGGCGCAGCAAGCCGGGCGGCTGCGAGCGCGGCTTCGCTGAAGGAGGACAGCAGGGGCAATGGCGCGTCGCCCCCGCACAGTTGGGCTGCCATGCGCGCGACCACCTCGCCGGTGATGGCATCAAAGCCGGGCGCGGGCTTGATCTCGATGTTCATCCAGATGTTGCTGGCCTGGCAGAAGGCGACGAAGTCACTGAACAGGGGCACCGCTTCAGACGCGAAGGCCGTGCCGAACCAGGCGCCGGCATCCATCTGCGCCAGTTCGCTGCTGTCGTAATCAAACACATTGCCGGAGCCGGGCACCGTGCGGCCCAGGAAGGGATCGTGCATGACCACGGGCACGCCGTCGCGCGCCAGCATGACGTCGAACTCCACCGCGCGATAGCCGTGCGCCAGGCCGCAGCGCAGGGCGGCGATGGTGTTTTCCGGGGCGAGCTTGCCGCCGCCGCGGTGGGCGAGGATTTTAGGATAGGGCCACATGGTCGAAAAAAGGTGGACGGGGCCATCATATTAACAGCTGGAAATCCCTATTTTCCCTAGCGTGTAGTACCGAACAGATAAGCCCCGCCTGCCGCCCTACCCTTCCTGTTCTCTGGCGCCGCATGACGCCATCACATACTAAAGGAGGCCACCATGAGCTTTGACCTTGGCAATCTGCTGCAACAATACGCCGCCAACAATCCGGCCAACGCCGACCAGGCCGTCAACGATTTCGACCGCGTGGCGCAAAACGCCTCAAGCACGGACCTGGCCCAGGGCGTGACCCAGGCCTTCCGCTCCGACCAGACCCCGCCCTTCCCCCAGATGGTCGGCAATCTGTTCGGCAATAGCGACTCGGGCCAACGCGCCGGCATGCTCAATCAACTGCTGGGCGGCATCGGCCCTGGCGTGCTGTCCTCGCTGGCCGGCGGCGTGCTGGGCAATATGTTCGGCGGCGGCAACCACCAGCAGGCGCCCCAGATCACGCCTGACCAGGCATCGCAGATGACGCCCCAGCAGGTGCAGGAAATCGCTCAGCAGGCCGAGCAGCACAACCCCGGCATTGTCGACCGCATGGGCGAGTTTTACGCCCAGCATCCGCAACTGGTCAAGGGCCTGGGCGGCGCCGCGCTGGCGATCGCACTGGGCCACATGGCGCAGGGCATGCGCCGTAACTGATTCACCCATTCACTAACAACAAAGGACACACCATGGGCATTCTGAGCAATATCTTCCACAAGATCTTCCCTTCGTCGCACCCTGCAA
>JBJMVV010000212.1:0-18655 GCA_045810505.1 Massilia sp.
CACGACGGTGACGGTGAGCGGCTCGGGCACGGATGCAGCCGGGACCATCTCCGGCTACAAGGTGGTGCTCAATGGACCGACCGCCGTGAACGACAGCGCGGCCGGCAGCGGCGCCAGCTTCAGCAAGGGCTACGCGGTCTCGAACGGCTACTACACGGGCACGGTGACGGCCACGGACGGCGGCACCGGCCTGAGCTCCAACGCCTGTAACATCGCCCAGTTCCTGGTCGGCACGGCCCCTGCCCTGCAGCCGCCCGCCAACCTCGCCGTCGGCGCCGTCACGGCCAGCAGCATCGCCCTGTCGTGGTCGGCCGCCAGCGGCGCCACCGGCTACAACGTGTATCGCAACGGCAGCAAGATCACGGCCTCGCCCCTCACGGCGACCGCGTACTCGGCGACCGGACTGGCCGCCAGCACGGCGTACAACTTCCAGGTATCGTCCGTCGGCTCGGGCGGCGAAAGCGCGCTCTCTGGCGCCGTGACGGGCACCACCTCGAACGGCTTCGTCTGCACCGCCACCAACGCCAGCAACTATGCCCACGTGCAAGCAGGCCGGGCCCACGACAGCGGCGGCTATGCGCTGGCAAACGGGTCGAACCAGAACATGGGACTGGACAATACGTTTTATACGGCGACCCTGGCGCAGACCTCGGCGGGGTATTACGTGATTGGTAATTGCCCGTGATGGAAGGGGGACTGGTTGGGCCGCAATCGGACTTGGCGCCATTCGTGGCCCGGCCTGTCCCCGGTTTGGGCCGCGGCTGGAAAGTAATCTGTCGCTGCTTATAGAATCCGCTGACGCCGCGGTCCAACCTCGGGGACAGGCATCGAGTGCCAGCCCCCCTGCTGCGAACGTCCCAGCCTTACGCGGTCTCTTCAGGCGACTTGGTCGCGCGCGCAAAAATCGGCGCGGCCAGCAGGCCCAGTTCAAACAGCAAGCACATCGGCACGGCCAGCGAGAGCTGGCTGACCACGTCCGGCGGGGTCACGATGGCGGCAATCACGAAGGCGCCCACGACCGCGTAGGGGCGCATTTCCTTGAGTTTTTCGACGCTGACGATGCCCATGCGCACCAGGATTACCACCACCACGGGCACTTCAAAGGTTGCGCCAAATGCCAGGCACATCGACATGACGAAATCGAGATAGTTTTCGATATCGGGCATAACGGCAATCGAGGTGGGCGCAAAGTCGCCAATGAATTTGAAAACGCGGCCAAATACAAAGAAATAGCAGAAGGCGACGCCGCCGATAAACAGCAGGGAGGACGAAATCACTAGCGGCAAAACCAGCTTTTTCTCGTGGGCGTACAGGCCCGGCGCCACGAAAGCCCAGAGCTGATAAAACACCCAGGGCAGTGAAATGATAAAGGCGACCAGCAAGGTCACTTTCATCGGCACCAAAAACGGGGCGATGACGCCGGTGGCGATCATTTTCGAGCCGATCGGGAGCGAGGCAATCATCGGATGCGCAATAAAATCGTAGATGGCGCCCGGACCCGGCCAGAAAAACAGCAGGGCGCAGATGATCGCTATGCCGACCGTCGCCTTGATCAGGCGGTCGCGCAATTCAAACAGGTGGGAGATGAAGGTTTCTTCGCCCTCGGGTTTATTGCTCATTTAGAAGAAACTGCCTGAGTTGGATGCTGCATTGGCGGCGCGGGGACGGAATTTCTTGACGCGCGCCGCGCCCGACATGAGGTGCATCTTGCCGCCGTGGCGTTGCTTGTACCAGCCGGGAATGGCCGAATTGCGCACCAGTTTCTTGCGGCGGAAGTCGCGCGCTTTGCGCTCCAGGTCCGTCACGCTGGCGGTGGGATTGCCATAGGTGGCGGGATGACCGCGCCAGGCCGCTTCCACATCGTCGACCGAGGAGTGAATGGTGTTTTGTACTTCCGTGCGGATCGATTCGGCCGTCTCGACGACTTCCTTGCGCAGGTTGCGCAATTCTTCCAGTTCGATTTCGCGGCTCACTTCCGATTTGACGTCGTGCAGATAACGCTGGGCGCGGCCGTACAAGGTCCCGGCCATCCGCGCCACCTTGGGCAGCTTTTCGGGACCGATGACAATCAGCGCAACGACGCCAATGATGGCGATTTTGGAAAGACCGAGATCGATCATGGGGATTTACATCAAACGCATCAAACGCAGCGCCCTCTCAGGCGCCGGCATTTAAAACTTTGATTTTTCTTTCGCGTCGACGTCGATGGTGGATTTGTCGGCGACGACCTGGCTGGGCGGCACGGCGGTGGTCTTGTCTTCCTCGCCCTTCACGCCATCTTTAAAACCCTTGACGGCCTTGCCCACATCGGAACCCATATTGCCCAGTTTTTTGGTGCCGAACAGCAGCACCACGACCAGCAGCACAATCACCCAGTGCCAGATACTCATTGAACCCATTTTGTTCTCCTTACCGGCGCGAACGCCTTGAATTCACGGAAATGTTTAACGCCAGTATACGCGATGCAGGGCGCTCCTGTCCCGCCTGAAAGCCGCTTAACGCTGGCCCCGCCAGGGTTTCGGTCCCCCGATCACGTGCAAGTGCAGATGGTACACCTCTTGACCTCCGTCAGGCCCACTGTTGATCAGGGTCTTGTAGCCGCGCGATGGACCATCGGCCCCGTGCACCACGCTGACACCATGCTCTTCCGCCAACTTCGGCGCCAGCGCCAGCATGCGGCCCAGCAAGGCCGTATGCTCGGCTGTGCAATCGGACAAGGTTGCCACGTGGACTTTCGGAATCACCAGTAGATGCACGGCTGCGGCCGGGTTGATATCCTTGAACGCGAGCAACTCATCATCTTCGTAGACCACGGCCGCAGGGATCTGTTTGGCGGCAATATTGCAGAACAGGCAGTTTTCCAAGGGATCCTCGTCTGGTTAAGTTTCTTTGCGTGACGCTTTTTCGGCGATGCCGGACACGCCTTCGCGGCGCGCCAGCTCGTCAAGCACCTGCTGCGGCGTCAAATCGAATTGCGCCAGCAGCACCATGGAATGAAACCACAGGTCGGCCACTTCATAGAGCACCTTTGCCGGATCGGCTCCGGCGCGCGCATCCTTGGCCGCCATCACCGTCTCGGTGGCTTCTTCGCCGATTTTTTTCAGGATGGCGTCGTCACCCTTGGAAAACAGCTTGGCGACATACGAGGTGGCGGGGTCGCCGCCGTTGGCCAGCTTGCGCGATTCAATTACGGCGGCCAGTTGCGCGAGAATGGCACTCATGGTTTTTTCTTCGGGTTGGCGTAAATGGTGTCGGGATCGACCAGCACCGGGTCGGCGCTGTGCCAGTCGCCGCTGGCGGCGTCGCCTTCGAACTTCTGGAAAAAGCAGGAATGGCGGCCCGTGTGGCAGGCAATGCCGCTGGTCTGCTCGATTTTCAGCAGGATCACGTCCTCGTCGCAGTCGAGCCGGATCTCCAGCACTTTCTGGATGTGGCCGGACTCTTCGCCCTTGTGCCACAGTTTTTTACGCGAGCGCGACCAGTAGACCGCTTCGCCCAGTTCGACCGTGCGGGCCAGCGCCTCGCGGTTCATCCAGGCGAACATCAGCACGTCGCCGGTGGCCGCTTCCTGGGCGATGACGGGCACCAGGCCGTGTTCATCCCAGGCGACTTTCTTGAGCCATTTTGCATTGGTTGCGTGCGCAGCGTGGCCGGGGGCGGGTGTGACAGGTAAATTCATTGGGTTCAATCCAGGCGCATGGGGATGCCCTGCGCCGACATGAAGCGCTTGGCTTCTTCGACCGTGTGCTGGCCGTAGTGAAAAATACTGGCGGCGAGGACCGCGTCGGCGCGGCCCAGTTTGACGCCGTCGGCCAGATCCTGCAGGCCGCCCACGCCGCCCGAGGCGATCACGGGAATGCCCACCGCATCGGACACGCCGCGCGTCAGGCCCAGGTCAAACCCCGACTTGGTGCCATCGCGGTCCATGCTGGTCAATAAAATTTCGCCGGCGCCCAGGCGCTCCATCTCGCGCGCCCATGCAATCGCGTCAAGGCCCGTGGCCTTGCGCCCGCCATGCGTGAACACTTCCCACTTGCCCGGTGCGACCTGCTTGGCGTCGATGGCGACGACGATGCACTGCGAGCCGTGCTTTTGCGAAGCCTCGAACACCAGTTGCGGATTACTGACGGCGGAACTGTTCATGCTGACCTTGTCCGCGCCTGCGTTGAGCAGGCGCCGCACGTCTTCCACCTTGCGCACGCCGCCACCGACGGTGAGGGGAATGAACACGGTGGAGGCGACCGCTTCAATGATGTGTAGGATCAGGTCGCGGTCGTCGGAGGTCGCCGTGATGTCGAGAAAAGTGATTTCGTCGGCGCCCTGGCCGTCGTAGCGGCGTGCGATTTCTACCGGATCGCCGGCGTCGCGCAGCTCGGTGAAATTGACACCTTTGACGACGCGGCCATCGGTGACGTCCAGGCAGGGAATGATGCGTTTGGCGAGCATGGTGGTGCGCGCTTACGCTACGCTGTCTCCCGACAGTTCGTCGGCGCGCAACTGCGCCGTGGTCAGATCAATCGTGCCTTCGTAGATCGAGCGGCCGCAGATGACGCCTTCGATGCCCTCGTCCTGCACCGCGCACAGCGCTTCCACGTCGGCCAGGTTGTGCAGGCCGCCCGAGGCGATCACGGGAATTCTCACGGCTTGCGCCAGCTTGACGGTGGCGTCGATGTTCACGCCGCCCATCATGCCGTCGCGGCCGATGTCCGTATAGACAATCGATTCGACGCCATAGGCTTCGAATTTTTTGGCGAGATCGATCACTTCGTGGCCGCTCATCTTGCTCCAGCCATCGGTGGCGACTTTGCCGTCCTTGGCATCGAGACCGACGATGATGTGGCCGGGGAAAGCGCCGCAGGCATCGTGCAGGAAGCCGGGGTTTTTCACCGCAGCGGTGCCGACGATGATGTAGCTGATGCCGTTGTCGAGGTAGCGCTCGATGGTGTCGAGGTCGCGGATGCCGCCGCCCAGCTGGACGGGGATGGCGTCGATGTCGTTTTCGTCAGCGTAGTCCTGCACCACCTGCAGGATCGACTTGATGGCGCCCTCGTTCTTCGGCTTGCCCGCAAAGGCGCCGTTCAGGTCGACCAGGTGCAGGCGGCGCGCGCCTTTCTTCAGCCAGTGCAGCGCCATGTCGGCGGGATCTTCGGAAAAGACGGTGGCAAGGTTCATGTCGCCCTGTTGGAGGCGCACGCAGTGACCGTCTTTGAGGTCGATGGCAGGAATGAGCAGCATGATGTTTAGTCAGGTCAGGGTGAACGAACAGTTTGCAAAAAAAGTAGGGCTTACGGCTTCAACTACGGATTCCAGTGTACGAAATTCTGATACAGGCGCAGTCCCGCCGCGGCGCTCTTCTCGGGGTGGAACTGGGTGGCGACGATGTTTTCGCGCGCGACGGCGCAGCAGAAGGCCGAGCCGTAATCGGTCTCGCCGATGGTGTCGTTCGGATCGATAGGCTGTGCAAAGTAACTGTGCACAAAATAGAAATAGGCGTCTTCGGAGATGCCTTCCCAGATCGGGTGATCCTGCACCTGGTGGACGCGGTTCCAGCCCATCTGCGGCACCTTGAAGCGCGAGCCGTCCTGCTGCAGCATGCCGTCCAGGCGAAAGCGCACCACCCGGCCAGGCAGCAGGCCCAGGCCCGCCGTATCGGCTTCCTCGCTGCGGTCGAAGAGCATCTGCTCGCCCACGCACACGCCCATCAGCGGCTTGTTTTTGGAAGCGCGCAGCAGGGCATCCTCGACACCCGATTCGCGCAGGCTCTGCATGCAGTCGCGCATGGCGCCCTGGCCCGGCAGGACGATACGGTCGGCGCTGTCGATATCGGCAGCGTCGCCGGAAATGAGCACGTTCGCCTCCGGCGCGACCGCGCGCAGGGCTTGCGCCACCGATCGCAGATTGCCCATGCCGTAGTCGACTACAACGATTTTTTTCATGATGGCTTACAGACTACCCTTGGTCGAGGGGATCACACCGGCCGAGCGGGGATCGAGTTCGGCGGCCATGCGCAGCGCCCGTCCGAACGCCTTGAACACGGTCTCGCACTGGTGGTGCGCGTTTTCGCCGCGCAGATTATCGATGTGCAGCGACACCAGCGCGTGGTTCACAAAACCCTGGAAAAATTCGTGCGCCAGGTCGACATCGAAACTGCCGATCATGGCGCGCTTCCAGGGCACGTGCATTTCCAGGCCAGGCCGCCCCGAAAAGTCGATCACCACGCGCGAGAGCGCTTCGTCGAGCGGTACGTAGGCATGGCCGTAGCGGCGGATGCCCTTCTTGTCGCCGATGGCTTTAGCGAACGCCATGCCCAGCGTGATGCCGGTGTCTTCCACGCTGTGGTGGGCATCGATGTGCAGGTCGCCCACGCATTCGATATCGAGGTCGATCAGGCCGTGACGGGCGATCTGGTCGAGCATGTGGTCCAGGAAGGGCACGCCGGTATTGAGCTTCTGCTGGCCGGTGCCATCAAGGTTGATGGCGACACGGATTTTGGTCTCGTTGGTGTTGCGGATGATTTCGGCGGTGCGGTTCATGGTTTCAATGCTTCGGTAAGGGCGGCCATAAACGCCGCATTCTCTTCAGGGGTGCTGACGGTCACACGGATGCAGTTTGCCAGCAGTTGGTGCATTTTACCGAGATTTTTGACCAGCACCTTCGCTTGCGTGAGTTTGGCGGTGACGGCGTCCGAATCGGCGACACGGAACAACAGGAAGTTGGCGCTCGAGTCAAACACGGTCACGCCGGGCAGGGCGGCGATCGCCTCGGCCAGCAGGGGCCGCGCGGCGTTGAGCTGTTCGGCCTGGGCGTCGAGCACGTCGAGGTGGTCCAGCGCAAACTCGGCCGCCACCTGGGTGAGCACGTTGACGTTGTAGGGCGGGCGCACCTTGTCGAACTGGGCAAGCAGGGCCGGCGCGGCCGACATGTAGCCAAGGCGGATACCGGCCAGTCCCAGCTTGGACAGGGTGCGCATGACAACCAGATTCTCGAACTCGGGCAGATGCTCCATGAAGCTGGTGCGGGCAAAAGGCTCGTAGGCCTCGTCGACGACGACGATGCCGGAGCTGGCATTGCCCAGCAGGTCAATCAGCTCGGCCATGTCGGCGGCGTCGTACAGGTTGCCGGTCGGGTTGTTCGGGTAAGCCAGGTAGAGCACCGCCGGCTCGTGTTGGGCGATGGCCGCGCGCATGGCCGGCATGTCCAGCTGAAAATCGCTCGTCAAAGGCACGCCGACGAAATCCATGCCGGCGAACTGCGCCGAACGCTGGTACATGACGAAGGCGGGAATGGGCGCCAGCACGACGGCCCGTTTATCCTGGCGCGCGGTGGCCACATCGATGATGGAGATCAGTTCGTCCGAGCCGTTGCCGAGAATGACGTCGTACCCGTCCGGCACACCGAGCTCCTCGCAAATCAAGGCCTTCAGCTTGGCATAGGTGGGCACGGGATAGCGATTGAGGGCCGCGTCGGCCAGGCGGCTGCCCAGTTCCGCGCGCAGGCTTTCCGGCAGTTGATAGGGGTTCTCCATCGCGTCCAGTTTGATGTAGCCGCTGGAATCGGCGACGTTGTAGCTGCTCACGGCGCGCACGTCGGCACGGATGGTGTTGGCGATGAGGCGGTCGATGGAACTCATGGTCAGTCTTTATGGATATGCAGGGTGGATACTAGTCGGTCGATTCGACCGTGATTTTTTTGCTCGCCTGTTTGGCCGCACGGCGCTTGGCAATGGTGTCGGCAATCGGCGTCGTGAGGCGCTGTTCGATGATCGCACAATACGCCGCGTTGAGCTCAAATCCGCAGAAGTGGCGGCCGGTGCGGCGCGCCGCCAGCGCTGTGGTGCCGCTGCCCATGAAGGGATCGAGCACCACGCCGCCCGGCGGACAGGAGGCCTTGATCATGCGCTCGATGATCTCCAGGGGTTTTTGGGTCGGATGCTCGGCGCGCTCGGGATGCTCGCGGTGCAATCGCGAGACGCTCCACAGATCCTTCGGGTTGTAGCCCAGCTCCAGCCATTTCGAACCGACGAAGATGGAGCGCGAGCGGGCCTTCTTGGTCGCGGCATCGTAGGGAATGCGCACGGCGTCGAGGTCGAAATAATAATCCTTGCGGCGGACAAAAAAGCCGATGGTGTCGTGCACCGAACTGTAACTGCGCACGCTGCCGCCCATCGAGGGCACGCGGCGGTCCCAGATAATCTCGTTCATCATCGTCAGGCGCTTTTTCAGCATGACGAAGATCTCCGGCGAATAGCGCCAGGTGGCGAAGATATACAGGCTGCCGTTGTCTTTTAACTTTGGGATCGCCAGGTCGATCCAGCGCGCCGTCCAGGCGAGAAAATCTTCCTCGCTCTGCTGGTCCGAGTCGTTGCCGTAATCCTTGCCCAGGTTGTAAGGCGGATCGGTGAGGATCAGGTCGACGGCGCCATCGGGAATGCGAGCCAAGCCCGCCAGGGCATCCTCGCAAAAGACGCGGTCAAGCCAAAGGTTCATCTGTACCTCGTCATTTGACGGGTTTCATCCGCAGTTCAGCGCTGCGCGCGTGTGCCTGCAAGCCTTCGCCATACGCCAGTTCGGCCGCCACGGCACCCAGGGTCTGCGCGCCCGCTTCCGACACGAACAAAATCGATGAGCGCTTCTGGAAATCGTACACACCCAGCGGCGACGAAAAGCGCGCCGTGCGCGACGTAGGCAGCACGTGATTGGGGCCGCAGCAGTAGTCGCCCAGCGACTCCGACGAAAAACGGCCGAGGAACATGGCGCCCGCGTGGCGGATCTTGTCGGCCCACTGCTGCGGTTCGGCAGCGGAAATTTCCAGGTGCTCGGCGGCGATGGCGTTGGCGATCGCGCAGGCTTCGTCCATGTCGCGCACCTTGATCAATGCCCCGCGATCGCTCAGCGAAGTGCGGATGGTATCGGCGCGCGGCATGGTGGGCAGCAGCTTGTGGATGCTCGCTTCGACCTGCGCGATATAGCCGGCGTCAGGGCACAGCAGGATTGCCTGCGCCAGTTCGTCGTGCTCGGCCTGCGAGAACAGGTCCATGGCCACCCAGTCCGGGTCCGTGCTGCCGTCGCACAGCACGAGGATTTCAGAAGGACCCGCGATCATGTCGATGCCGACCGTGCCGAACACGCGGCGCTTGGCGGCAGCGACATAGGCATTGCCGGGGCCGACGATTTTGTCGACGGCGGCAATCGTCGCCGTGCCGTAAGCGAGCGCGCCCACGGCCTGGGCACCGCCGATGGTGATCACGCGCGTGACGCCCGCAATGGCGGCGGCGGCCAGCACCATCTGGTTTTTCACCCCATCCGGGGTCGGCACCACCATGATGATTTCAGGGACACCCGCTACCTTGGCGGGGATGGCATTCATCAGCACCGACGACGGGTAGGCCGCTTTGCCGCCGGGGACATAGATGCCGACCCGGTCGAGCGGCGTGATGCGCTGGCCCAGCACGGTGCCATCCGCCTCCGTGTACGTAAAACCTTTCAGCTCATCGCGCTGGCGCTCGTGAAAGACGCGGATGCGCGCCGCCGCCGTTTCAAGCGCCGCGCGCTGGGCGGGCGGGATCGCTGCCAGCGCCGCATCGAGTTCGGCCTGGCCGATGTCAAAGGCGGCCATGCTGGCGGCGCCGCCGGGAATGCGGTCAAAGCGGTTGGTGTAGTCCAGTACCGCCGCGTCACCCCGCGTTTTGACGTCCTGCAGGATGGCGGCGACGGCCGTCTCGATGGCGTCATCGGTGGCCGCCTCGAATGCCAGCAGCTTTGACAGGGTGTCATTGAAACCGGTGGCGGTGGAGTCGAGCAGGCGAAGCTTCAGTGCGGGGGTGGACATGCGGATCAACCTTGTAATTGCGAGGCGCGTTCAAACGCAGCGAGGATCGGCTGCAGGCGCGCGCGCTTGAGTTTTAAGGCAGCCTGGTTGACCACCAGGCGGGACGAGATCTCCATGATCTCTTCCACTTCAACCAGGTTATTGGCGCGCAGGGTGCTGCCGGTGGAGACCACGTCGACGATCGCATCCGACAGGCCAACCAGGGGCGCAAGCTCCATCGAGCCATACAGCTTGATCAGGTCGACGTGCACGCCCTTGCGGGCAAAGTGTTCACGCGCCGTCTGCACGAACTTGGTCGCCACGCGCAGGCGCGCGCCCTGGCGCACCGCCTTGTCGTAATCAAAACCGGCGTGCACGGCCACCGACATGCGGCAGCGGGCGATGTGCAGGTCGATCGGCTGGTACAAACCCTCCCCGCCATGCTCGAGCAGCACGTCCTTGCCGGCCACGCCGAAGTCGGCCGCGCCATACTGCACATAGGTCGGCACGTCGGACGCGCGCACGATGATGACGCGCACGTCAGGGTCGTTGGTGGCGAGGATCAGCTTGCGCGAGGTTTCCGGGTTTTCCAGCACCTCGATGCCGGCCGCGCGCAGCAGCGGCAGGGTGTCCTCGAAAATGCGCCCTTTCGACAGGGCCAGGATCAACTGGCCATCCGCCGGGGCCGCAAAGGCGCTCTGGCTCATGCCTTGATCCGCACGATCTCCGCGCCTACTTTTGAGAGCTTGTCTTCCATGCGGTCGTAGCCGCGGTCGAGGTGGTAGATGCGGTCGATGATGGTGGTGCCTTCGGCTGCCATGGCGGCGATCACCAGCGAAGCCGACGCGCGCAGGTCGGTCGCCATCACGGGCGCCCCAACCAGGCGCGGCACGCCGATGATGTGGGCGACATTGCCGTCGGTGCGGATCGACGCGCCCAGGCGGTTCATCTCCTGCACGTGCATGAACCGGTTTTCAAAGATGTTCTCGGCGATGACGCTGGTGCCGTCGGCGATGGTGTTGACGGCCATGAACTGGGCCTGCATGTCAGTCGGGAAGCCCGGATACTCGGTGGTCGAAAAACTGACCGGGCGGGGGCGCCCTTCCATGGTGGCACGGATTGAATCGCGGCCGATGGTCATGTGCAGGCCGATTTCGCGCAGCTTGTCGAGCGCGGCGTCCATGATGTCGACGCGGGTATTCGTCAGCAGCACGTCGCCGCCCGTGGCCGCCACCGCGCACAGGAAAGTGGCCGCTTCGATGCGGTCCGAGATGACCGCATGCTGCGCGCCGTGCAGCTTGTCGACGCCCTGGATCACCAGGCGGCCGGTGCCGATGCCGTCGATCTTCGCGCCCATCGCAACGAGCATATTGGCCAGGTCCGTCACTTCCGGTTCCTGCGCCGCGTTTTCGAGGATGGTCTCGCCTTCGGCCAGGGTGGCGGCCATCAAGAGGTTTTCCGTGCCCGTGACCGTGATCATGTCGGTGCGGATGGAGGCGCCTTTCAGCTTGGCGCACTTGGCGTAGATGTAGCCGCCATCGATATGGATCTCGGCGCCCAGCGCTTCGAGGCCCTTGATGTGCTGGTCGACGGGGCGCGAGCCGATCGCGCAGCCGCCCGGCAGCGACACCTTCGCTTCGCCGAAACGGGCCAGCAGGGGGCCCAGCACCAGGATCGAGGCGCGCATGGTCTTGACCAGTTCATACGGCGCTTCCAGGCTGGTGATGGCGCTGCCGTTGAGGGTGACGTGGTCGCCATCCTGCTTGACGGAGAGGCCCGTTTGCGACAGCAGTTTCAACATGGTGCGCACATCGTGCAGGTGGGGCACGTTGGACAGTTCCAGGTCGCCGCTGGTGAGCAGGCCCGCGCACAGGATGGGCAGGGCCGCGTTCTTGGCGCCCGAGATGACAATGCCGCCGTCCAGGCGCTTGCCGCCGACAATTTTCAGTTGGTCCATGGGCGCTTATCCTTGTTGGGCTTGGTATTCGTCAGGGGTCAGGGTTTTCATCGACAGCGCGTGGATTTCCTCGCGCATGCGGTCGCCCAGGGCGGCGTAGACCAGCTGGTGACGCTGGATCGGGCGCTTGCCGGCAAAGTCGGCGGCGACGATGAGGGCGGTGAAGTGCTGGCCGTCGCCGTCGACTTCCAGGTGGGTGCACGCCAGGCCGTTGGAAATATAGCTGTGAATCAGTTCGGGTGTGGTAGCCACGGTAGTAATCCTTAAATTAGTGGCGCAGGTTGTAACCGCGCCGCAGCAGGTTGACGGCGATGGTCGCCAGCACGATGAAAAAGGCGCTCACGACAGCCAGGCTGGTCCATGGCGAAATGTCCGACTGGCCGAAGAAGCCGTGGCGGAAGCCGTCGATCATGTAGAAAAAGGGATTGAAGTGCGACACCGCCAGCCAGAAAGGCGGCAACGAGTGGATCGAGTAAAACACGCCGGCCAGAAAGGTGGCGGGCATGATGAGAAAGTTCTGGAACATGGCCAGCTGGTCGAATTTTTCCGCCCAGATGCCGGCGATGACGCCCATGGTGCCGAGAATGGCAGCGCCCAGCACGGCAAAGATGATGATCCACCAGGGCGCGACGAAGTGCAGGTGGGCGAACCAGGCGGTGATGGCGAACACCCCAAAGCCGACCGCCAGGCCGCGCACGACGGAGGCGAGCACATACGCCGAAATGATTTCCCAGTGCGACAGGGGCGGCAGCAGGATGAACACCAGGTTGCCCGTGATTTTCGATTGGATCAGCGACGAGGAAGCGTTGGCGAAGGCGTTTTGCAGCACGCTCATCATCACCAGGCCGGGAATCAGAAAGGCCGTGTAGCTCACGCCCGGATAGACTTCCAGCTTGCCTTCGAGCACATGGCCGAAGATCAGCAGGTAGAGCATGGCGGTCAGGATGGGCGCGGCGACGGTTTGCGTGGCGACCTTCCAGAAACGCAAGGTTTCTTTGTAAAACAGGGTCTGGAACCCCACCGAAAACATGTTCAAACCGAACCTCCATCCATGATCTGCAAGAAGATATCTTCCAGGTCCGCCTGTTGCAACTGCATTTCGTCGATCACCACCCCGGCTTCGCGCAGGCGCGCGAGGATCTGCTCGACTTCGCTGTATTCATTCACCCGCAGGCTGATTTTCTTGCCATCGGGCGAGGCTTCCGACACCAGGTGGCGCAGGTCGTCCGGCACGGCGCCGCTGGCTGTGTGCACGATCAACTGCGAGCCGGAAATGCGGCGGATCAGGGACTTCATGGTGTCGAGCGCGACCACCTTGCCGCCGCGTAGCATCGCCACGCGGGTGCACATGGCTTGCGCCTCTTCCAGGTAGTGGGTGGTGAGCACGACCGTGTGGCCTTCGCGGTTCAGGCGGGAAATGAATTTCCACAGGCCCTGGCGCAGTTCGACGTCGACGCCGGCGGTCGGCTCATCGAGCACGATCACGGGCGGCTTGTGCACCAGCGCCTGGGCGACCAGCACGCGCCGCTTCATGCCGCCGGACAGGGCGCGCATATTGGTGTCGGCCTTGTTGGTCAGATCGAGGTTTTCCATCACCTCGTCGATCCACTTGTCATTGTTTTTCAGGCCAAAATAGCCCGATTGCAAGCGCAAGGTTTCGCGCACCGTGAAAAAGGGATCGAACACCAGTTCCTGGGGCACGACGCCGAGATTCTTGCGGGCGTTGCGGAAATCGCTGACGACGTCGTGGCCGTGGATGGCAATACTGCCTGCATCCGGACGAATCAGGCCGGCGATGGTGGAAATCAGGGTGGTCTTGCCGGCGCCGTTCGGGCCGAGCAGGCCGAAGAACTCGCCCTGTTCAATGGCGAGCGAGACCCCGCCAAGTGCTTTCAGGGATTTGTAGCTTTTCTCGACCTGATTGATCTGGATCGCTGCTGGCATGCGGTTTTCTTTGTTTTTCGCGGGGGAACTGGCAATTATAGGGGAAATCGCCAGAAGGCTTGCGGCATCCGGGCGAGCGGCCCGTTGCGCGAGAGAAGCAGGCCGTTTCGTTTAGAACACGGCCTGGTTCAGCAGGACAATGACAGGGTCAATGGTGGTGCAGGTCGGCCGGGGAGGCCGCCGCGGCGTCGTTCAGCAGATGATCGACGCCGTACAGGGTCAGCAGGCTTTTCAGGCTGACCGGCAAGTTCAGGAAGGACAGGGTTTGCTTGGTGGCGCGCGCTTCGCGCAGCATCGCCATCAACACGGCCACGCCGGAGGAGTCGGACGACTTCAGGCGCGACAGGTCGAACACGGTCTGGCCGCCGCGGATGGCCGCCAGACCCCGCCCGAGCGCCGCGTGCGCCGTGGCGAACGTGAGGTACTCGAGCGTTGGTTGGACAGTGTTTTCAGTCATGGGCTTACTTCGTTGGCGCCTTGAGCGGCTTGTTGGCCAGCTCTTTGTTGCGGTCGGCCAGCTGCTTGATCAGGCCGTCGATGCCGCCCTTGCTGATGGCGGTGGCGAAGGTGCTGCGGTAGGTTTCCACCAGCCAGGCGCCAAGCACATTGATGTCGAAAATTTTCCAGCCCGATGGGCCCTTGGCCAGGCGATAGCTCAGCTGAACCGGCTCGCCGCGCTGGACGTTGACGACCGATTTGACTTCCACTTCGGTGTCGGCCGGATCGGCGCGCAGGGGCTTGAATTCCACGGTTTCATTGCGCACCTGCGACAGGGCGCCCGAATAGGTGTGGATCAGCAGCTGGCGGAATTCGTTCGACAGCGCGGTCTTTTGCTCGGGGGTGGCGCTGCGCCAGTGGGGGCCGGCTGCCAGGGCGGTCATGCGCTGGAAGTCCACGTAGGGCAGGATCTTGGCATCGACCAGGGCGGTGACCTTGTTGATATTGCCGGCCTGAATGTCCTTGTCGGACTTGGCGGTTTCCAGCACATCGTTGCTGATGCGCTTGACGAGCGCGTCCGGCGCTTCGTTGGCCGGTGCGGGTGCAGGTGCTGCCACAGCAATGGCCGACACGGCCAGCATGCTCACGGCGATAAGTTGTTTGATCAGTTTCATAAGCCCTCTTCTATAGTTGCGGGTAAGTCTAGCGGCAAAGCGCGCATCTTGCGGCACAGTTGGTATTTCAGCTCAATAAACTCCCCAACCGGCCGCCGCGATGACACGTCTTGCTTATTTCTTTTGTGCAGGTGCAGCCGGTTCTGCGGTCGGACCCGGATCATCCGGGTAGGCATTGCCAAACGGCTTGGCTGGCGCTGCTGGCGCCGCCGGCGTTGCGGGGGTAGCCGCTGCACCGCCGGTTGGCGCAGGCGCTGCGCCGCCGGTCGGGCCCGGATCGTCCGGGTAGGCCGCTTTCAGGCTGCCGCCTTCGCTGGCTGCCGGGGTGGCGTTCTTCTTGTTCAGGTATTCGTCCAGCTTGGCGCGCCCGCCGCCATCGTTGATGCGGCTTTCGCGGCGCTGCAGGAAGCCGTCGCGGATGAATTCGTAACGGTCGAGGGCGGCGTCTTCCAGCAGGTTGGAGGCGTCCAGCACGGACGCGCGCTGGTCGACTGCACGCAGGGCAATGCCGCTGTTGCGGATGTAGACCGGCTCCTTGTAGGCCCAGGGATCGGCCTTGATGTCGAGCGGAATGCCGGCCGCGTCACGCACGGTCGACGGTCCGAAAATCGGCAGCATCAGGTAAGGGCCGGACGGCACGCCCCAGGCGCCCATGGTCTGGCCGAAGTCTTCATTGTGCTTTTGCAAGCCCACGTCGGAACCGATATCGAGCACGCCCAGCAGGCCCAGCGTCGAGTTCAGGCCGAAACGGGCAAAGTCCGTCATGCCATCCTTGCCTTTGCCTTGCAGCAGGTTGTTTGCGCCGGTCCACAGGTCGGACAGGTTGCCGAAGAAATTGTTGACGCCCGTCTGGATGAACTGGGGCAGCACTTTCTTGTAGGCGGTCGCGGCGGGCTTGAGGGCTACCTTGTCGACGGTGTCGTTAAAGGCGAACATTTGCCGGTTGAATGGCTCAAAGGGGTCGCGGGGATTGGCACCGGTGGCGCAGCCGGTCAGGGCGGCGCTGGCCGTCACTGCCAGTACCAGCGCGCTGCGGCGCAGGGTCGAGCGGGTAGCGAGCTTCATCATTTGGCGGTGTCCTTTCCGTCCGCGGCCTTGCTGTAGATAAACTGGTTAATCAAATCTTCCAGCACGGCAGCGGACTGCGTGCTGTTGATGCGACCGCCAGCGGCCAGATTGACGGTGTCGCCGCCAGGCACGATGCCGATGTACTGCTCGCCCAGCAGGCCAGCCGTCAGGATCTTCAGCGAGCTGTCCTTCGGGAACTGGTGACTGGCGTCCATGTCGAGGGTGACCACTGCCTGGAAGGTTTTGTTGTCAAACGTGATGTCGCCCACGCGGCCCACGACCACGCCAGCGCTTTTTACGGGCGCTTGCGGCTTCAGGCCGCCGATATTGTCGAACTTGCCCGTAATGGCATAGGTCTTGTTCAGCGACAGCGTGCTCATGTTGCCGGCCTTGAGGGCGAGGAACAGCAGCGCAGCCAGCCCCAGCAGTACGAACAAGCCAACCCAGACGTCGATAGTTTTACGATGCATAATTTTACTCACTCTAATTGTTACGCTCAGGCGTTGCCGCCGGATTCAGCTTTTACTTATTCTTGCGCGCTATTTGTTAAACATAATCGCCGTCATCACAAAGTCCAGGCCCCAGACCATCAGCGACGCGATCACCACGGTGCGGGTGGTAGCGCGCGACACGTCTTCCGGCGTCGGCTCGGCGTGATAACCCTGGAACAAGGCGGTGAACGTGACGGCGATACCGAATACCAGGCTCTTGATGACGCCGTTGAGCACGTCGGCGCGCACGTCGACGTTGGCCTGCATTTGCGACCAGAAGGCGCCTTCGTCGACACCGATCAGCTGAACGCCCACCAGGTAGCCGCCCAGAATGCCCACGGCGCTGAAAATCGTCGCCAGCACGGGCATGGCCACCACGCCGGCCCAGAAACGGGGCGCCAGCACGCGCTGGATCGGGTTGATTGCCATCATTTCCATGGCGGACAACTGTTCGCCCGCTTTCATCAGGCCGATCTGGGCCGTCAGCGAGGTGCCGGCGCGGCCGGCAAACAGCAGGGCCGTCACGACCGGTCCCAGTTCGCGCACCAGCGCCAGCGCAACGACCTGGCCCAGCTTTTGTTCGGCGCCGTACGGGGTCAGGGTGATATAGCCTTGCAGGCCCAGCACCATGCCGACAAACAGGCCGGAGACGGTGATGATGACGAGCGAGTAGTTACCAATAAAGTGAATCTGCTCGGAAATCAGCGACGGGCGCTTCATGGCGCCGGGCGAGACGGCCAGCAGGCCAAAGAAGGAGCGGGTGGCGTAGCCGACGCTTTCAATCGACTCGCGCACGTAGCAGCCGATCCTGGCAAGGAGCCGGGCGATCATGCGCGCTCTCCCAGGCCCAGGTCTTCGTCGAGCGACTTGCCGGGATAATCAAACGGCACCGGACCGTCCGGCGCCGCATTGACGAACTGCTTGACGTAAGGATCGGTCGAGACGCGCATCTCCGCCGGCGTGCCGCGCGCAACCACCTTGCCTTGGGACAGGAAATACACGTAGTCGGCGATGGCGAAGCACTCCTGGACGTCGTGGGACACGAGGATCGAAGTCGAACCGAGCGCGTCGTTAAGTTTGCGGATCAGGTTGGCGGTCACGCCCATCGAGATCGGATCGAGGCCAGCAAAAGGCTCGTCATACATGATCAGTTCGGGATCGAGGGCAATCGCCCGCGCCACTGCAACGCGGCGCGCCATGCCGCCCGAAATTTCCGACGGTTTTAATTTGTGCGCGTTGCGCAGGCCCACCGCGTTCAGTTTCAACAGCACCAGATCGCGGATCAGTTCTTCCGGCAGATTGGTGTGCTCGCGCAGGGGAAAGGCCACGTTGTCGAACACGGAGAGGTCGGTGAACAGGGCGCCGAACTGGAACAGCATGCCCATCTTGCGGCGCAGCCGGTACAGGCCGTCGGTATCGAGCTGGTGCACGATTTCGCCGCCCACGCTGACACCGCCTTTTTGCGGCACGATCTGCCCGCCGACGAGGCGCAGCACGGTCGTCTTGCCGGAACCGGAACCACCCATGACGGCGACCACCTTCCCACGGGGGAAGTCCATGTTCAGGTCAGACAGGATGACCCGGTCTCCGTAGGCAAATTGGAGATCGCGGATTTCAACGAGGTTGCTCACAGGCTTATTCGGTATTTGGCAATGCCGTATTGTAGTGCAGAAAGGTCAATCCTTGCTGGCCGTCGGTAGGTGCACAGCCATCAGTATGGCATAGAAAACAACACTAATGAACGGCGGGTCAGATATTTCCTGACGCAAGTATTTGTTTTGATTAGGAATTTTTTTCCCCTTCGCAGCAGTCATTATAGGGAAATAATGATACACATATGTATGTAAGAGCCCACGGCGTGACACTTTTGGTGGCGACTGGCGACACTTTTGAAGAATTGCAGGGCTCGACAGCATGCTCGATTGTCGCGGCGCAGCATGGCGCCTTTTCCTGATCGGCACGCACGCCGCATAAAACAGTGTTGCGCTGGCAGATAGTTGTGAGGGCGCAATGATGCCGCAGAGCATTTCACGATGATGGAGGCCTGTGGCATCTTTTTCGCCACTGATGCTGTTCAATCAGGAGATAAATATGGCGATGGTTTTCTGTCGTGGCTGCGCCAAGCAATTACACGAGTCGGCCCCTGCCTGCATGCAGCGCGGGGCGCTGCAGGCTTCAAGCGCATCGAAAGCGCAAGGCGCCGTGCCCGACGGCGTGCGCGGCTGGTCGTGGGGCGCTTTTCTTCTCGGCTGGATTTGGGCGATCGGCAATCGCAC
>JBJMVV010000213.1:0-29548 GCA_045810505.1 Massilia sp.
CGTTGCGGGAACGCTTTATACAAGTCGCGCGCAGGCGCTTCCCATTGCGCCACCATCTCCGCCGGCATCACGCCAGCGTGGACCAGGGGGGCGAGCCGGTCGGGAATCACGCTCGCGTCAGCGAGTTGACCGACCATGATGAAGGTCACTGCCGCGTCCGTAATCGGTGGCTGGTTCCAGGCGATCGGCAGCAGGCGCGCCTTGGCCTGGGCCGTGCGCACGGCGATGAAGCGCCAATTCTGCAAGTGGAAGGAGGTTGGCGCAGCAGTGGCAATGCCCACCAGTTCGGCGATCTCGGCGTCGCTCATGGCGGCCGCAGGGTCGTAGTACTTCGCCGCGCTGCGGCTCAAAATGCATTCGATGACGGCATTGGTCTGGGCGGTGTGATGTTTCATGGTGAGTCCTTGGTGGGAGGGTGGATCGATACACGCGGATGCGGCTTCGATGATTGAGACTTGCTGTGAAGTCATTCTTGCGGCGGCCCGGATCGGTCCACGCCGGGGAAATCGACGGCGGTGGCGTTGATACGGTTGAAGGTGTTGGTGAACAGCCCCAGGGCCATGGTCAGCGCGATTTCCGCCAGCTGGGGCTCGCTGTAACCGGCGGCGCGAATGGCCTCGAACCCGCCATCGCTGACGCTACCGCTGGTGCTGTGCAAATGCGTCACGAAGCGGATCAATCCATCGCGTTTGGGGTCCCCCGTGGATCGCCCCTCGCGTATCGCCCGCAGCACATCTTTCGGCAGACCGGCCAGTTCGCCTACGAAGCTGTGCGCTGCGATACACACTTCGCAACCGGTCATTTCGCTCAGTAAAAGCTTGATGGTTTCGTGATCTTGCCGGGTCAGGGCGCCAGCGTTCAGCGTGGCCTGGGTGTCGAGCACCGCCGCCAGGGATGCCGGTACCAGATGGCCCAGCGCCGCATAGGTATTTGGCAGGCGGCCGCCCGACATCTTGCGCACACGAGCGTAAATGTCTGCGGTGGCTCCGGTGGCGCTGGTGACGTCTGGGATAGCGATGCGGCTCATGGTGCGTCTCGTTAATCGGGTGAGTAGGAGCCTCTACTTTAGGTGGGCCCTGTATCGATTTCGAGACTACATGTGCTCAAAAGACTGCTTGAAAGGATCAAAGCGGATTAGCGACTGGCCGGCGAGGCAGGCGTTGCAGTGCCACCGCGACTTGAAGAAACAGGCCGCCGTGGCACTGCCATCAGGCGCGGCCCTGGGGCGCGCCGGCTGGTCCGCCTTCGCGCGCCTGGCGGCGCCATTCGCCAGGTGTCATGCCCATCTTGTCCGTGAACATGCGGCGAAATGCCGCAACCGACTGATAGCCGACCGTATCGGCGACGGCCTCGGTACTCATGCCCTGTTTCTTGAGTTCACTCGCCGCCAAACTCATCCGGATGTCGGTCAGCATATCGATGGCCGATCGGCCCAGTCTGTTTTGAAAATGCCGCATGAAGGTCGCGCGCGACATGCTGCACAAGTCAGCCAGGTCGGGCAGCTTCCAGGCGCGGGCCGGCTCGGCGAACATGGCGGTAATGGCGGGCGCGAGGCGAGGATTGCCCGCCAGCGCCAGCAACCCTGCAGGGGCGTTCTCGGATTCGCTTGCCGCTCGCAAGGCCAGGGTAAACAGCGCGGACGTGAGTGCATTGAGAATGGCTGACCCGCCCGGTTGATCGCCGGCCGACTCCTTGCGCATCAGGTCGATCAGGCTGGCCAGGTGGCTTGCGGCCGCTCCGCTGCTGTCATCCCGACGCCGGTCCATCGTGCGCACCGTCAGCGTTTTCGGCAGATAGTCGCGAATGATCCTGTCATGCGGTGGCGCGACGACGAAGCGCCCGCACAACATGTCGAGACGCTCGCCCTGGCCTGCGTTCTCGCTCATGATCCAGCCAGCAGCGCCGCGGCGCCGGTCACCCGGGGCAGGCTCGCGGCCGCTGCCATCGTGCAGGACGTGCGCCGAGCCATGCGGAAGAAGCACGATATCTCCGGCCAGCAGCTGCTTGATCTCATTGCTGTCGGGGTCCTCGATGAATGCACGGCCTTTGAGGACGACGTGGTAGGGAATCTCGAAAGCGGCGGAGCTGGGCCAGGCCACGCGCCAGGGCGCACCGTAAGCGCAGCGCACTTCCAGTTGCCCTGTGACGGTAATGGTTTGCAGCAGTTGGCTAAGCCAGTCGACCTGGGACATGACCCCTCCTTTGGGACAGGGTAGAAAGGATGTTCTTTTTGCGCCGCGCCCTAGCGTGGCTTTTTCTTCTAAAAATCATCTGGCCTTGCCAGGGGATTTTTAGCTCGGCCCGAACGAAAGCAGGGGTGGTCTTCCGTTTGAGTTGCATTGCGCTGGCGTCCCTTGCTTGAGGACTATGGCGCTCAATAATGGTGAGCCTCAATCGAATCTGCTTCCGCTGCTCATTGCTGGTCCTGTAGTGTGGGTTCAAATCGGAGCACGCCCCGGTACGCGAAGCAGCTGTGGCGAGTCAATCATCTGTTCGTGTTCCCCCGCTCTGTATCATGAGATAAGGGCCACATATTTACAGATATTCTGTACCATTGATGGTACGAATAAAAGCACCAAGAACCATATACTTTGTGTGTACCAAGATATGAAAACACATCTGCCGATAAAGCTGGACCGAGCGGCGAAGGTATCGCTGACCGAACAAATTCGGGCGAGCATTTGCCGTGCAATCGAGGAGGGGCTGCTGGCTCCCGGCACCCGCTTGCCCTCGTGGCAAGCCCTGGCAAGCAATCTGAGCGTGGCGCGCGGTACCGTCCAGGCAGCATACGCGCGCCTGTCCGATGCCCAGATGATCGAAGCCTGGGGGGCAAAGGGAACGCGGGTCGCCCCGCGTGCACAGCTGGCGCAGACCCCGCCGGAAACGCCTGGCCCAGGCGTTTTCATGCGCACGTTTCAGGAGATGAGCGCCGGTCCGGCGATTTTCCAGATTGGCGTTCCTGCCCTGGCAAACGGCCTGCCTGAAAAGCTGTTCGCGCGGGCGCGTGCATCGAACCTGTTGAAAGCGGGATCGTTCTGCTCGATGATCTATCCCGATCCGCGCGGCGAATTGTCGCTGCGCCGGGAGATCGCGGCCTATCTTTCCATTGCCAGGAGCGTGCACTGTGTTCCCGAGCAGGTATTCATCACCGCGGGCTATGCCGGCGGCCTCGGTTTGACCTTGCGCGTGCTGGCCCTGGAAGGCAAGCAGGTCTGGATGGAAGATCCCGGCTTTCGTTTCGCGCGCAAGGGGCTGGAGCTGGCCGGTTTGAAGCTGGTGCCTGTGCCGGTCGACGCGGACGGTCTCGATGTGGACCATGCCATCGCGCAAGCGCCGGACGCGGCATTGGCGGTCGTGACGCCCGGTCAACAGGCGCCATTGGGCTCGACCATGTCCCTGCGGCGACGGCTCAAGTTGCTTGAATGGGCCGCGGCACGCAAATCGTGGATCATCGAGGACGACTACCTCAGCGAGCTGCAACTGAGCGGCAAACCGGCGCCCGCCCTGGCTGCACTGGACGAAAACGGAAGGGTCATCCATATCGGTTCGTTCAGCAAGACCATCAGTCCCGGTCTTCGGCTCGGCTTCGTGGTCGTTCCGGCAGCGCTGGCGCCCACCTTTTCCGATGTCGCCGCAACGCTTGCGCCGGCGCCGTCCCCGGTCGTCCAGATCGCCACGGCCCAATTCATGCGCGACGGTCACTACCTGCGGCGAGTCCGCCGCCTCAAGCGTCTGTATGCGTCCCAGCGCGAGGCGCTTTGCGAGCAGTTGAGGATGCGCGACGCCGAATGGGTCAACGCCGGCCTGGCAGTGCTGCTGAGACTGCCCCACGGCGTCCCCGACCTACCCATCGTCCGCGCAGCGATGCGCTTCGGGATGGCGCCGTCGCCCCTGTCTGCATGGTTCGCCGATCCGGTGACCGCACGATCGGGCCTTCTGCTGGGGGTCGCAACGGCCTCGGAAGCTGACGTTGCTGCGTCCTGCGAGCGGCTGTTCGACATTATCGGGCGGAGTTGAAGTGCTTGGCCGGCATGGGCTTTAATGAGATCATGGCCGATCAAATTTTGCAGGCTCGAGGTAAGGGGATTTTCGAAACGCCGGACCGGATAGTAGAAAGCAAGGCAGGCGTGAGATGTCCACGGCCTGCCAGGAAAAAATTGGCTGAGCAAACCATCATCTATTGAATGAAAGTGCGGTGGACATGCGAAAACTCATACGCTTTTGCCTCGCTTTTTCGCTGCTCAGTGTGAGCTCTGCTGGTGGCGCCAGTGCTCTGTGTGAAACTTCGGAATGGAAGGGCGCATTTTCCGGTGCAAAGCGCGCTGGCCTGGAACTGAGCGCGCGCGCACACCGGGCAAATTATGCAAAAACCGATGTGCTGAAATTGAAAGTCGTTCTAAAAAATAAAACCGTGGACGATATATACGTTCCCGGTCGCCTCGGTTTCGCAGACAACGTTTCAGTACGCATCGAGGAACGGCCAAGCGGCGAAAAGGTAAAAACGGCATTCGTCCCGAATTCGCTGCCCCCACCACCTGCATCGGCCGCCGATTTATTGAAAATACCGGCATGCGGATCAGTCATTGATGGGGTTTCAATTTCCCTGCGCGATTTCGATGTAAGAGCCGGCGGGAAATATGATGTCGTTGTTGACTATCGTAGTTCGCTGCCTGGCCGGCGTCTCTTTGGCCGTGATGTAATTGGATCAGAACAGGGCGTACTTGCTGCATCTGCAATCCCGATCAAAATAAGTGGGCGGTAGGATGCGGCCACGTGTAGGCTTTGACAGGCTGATTCGCTTGCAGGCCTTCTGGTCCAAGTTTGGCTATCGGTCACGCGCCAAACCGTTTGACCAGCTTTCAGTGGCGCAACGGGCTGGTTTAATTTGCCGATGGCTTGTGGACGGGCAGGGCAGGCGAGCCGATGCAGGTTTGTGGATCACGCTCGACCCACTCGGTCGCCACGCATTGATCAGACATCGCCGGACTGGTTCTGGTAGACCTCTGCGAACCAGTCGATGAAGGCGCGCAGGCGCCGCGGCATGTGGCGGTTCTGATGGAACAAAATCGAGACGTCCCGGGGCGTTGCCTGGTAGGACGGGAGGATTTGTTGCAATTCGCCGCAGCGCAGGGCGTCACGCACGGTGTAGTCGGCTGCGCGGATGATGCCCAGGCCGGCTTTGGCGCATGCGAGATAGGCATCGGCGTCATTGACGAAAACCGTGTGGCGCATGTGCACAGACTGGGCTTGCTCATCCACGGTGAATTCCCACGGGCGGCTTCCGCCGCCGTTCGACCAGATATAGCCGACACCAACATGTTGCTCGAGATCGGCAATGGTGCCGGGCTCGCCGTACCGCTGCAAGTACCGGGGCGCGGCGCAGGTAATATTGGTGACGCTGCCGATGCGCTTGGCGACGATGCCGGGATCGTCATCGATCGCGCCGACCCGGATGGCGCAATCGACCAGGTCTTCGATAAGATTGATCTGCCGGTCGGAGATCGCCAGTTCCACCGAGACGCCGGGAAACCGCGTCAAAAAATCCGGTAGCGCAGGAATCAGCACCGCCTTGGCGACCACCGCCGGCAGACTGATCTTCACTCGTCCTTCCGGCAACTTGGTCGCGCAGGCTGCGTTGGCTTCCATGTCATCGATTTCCGCGAGCACATTGACGCACCGCGCATAATACGCGCTCCCTTCATCAGTCAACGCGACTTTGCGGCTGCTGCGGTTCAGCAGTTTGACTTTCAGGTGCGCTTCCAGTGCCTGAATCATCCGCGTCACGGTGGCCGTCGGCAGTTGCAACGCCTCGGCAGCACGCACAAAGCTGGTCGCATCCGCGACGCCAACAAACACCTTCATCGATGTGAGCCTGTCCATAGTTCCCTTGCGCCCGGCACAGGCGCACCTTCTCCCGTGCTGGCGTTCGACGACATTGTCCAGGTACAGGTTATAGGTGTAACTACACCCTTGTCAAACACCGCATTGGTCAGGCGCAAGGATGCCGCTTCAAGCCCGTTTCAGCCGCCCGGCGTCCTGCGAGCGCGGTGCGCGGCGACATTGGCCTTGTTGCCACATAGTTCGAACGAGTGCCAGCGCCGCGTGCGCGCTTTGGTGCTGTCGTAGAACAGCGCGCCGCAGGCTGGCGCTGCGCGCGGTGAGCCGCGAGTCGCTGGCCCCGCGCGAAGCGCTCATTACCAGCCAGCTGGGCAAGTTCGACGAACCCGGCCGCCTGGCCTGGGCCCAGCGCCAGCTCTACCTGGCGCTGGGCGTGCTGGTGACGGCCGCCGCCGAGGCAGGCATCGACGCCTGTCCGATGGAGGGCTTCGATGCGCCGGCGGTGGATGGCATTCTCGGCCTGGAAGCCCAGGGCTACCGCGTCACCGCCTTTGCACTGCTGGGGCAGCGGGCCAGCGACGACCCGTTCGCGGGCATGGCCAAGGTGCGCCTGCCGCTGGCCGAGCGGGTGCGGACGCAATGAGCCCGCTCCCGCTCTCGCCGCCGCCGGGGAGTTCGACGCCGCCTTGTTCCTGCAGGGCGGGCGCGGGCGGGGTGCTTGACAGGGTAGGCGCAGCGTCATATCATCAGCGCTCTTTCTATCTACCGATAGATAGTATTTTTAAAGGAGCACTGATGAATACCGACCCACACAACGCATCCCGCCGCAACATTCTTAATGGTATCGCCGGTCTCGCCGCCGCCGCTGGTCTGGCCACGGCGGCCGGCCAGGCCGCCGCCGCGCCAGCTTCCGCCGCCAGCGCCACGCTGCATGGCAAGCCGGCTGCCGGCACCATTACCGTCAAGGACGGCACCACCCTGTACTACAAGGACTGGGGCAGCGGACCGGCCGTGGTGTTCAGCCACGGCTATCCGCTGTCCTCGGATGCCTGGGAATACCAGATGATGTTCCTGATGCAGAAAGGCTTTCGCGTGATCGCACTCGATCGCCGCGGTTTCGGCCGCTCCAGCCAGCCCGGCGGCGGTTACGACTACGACACCTTTGCCGACGACCTTGCCACCCTGATCGAAACGCTCGGCCTGAAGGAGGTGACCCTGGTCGGCCACTCGATGGGCGGCGGCGAGGTGGCGCGCTACATCGGCCGCCATGGCGAAAAGCGGGTGCGCAAGGTGGCGCTGGTGGCTGCCGTGACTCCGTTCCTGCTGCAGACGCCCGACAATCCGCATGGCGCCCCGCAGGCGCTGTTCGACAGCTTCCGCGCCGCCGTGCAGGCCGACCGCTCGCAGTGGAACCGCGACGTGACGACGCCGTACTACAGCTACAACCGGCCGGGCGCGAAGGTGTCGCAGGGCGTGCGCGACGACTACTGGCGCCAGGGCATGAACACCGGCGTGCTGGCTGCCTACCACGCCATCACGGCATTTTCGGAGACCGACTTCCGCGCCGACCTGAAGAAAATCACGGTGCCCACCCTGGTGGTGCACGGCGATGACGACCAGATCGTGCCGATTGACATTTCCGGCAAGCTGACGGCGAAACTGGTGCGCAACGCCACCCTCAAAGTGTATGCGGGCGGCTCGCATGGTCTGCTGATCACCCAGAAGGACCAGCTCAACGAGGATCTGCTGGCGTTTCTGCGCGCCTGAGCAATGTGATTGGAAGTGACGCCCACGGCGCGGCGCCCGCCGCGCCGGCGCCGGCACCGCGCTAGGGCAGCAGCCCCGTGCTGCGGTAGGCCGCCAGGGTGCGGTCGAACAGGGCGACATCGTCCGAGCCGCGCGCCACCAGCTGGGCGCCCTCGATGGCCGAAAACACCCCGTAGGCGCGCGTGCGCAGGTCGGCGGCATCGAGTTCGGGATGGCCGCGCGCGAGCGTCGCGGCGAGCCAGTCCACGATCTGTTCGGTAAACCGTTCGACTTCCACCTGTACTTCCGGCGCCAGGCCAGGCCGTTCGGCCGCCAGCACGCCCGCCATGCACATGCGGTTTTCGCGCAGCAGCGTGTTGCGAAATACCTCGGCGTAGGCGGCGATGCAGGCGCGCCAGTCCATCCCCTGTTCAGGCAGACCGTTCAGGTAAGTCAAAAACTCTTCCGTGTACTGGCGCGCCAGCGCCACACCCAGATCGCCCTTGGTCGGGAAGTAGTAGTGGATGCTGGAGCTTTTTACCCCCACTGCCTGGGCCAGGTCGCGGAAACTGAGCGCGTTGTAGCCCTGGGCCTGGACCATCAGCCTGGCGGCCATCATGACTTCCTGTTTTTTGTCACTTGCCATCGCGGCTCCTGAAATTTGTGCTTGACGCGGGCGCAGGGCCGACGCTAATATTTATCTATCGGTAGATAGACAAATGTTTGTTCTATCTGTGCCGGTTATTTTAACCTATCTATCTAGTGGTAGACAAACGAAAGACCCTATGAAACTGTATGACACCCCCGGCTTTCCCAATCCCGCCCGCATCCGTATCGTGCTTGCTGAAAAAGGCCTTGAATCGCTGTTCGAGTTCGTGCCCGTCAATTTGATGACGGCCGAGCACAAGCAGCCGGCCTTCCTCGCCAAGAATGCCAGCGGCGTGGTGCCGGTGCTCGAACTCGACGATGGCACTCTGATCGCCGAGTGCGTTGCCATCACCGAGTATCTCGACAACCTCGGCGGCACACCCACGCTGACGGGCGTGACGGCGCTTGAGAAGGCCAAAATTCACATGATGCAAAAGCGCGCCGATGACCTGATGATCGACGGTATCGGCCAGTATTTTCACTATGCCACGCCGGGTCTGGGCGCCGCCTTGCAACCGTACAAGCGCCCCGATTGGGCGGCCCGCACCGAGTTCGGTGAGCACCAGTTGGAAAAATTCAAGAGTGGCATGCGCTACTTCGACGGCGTACTGGCCAGTTCGCCGTACCTGGCGGGCGAACAGTTTTCGATGGCCGATATCACCGTCTACTGCGCCTTGCTGCACGCCGCATTCGTCAACATCACCGTCGGTGACGACCTGCCGGCGCTGAAGGCCTGGCAGGCCCGGGTGGCGCAGCGTCCGGGCGTGGCCCAGCGCAGCGGTCAGCAGTAAGCAGCAAGCCGTGGTGGGGCAGGCCGGCAGGCGCGCCGGTCCCGCTGCTGCAATCAGCGCCGCTTTGCCGGCGCTGCGGCAAAAGTCGCCGCGATGCGCCGCGCAATATCAGCGCCGTCTTCCTCCAGGGCGAAATGGCCCGTCTCGTAAAACACGATCTCGGCCGACGGCACGGCCTTTTTCACGGCAAGGGCTCCGGCCGGCGCAAAGATCGGATCGGCTCGGCCCCATACCACCAGGGTCTTCGGCTGGTACAGGCGCAGCCAGGCCTGCCAGCTGTCGTACAGGGCCAGGTTGTTGACGATATCGAGCTGCAAATCGGTCATGATGCGCCGGCTCTCCGGCTTGCTCATGGTGTAGGCGTCGCTTTCCCAGTCATCGGGATTGAGCGCATCGGGCTTGCGCGTGCCCTGTTTGTGCAGATATTCGGCGGTGGCGGCCACCACGCGCGCTTCTGCTTTTGCCCGTTTTTCCGGCGTGACCGGGCCTGCGCTTGCCTCTACCGCCTGCAGCCGGGCCGGATCCCAGCCATCCAGCGAAACCGGCGTGTTCTGGATAATCAGCCCCGCCACCCAGTCCGGGTGGTGCACCGCCAGGCGCATGCCGACCGGGCCACCGAAATCCTGTTCGTACACGATCACCTTTTTTTGCCCCAGCTGCTCCACCAAGTGCTCTGTAACGGCCGCAACGCTGTCGAAACTCGCCGTGAACTTGTCGGCCGGCGGCGCCTCGCTGTGGCCCATGCCGGGGTAATCGGGCGCGATCAGGTGGAACTGGGTGGCCAGCCGTGGCATCAGCTCGCGAAACATGCGGGACGACGAGGGAAAGCCGTGCAGCAGAAGGATGGTGGGGTTCGCTTGGTCGCCCGCTTCGCGGTAAAAAATGCGGATGCAGTCCACCGTCGCGTAATGGTAGCTGACGTCGGTGCTGGCGCTGGCGACCGGTGCGGCGCCGGCATGCAGGGAACACAGGGAGAGCGCGAGAGCGGCGAGAGCGGCGGGATGCGGTGCTGGACGATGCATGGTCAACCTTTCGATTTGTCTATCTATCGGAAGATCAATAATACGATAATCGGATTCGCCTCGTCCAGCGCTATCTATCGGTCGATAGGCTGCTCGCTGGCTTATTCTTTTTCCCCTCAGCGCCGCCGAAGCGCTTGGCATGGACGAGCTGGCCGCCATCGTCGGGCGGGCGCGGGGCACGGCGCTCGGCTACATCGACACCCCGGTGGCGGACTACGTGGCAGCGCGCGTGGCGGAGGGTCTGCAGGCGCCGGTGGCGAGCTTCCTCGCGCAGTGGTTTTTGGCAATCGGCGCCGGTGAATTTGCCGAGCCCAACGGCGACCTGGCGCGCTTGCTCGGGCGCGCACCGCTGGCAGCGCGCGACTTCCTGCCCACGCTGCTCTCGTCGGCCTGATTGCAAGCCTCAGCCGTAGAGCCGCGCCGCCGCGCCAGCCCTTCGGGCGCCCGGTGCGGCCCCTGCAGGGCCTTGCCCATTTGCTCAAGGGCGAACCTGGGAGCGTCGCCAAAGCGCGGCAGGAAACACTTGCAAGCTGCAAGTTAATGGCGCACAGTATTGGCTGGGCGCTGTCTGGTGCGCCCTGACGATCAGAAAGGACCCGCGATGCCTGAGCAAAGCCCGCTTTACCATGAACAATTATCGGAAGGAATGCGCTTCAGCACCGGCGCCTACGTTCTCACCGAAAACGAGATCATCGGCTTCGCGTCCCAGTACGATCCACAGCCCTTCCACACCGATCCGGACGCCGCCCGTGACACCCTGTTTGGCGGCCTGGCTGCGAGCGGCTGGCAGACGGCGGCGGTGACGATGAAATTGCTGGTGCAGTATGGGGTGCAGCTGGCCGGCGGCATCGTCGGGGCAGGCTGCGAGTTGAGCTGGCCGGCGCCCACGCGTCCCGGCGACAGCCTGCACGTCGAAGGCGAAGTGATCGAAGTGCTGCCAGCGCCCGCCGGGCGCAGGCGCGGCACGATTCGCCTGCGCAGTGAAACCAAAAACCAGGACGGCGCCGTGGTGCAGATCATGGTGGCAAAGCTGGTGGTGCAGCGCCTCGACAGCAGCGGAGGGACGCCGTGAAACGCACCGATTTCACTGAAATGGCCTGTCCCATCGCGCGCGGGGTGGGCCACGTGGGCGAATGGTGGAGCATGCTGGTGCTGCGTGAAGCAATGTATGGGGTGACCCGCTTCGATGAGTTCGAGAAAAACTTGAACATCGCGCCGAACATGCTCACGCGCCGGCTGTCCGACCTGGTCGGCTCGGGCCTGATGATCCGCCGCCAGTACCAGGACCGTCCGCCCCGTTTTGAATATGTGCTCACCGAGGCGGGGGTGGCGTTCCAGCCGGTCCTGCTGGCGTTGGCCAAGTGGGGCAACGAGTATCTTTCGCCCGAGGGCGCCAGCATCGTGATGGCCGACCGCGCCACGGGGGAACCGGTGGCGCCGGTGCTGGTCGATGAAAAAACCGGGCGAGCGCTTCATCCCGACAACGTCAAGTTCATTCCCGGCCCGATGGCGACCGAGCGCATCACCGCACGCCTGGCGCGGGCCGAGCAGCGTCATGCCGAGAAAATCACAGCAGCTCCACAGCAGAGTTGAGCCTGACATCGCGGCCGCAGCCGGCGCCGCGCGCGCTACAAATCTGCCCAGGGTTTGAGGACGATCTTGCCATTGGCCTGGCGCGTTTCCATGATCTCGTGCGCCTTGCCTGCCATGCGCAGGGGTAGTCGCGCGCCGATCTCGACCTTCAATTTGCCTGACAGGATCAGATTGGTCAGGATGTCGAAGTCGCGCAGGGTGGCGTCCTTGCGGGCAGTGAACCAGTGTCCGACGTAGTAGCCAACCACCGCCTGACAAGGGCCCAGCAGCGCTTGCGGAACCAGGTTGGAGCGCTCCCGGCTGGCCGTGCCATATACCACCAACCGGCCAAATGGCGCCAGCGCCTCCAGGCTTTCGTTGAAAAACGGGCCACCCGCCATTTCCAGTATTACATCGGCGCCGCGGCCGCCGGTGAGGGCCTTGACTTGCCCGGGCCAGTCCTTTGCGGTGTAGTCGACTGCATGGTCAGCCCCTGCACTGATCGCCTGGGCGCGTTTCTCCGCCGTGCTGGCGCCGGCGATCACGGTGCCGGCTCCAAGCAATTTTGCGAGCTGGACGGCGTAGGCGCCAACCCCACCCGAGGCGCCCGGAATGAACACGCTGTCGCCGGCCTCGAGCCGACCGGCTTCGTTCAGCGTCTGATACGCCGTCACGCCCGCCACCACCAGCGTGCATGCGATGTCGAAGTCGAGCTCAGCGGGGATCGGAATCACGCTGCCGGCATCTGCCAGCGCATACTGCGCGTAGCCGCCGATGCCACCGGAGGGCAACAGCGCGAACACACGTGTGCCCGGCGCCCAGCGCGATGCATCCACCCCGGCGCCGAGCGCGTCGATGGTGCCAGCCACTTCGCCGCCCAACACGGCGGGCAGAGTGGTTGGCAAGGGATAGGGATCATTGCGCCGTCGGACGATATCGGCGTAGTTGACGCTCGCCGATTCGACCTTGATGCGCAACTGGCCGGACCCCGGCGTTGGCAGCGCCACTTCTTCGGATAGCAGGTTCTGCCACGCGCCGTGCTGGCGCAATACGATAGCTTGCATGACTTGCTCCTTTTTCGCTAAGCTGATGTGGTGGCTGAAGCGATCCCGCGCCGCTCGGGATCCTGCAGCTCCGCTCCGCCGGGCACGCCGCGGCTACCGGGACGCCCGAGTGCCTGCCGGCCGGCGACCAGTTCCTGCGCCACTTGAGCGACGCGCTGTCCCAGGAATTGCGCAGTACGCAGATCGGAAGAGGGGGGAGCCACGTCGCTGCCCTGGTCAAAATTACTCTGCCCGGCCATGCCCAATGTATAGGTGTCGCGATTGAGGATGTCTTCGTTAGTGGTGGAACGATTGTTGCCGTAGTTGAGACCCAGATTGATCCAGTGCATCTGGTGCTGACCAGCGAAGGTCATCAGTTGGACAAGGGAATTCTGCTTGTCGCCGCCACGCGAGCCACCGTTGGTGAAACCGGCTGCCAGCTTGTCCGCCCAGCGTTTCTCAGAATACTGCACGTGCGAGGAAGCTTCCATGAAGCTCTTGAAACCGGCCGAGATACTGCCCATGTAAGTCGGCGCGCCCATGATAATGGCATCAGCGGCATCGAGCGCTTCCCACACTGCCGGCGTGGCCTCGGCAGGCAGCAGTTTGACTTCGGCGCCGGCCCTGCGCGCGCCTAGTTCGACCGCCTCGGCCAGTTTTGCGGTATGGCCGTAACCACTGTGATAGACAACAACGAGCTTGACTGCGACGGACATGTTTTCTCCTGATGTGAGTAATATGCAGAGCTGCATAGAATCACAGTGTAGGAGGTGGAGCGTGCAGTTGTCAACGATATTATATACAACGCCGCATATAATTATGCTGACTCGCCGACTTTAGATGGCAACGCCTGCTGTACCAGGGGGCTGCCCAGGGCAAGGGCGATTTGGTGGAGTTCTTCGAATGACGCGCCCGAATCGGCGCGCACCGCAAGCCCGCGGGCAATGGTCGTCAGGCAGGCCGCAAGCGTCGGCGCATCGGCGTCGGCAGCCAGATCGCCCTCCTGCTGCGCGCGATAGAAGCGTTGCGTGAGTGCGGCCTCAAAGGCGGTCTGCCCGTCTGCTACCTCTTTGCGGGCAATTGCGGCGCCTTCTCCGTGTGCCGTCACGCCCTTGATGAGCAGACATCCGGACGGATCTTCCGGCCGCGTCAACCTGGCGCAGTATCCCACCAGGTAGTTTTTTGCGACGTCAGCGGCGGTGGGAGCTGCCAGAGCCTGTTTTGCGAAGCCAAAGGTATTGCTCACGTACCGTTGCAGCGCCTTGCGGTACAACTCTTCCTTGGTGCCGAACGCAGCGTGCAGGCTGGGGCGGCCGATCGCCATTGCATCGGCAAGGTCCGTCAGGGAGGCCCCCTCATATCCCTTGTTCCAAAAAACCAGCAGCGCCGATTGCAGAGCCGCTTCGGTGTCGAATTGTCGTGGTCGTGCCATTCCGTATACCTCGCCCTTTAAGGAAGCTCTGGTGAAATGGCGATTATATACGGCATTGTATAAAGCGATTTATGCAATCGGCTATGGCGATAGCACTGTCCTTCTCGCTCAGTGGCCGCTCGGCGCCGCTGCCGCTGCTGCCTTTGGCGGCACGATCTTCTTCATCAGCGGCACCATCAGGGTGGCGACAATGAAGGTGGCCATGATCAGCAGGAAGACGTCGCTGAAGCTTTGGGTCTGCGCTTCGCGCATCGTCAGCTGCCATAACTGGCGCACCGCGGTGGCCTGGGCGCCGGCGGGGTCGCTGCCGGTTGCGGCGTTGGCCGCACTGGCGGCGAGGAACTGGTCGAGCGCGCCGCTGCTGCTGTTGAGATGCTCGGCAAGGCGCAGGAAGTGCAGGTTGGTGCGGTCGTTCAGCACCGTTGCACACAGGGCGATGCCGATCGCGCCGCCCAGGTTACGCATGGTGTTGAACAGGCCGGACGCCAGTTTCAGGCGGGCCGGACTCAGTGCGCCCAGGGTCAGCGTCACCGCCGGCGGCACCGCAAACTGCTGGCCCATGCCGCGCAGGGCCTGGGGGAACAGCAGCTGCGCCGCGCCCCAGTCGTGGGTGATGGGGGCGAAGTTGTACATCGACAGCGCAAAGCAGGCCAGGCCGAACATCATGATCCAGCGCAGGTCGATGCGGTTGGCGACCATCGCGTAAAGGGGAATCGACAGCACCTGGAACACGCCGGTGGAAAACACGGCGATGCCGATGTCGAGGGCGCTGAAGGCACGCACCCGCCCCAGGAACAGGGGCGTGAGGTAGATTGTGGCAAAGATGCCGACCCCGGTGACGAAGGAGAAAAAGCAGCCCAGCGCGAAATTGCGGTCCTTCAGGGCGCGCAGGTCCACCAGCGGGCTATGGAATGTCAGGCTGCGCCATACGAAGCCGATCCCGGCCAGGCATGAAATCCAGGCGGTGGCGGCAATCGCATGGTCGCCCATCCAGCCCAGGCGTGGTCCTTCCTCCAGCGCGTATTCCATGCAGCCCAAAAACAGCGCCATCAGCACCATGCCCGGGTAATCGGCGCTGCGCAGGAGCGACAGGTCGGGCCGGTCGATGCGGATCAGCATTGGCACGACGATGGCGACGAACAGGCCTGGCACCAGGTTCACGTAGAACAGCCAGTGCCAGGAGGCGTGGTCGGTGATGAAACCGCCGACGGTGGGACCCAGCGTGGGCGCCAGTGATGCGACGGCGCCGATGGTGGAGGCGGCGATGACGCGCTGCTTGCCCTGGAAAAAAACAAAGGCGGTGCTGAACACCAGCGGGATCATCGAGCCGCCGACGAAGCCCTGCAGGGCGCGAAACGCGATCATGCTCTGGATGTTCCACGCCAGCCCGCACAGCATGCTGGCAATCGTGAAGCCCAGCGCCGAACCGGCGAACAGCCAGCGCGTCGACACCACGCGCGCGAGCCAGCCCGACATCGGGATCACAATGATCTCCGCGATCAGGTAACTGGTCTGCACCCACACGGTTTCATCGGCGCCGGCCGACAGTCCGCCGCCGATATTGCGCAGCGAGGCCGAAACGATCTGGATGTCGAGCAGGGCGATGAACATGCCGACGCACATGGCGGCAAAGGCGAACACCTTTTCGCGCGTGTTCAGTTCGCGCGGCTTCCAGGCTGCGGCCGCTGTGGCCGGTAGCGCGCCGCTCACGGGCGCGCCGTGTCAGGACGGCGCAGATCCACCTCGGCCGTCACCGACAGGCCGGGCCGCAGGCTGCCCAGCGCCGCGTCTTTCGCATCGAGCACCACCCGCACCGGGACCCGCTGGACGATCTTGGTGAAGTTGCCGGTGGCGTTTTCCGGCGGCAGGATGCTGAACTGCGCCCCGGTGGCGGGCGCCAGGCTGGCCACGGTGCCATGCAGGATGCGGCCCGGCATCACATCGGCGACGATGCTGACACGCTGCCCCGGCTGCATCCCTTTCAATTGGCCTTCCTTGAAATTGGCATCGACCCACAAGCCCTGGGCCGGCACGATCGAGAGCAGGGTGCTGCCGGCCGCCGCAAACGCGCCGGTGCGGGCGCGCCGGTTGCCGACGCTGCCGCTGATCGGCGCGACCAGCACCGTGTGGCCCAGGTTGAGGCGGGCAGCATCGCGCTCGGCCACCGCCTGTGCCAATGCCGCCACGGCCTGCTGGCGGCGGCTGGCGATCACGTCGAGCTCGCGCTCGGCCGCCAGCAACTGCGCTGCGGCCTTGCGATCGCCCGCCAAGGCCTGTTGATAATCGGCGTCGGCGCGCTGCGCGCTCTGCACCGACACCGCTTCCCGCGCCGAGAGGCGTTGGTAGCGCGCCTGGTCGTCGCGCGCCCGCTGCGACTCGGCCCGGCTGGCGCCCACGCCTGCGCTGGCCTGGCCGATCACGGCTTGCTGCAGGGAGCGGGCTGCATCGAGGTTACCGACCAGCGCTTCGGCCGCGGAGACTGCGCCTTCCGCGCGCGCCAGCGCAGCGCGATAGTCGCGGTCGTCGAGCACGGCCAGCGTCTCGCCCGCACGCACCGCCTGGTTGTCCGTCACCAGCACCTTGTCGATATAGCCCGGCACCTTGGCGGTGATCACGGTGATATCGCCGCCCACATAGGCGTCATCGGTCTCCTCTAGAAAGCGGCCGGTCTGCCACCAGTAAAGGCCGTAGGCAGCCGCGGACAAGGCGGCGACGGCCAGGGCAAGCAGCGTAATCCAGCGCTTCTTTCGCGGGGCTGGCGCTGCTGCGACAGCTTGTGGCGCGGCCTTCAAGGCGGAAGCCGGGTCTGCAGTCGGGTCAGCGAGAGTAGTGCTCATGGGGGTACCTTTGGCAAAGTAATTCGTGGCGAGCAACTTGAAGAGGCGTGCTGAAGGACGAGTCGGCAGGCGCAATTGGCGTTCGACAAAACCTGTTGCTATCAAGTTGAAAGTGACTATATACTCGTTACTTCATCTTTGCAAGTAACCAGGCAAGGCTGATCTCAACAATGCTACGGCTGCGTCGTCGCCGTCGTACTGCAACCGGCCGCGGCAACGCGTCCGCCAGCGGTGGCAATCCGCGCCGCTGCGCTGAAACAGGAGTGACACCATGCTTCAAAACGGGCCGGATCCGCATCTGCACCTGCGCCGCAATTTTCCCCCCATGCCGGCGTTGCTGGCAGCCCTGCTGCTGGCGGGCTGCGCGTCCGGTCCCGACTACAAGGCGCCGCCATTGACGGCGAACCAGGCATTCAGGACCGCGCCGGCGCTGGCGGGGTTCAATGCACAAGTGAGCAAGGGCGGCGCGCCGACGGCGCCGCTCTCGGCCTGGTGGAGCGGTTTCGACGACGCGAAACTGAGCGTCATCGTGCAGCGGGTGCTGGCGCAAAATCTCGATCTCGACGGCGCGCTTGCCCGCATCGAGCAGGCTCGCGCGGCCGCGCGTGCCGCCGGGGCGCGCCAGCTTCCCGAGGGCAGCGCGACGGCGGCGGCGCTGCGCCAGCGCCAGTCCACCCTGAGTCCGGAAGGACGGCTCGCGCGCGGCGCGCCCGGTTACGAGCGCGACCAGTCGGTGTACAGCCTCGGCCTGGGCGCCAGCTGGGAGCTGGACCTGGCCGGCGGCCTGCGGCGCGGCAGCGAGGAAGCCACCGCCCAGGCGCAGGCGGCCGAAGCGGATCACCTGGGCGTGCGGGTGTCGGTGGCGGCCGAAGCGGCCGATGCATATTTCCGCGTGCGTGGCGCACAGGCGCGCATTGCACTGGCCCGATCGCAGCTGAAAGCCAATGCTGACCTGTTTGATCTGGTGTCGCTGCGCCAGGCCGAGGGCCTGTCGGCCAGCCGCGAAACGGCGCAGGCAGCGGCGCGGCTGGCGCAGGTGAAGGCGACCATCCCGCCGCTCGTCGCCGAGCGCGACATCGAGCTCAATCGGCTCGACGTGCTGATGGGTGCGCAGCCTGGCACTTACGCGACCGAACTCGATGGTCCCGCCGCGCCAGCCCGCCTGCCAACAATTGCACAGAGCGGCAGTCCGGGTGAGTTGATGCGCCGCCGCCCCGATGTCATCGCCGCCGAGCGCCGCCTGGCGGCATCGAACGCTGCCATCGGCGTCGCCAGCGCTGACTATTATCCCGCCGTGAGCCTGTCGGCGCTGGCCGGGGTGGTCAGCCTGGGCAGCGGGGGCTTGCTGACAGCCGCCGCCTTCCAGCCCCAGGCCGGCCTTGGCCTGCGCTGGCGCCTGTTCGATTTCGGCCGCATCGACGCTGACGTGGCAGGGGCGAAAGGCCGGCATGCCGAGGCGCTTGCCGCTTACCGCAAGGCCATGCTGCGCGCCACCGAAGATGTCGAGAACGCGGTGGTGAGCCTGGTGCAGCTCCAGGCGCGCCGGGGCGATCTTGACGAGCAGGTCAGCGCCCAGTCGCGCTCGCGCGCCGCCGCCCAGGAAGCCTACAAGGACGGCGCCCTGAGCCTGTACGAAGTGATCGAGGAAGACCGCCAGTTGCTGGCCGCGCGCGACCAGCTGGCCGAAGCCGACGCCGGGCTGGCCCGCGCCGTCGTGGCGCTGTTTCGCGCCCTGGGGGGCGGGTGGTGAGGCGGGCCGCCGTGTCTGCCGCGTCGCCCGTGGCCACGAGCTCCCGGCTGCAATTGCTGGTGATCTCCTTCATTTCATCGCTCGTGATGCTGGACTCGAACGTGGTCGCGGTCGCGCTGCCAACGATTGCACGCTCGCTCAATGCCGATTTCGCCGATGTGCAGTGGGTGATCACCGCCTACGTGCTGCCGTTCGCCGCCTTGTTGCTGGCCGCCGGCTCGCTCGGCGACCGGGTGGGCCGCCGCCTGGCGGCGCTGATCGGCCTGGTCCTGTTCGGCCTGTCCTCGCTCGCCTGCGGCCTGGCGGCCACGCCGACCGTGCTCAATATCGCGCGTGCAGTGCAGGGCGTTGGCGCAAGCCTGGTGCTGACCGCTTCGCTGGCGCTGATCAACCACAATTTTGCCGGCGCCGCGCGGGCCCGCGCCTTTGCCTTCTGGGGCGCCAGCCTGGGCATTGCAATCACGTCCGGCCCCATTATTGGCGGCATCATCGCCAGCAGCGTCGGCTGGCCATGGGCTTTCCTGATCAATGTGCCGATCTGCACGGTCCTGTTCATCGTGGCGGTCCGCATCATTCCCGAATCGCGCGATCCGGACGCGACGAGCCTGGACTATGCCGGCATCCTCACCTTCAGCGCCGGCCTGTTTTCAGTGACCTGGGCAGTCATCGACGGCAACGCACTGGGCTGGCTGTCCGCGCCCATCCTGCAGCGCGCGCTGGGCGGCATCGTGCTGCTGGGCCTGTTCGCGGTGGTCGAACTGCGCCAGCAGCGGCCCATGCTCGACTTCGGCATCTTCGGCTCGACCCACTTCATCGGCACCGTGTTTGCCATGCTCGGTTATGCAGGCGGCGCGCAGGTGATGATTTTTTACCTGCCACTGTATCTGCAAAACGTGTTCGGCTTTTCGCCGCTGGCAGCGGGCATCGCCATGCTGCCGTTCGCCCTGCCCATGTTCGTCGTGCCGCGCCTGTCCACTCGACTGGGCTGGGCCGCCCATCGCCTGCTGTGCGGCGGGCTGCTGATCACCGCCGGCGCCAACCTGGCCATGGCGTGGTGCTCTGCCAGCGGCGCGTCCTATCCCTGGTTTGCCATGGCGATGGGGGTGGCCGGGACCGGCGCCGGTGTGCTCAACGGCGAGACCGCCAAGGCGCTGCAGGGGGCGCTGCCGGCTAATCGTTCCGGCGTCGGCTCCGGCATCGGCGCGACGATTCGCTTTGTCGGCCTGCTGTTCGCCGTGGCCGGCCTGGGCGCGCTGCTGGTGGGCGCCACCACCCGCAAATTCATCGCTGTGGCAGGGCCTGCGGGAATGCCGGCCGATGCCGCCGCCGGCCTGGCGCGTCGCTTTGCCGCCGGCGACCTGGCCGGCGCTGCCGCTGGCCTGCCGGCGGGGCTGCGCGCCAGCCTCGGACCGGCCTTGCACCATGCCTTCGAAGCGGGTTTTGCCAGCGCCGCAGGCGCTTCGGCTTGCACGGCAATCATCTGCCTGGCGATGAGCTATTTGCTGGTCGACCGGCGCGTGTCCGACAGCGCCGCCGCGCATGCCGAAGCAGTTTTCGTGGCTGACTAGCATGCCGGCACCGCGCCGCGCCCGGTAGTCGGACATTGCAGTTTTCACGGCGGAGACACAGTCAGCATGAGAAAAACCAGGCAGCAAACCGCGCTGACGCGCAGCCGCATCATCGCCGTGGCGTCCTCCGAGTTCAGGAAGCGGGGCGTGGCCGCCAGCGGCATTGCCAAAGTGATGAGTGCGGCGGGCATGACGCAGGGCGGCTTTTATCGCCACTTCGCCTCGAAAGACCAACTGGTAATGGAAGCAATGCGCGCCGCTTTTGCCGACCTGGCGGCCCGCTTCAGGGCCTGCGCCGCTGCCGACAGGCCGCCGGAGCAATCCCTCCGTCTGGTTGTGCAAGTATTCCTGCAGCAGTTGCACGGCGATGAGGCCAGCGCCTGGTGTCCGCTCGCCGTGCTGGGCAGCGAATTGCATCACTGCAGCGTCGAGGTGCGCGCCATTGCCGCCAGAGGCTACGTCGCCCTGCTCGAGCTGATCGCCGCGCTACTGCGGCGGATGGGACGAGCCGACGCCGTTTGCCTCGCCGAAGCCATCGTCAACACGCTCATCGGCGCCGTCTCGCTGGCGCGCCTGGTGCCCGAGCGCGCCAGCGCAGAGGCCATCCTTGAGAATGCCGGGCTGGCCGTGGAAGCATTGCTGGACAACGAGGCCACCCGGCATCGCTAAGCCTGAATTGTTATCGAGGTGAGGTGACGGGACGACGCGACCGGCCTTGCCGGGAGCACCCTGCGGTCGCCCGGCGGAATCCAGCAATTCCGCGCTCTGGCCGCGCCCGTTTTTCGGACCTGGCTCTCTGCCCCGGGCGCCCGCCCATTCCTCCCCGCGTCTACCGCAAGCTATTCCTTCAGCCAGTATCGCGCGAGCTCTGCGGCATGCACCATCGATGCAGCAGATGCGAAACTGGCAAGAATGTACGTCAACTTGCCGGCTATGTGCAGCGCTGACACCACGCGCTCAACGACCGCCAGCGTCGATCTTCGGCAAACACACGGGCGCTCGCCACCGCTTCGCCCAGGAGGTAAATATGCAGGATTGCAAGCCAGAGCCCTTCCCACAGCCGGGCGCGCTGCCGGCGGATGGACGCATGATGCTGGCGCCGCAGCGGCTCAAGGCGCAGCGCTTGCGGCTCGGTCTGAGCCAGGAGGCGCTCGCGGAATACTGCTCCGGGCGCCGGCTGTGCGTGTCGATCGCTTCCATCAAACGGGCGGAGTCGGGCCGCCCGATCCTGTACCGTACCGCACGACATCTTGCCCTTGCGTATGAAGTTCCGCTGGATGCGCTGGTGTCCGACCGCCCCTTGCCGTGACGGCAGCGGCCCTGGCGCCGGGGCGCACTTACTGAACTGCGATAGCGCGCTGCCGGATCTGGCCGGCGTGGCGCCAGACCATGCCGCACTGCCTGGCCGGGCAGTGCGCCTGAACTGATCCTGCGCTGATACCACCATCAAGGCTCAAGCCGCGCACACTAGCTTCCACGTTGCTGATGTGACATTCACGAGCTTGCCCTGATCGCGCTGATGTCCACGTCAAGTAGCGCTTTTCACAGCCGTTGTGCATACGCGGTTTGCCCACTTACTTGCCCATCCACCTACAAGGAAACGCCAACATGAGCATCACGACGATGGACGTCTGGAAAAAATACTACGCCTCGCTGACCACCCTGGTCGCCGGCCCGCAATTTGACGCCAGCAAGCAGGTCATTTCCTTTGCCGGCAATACGCTGATGATCGATATTGCCAATGCCGATCCGCTGATCAGCAATGCCAACATCTTCAACGCCGGCAACGTGCTGCCTGCATGGGATGCCTGCTACACCCCGCAGGGCGGCCTGCTTTCCACTTATTCCGTGTTCCTCGATAGCATCGACCTGGGCGGGGACATCAATCCTAACCTGCAATCCCAGATTAACCAGGCCCAGACTGCCTACAACAATGCCCAGGCCAATTTCACCGGTCCCAATGGCGTGCAGGCGCAGGCCATCACCGCCTGGAAGCAGTACCAGGCAATTGCTCCTACAATCGATCTTCCCACCTTCGTGCAATCCCAGTTTCCCTTGTATCTGTCGGCCAAGAGCGGCCTGAGCGGCGCTGAAAGCACCCTGCAGGGCCTGTTGATCAAGGCTTATGGCGCGGGTTTCCAGGTGATCGCCACGGCGCGTAACCGGTGCAGCAGTACGGCTGGCGCGGCCGCGATCGACATGCAGAATGCGTTCAACATGGGCATCAAGACCGGGTCGGTCGCGCCGGCCGGCAGCGGCGCGCCCGTGCTGCCCGGCCAAACGCCACCGCCTTCGCCGTCAGCGCTGATCAGCAGTTATGCGCCGGCATTTTCCCTGAATGGTTTTACGACGATTTTCCAGCAGTGGCAGGCAGACAGCGCCGCCGGCATCCAGAACGGCGGACCCATCAAGGTGAGCGGCGGTTCCGGCGCCGGCGACTGGAACAAATCCGGCTGGTCCACGTCGGCCCGCGCCAGCTTCACCGAATTCTTTTCGTTTTCCGCTTCCGGTTCCGCCCATAGCGACACCCAGAGCGTCAACACGCAATCCGACAAATTTTCCCTTGAAGTCAGGTTCACCGGCTTGCAGTCGGTGCCCATCAACCCGGGTCAATGGTATGACGGCGGCATCGTCAAGGAATTCAAGAACCGCCTGATCAAGAGCGCGCAGCCATTTTTTGGGGAAAACGGCGCGCTCGGGCTGTTGCCGACCAGCCTGATTGTCGGCTTCGAGCCGACCATCACCGTGACACTCGAGAACAGCGATTACCAGAGCCTGAAGAGCCAGTATCAGGCAAACGCCACCGCCTCGCTTGACATCGGCCCTTTCAGCATCGGCAGCGCTTCCTATTCGACGTACTCGGACAAGACCGCCATCAAATATGACGACGACAGCGCGACCATCACGATCGGGCCGGTGAAAAGTGCGATGCCTTTGCTGTTGGGCGTCATCAGCACCAAGCTCTGATGGCTGGCGCCTTCGCCCGTTGCCAGGCGCCGGGGGCGCCGCGGGCAAGGCGCAGCCTGCACCACATGGCTTCCCGCGCCGATCGGGAAGCTGCCTTCAACCCATGCCGAAATGGAAAAACATGAACCTGCCGCGCCTTCTGCCAGCACATCCGCTGCGCTCACCCGCCCGCTCGACCTCGACCTCGATGGCGATGTTGCTGGTGACAGCCCTGATGCCCCTTGCCGCCCTGGCCGATCCGCCCGCGACCGAGGCAAGTTGCGATGGCATCAAGCTCGCTTACAACACCCTCGGCGCCCAGTGCCAGAGCGCGTATGCGAAAATCAATCACGCCCCGGCGACCGCCGCCGACCGGCTCACCACGTTCACGGCGCGCAAGTCGGTGCTGCAAATATTTCAGCAGGCAATGCTTTGCAACGGCATGTTCGGCGCCACCTCCCAACAGCAGCAGCGCTTCAGGACCGGCGAGGACGGGCACCTGACTGCCCTCGACAACCTGCATACGGCGATGCTCGCGGCGGGCGACCCGAATGTGCCCGCGGCATTCACCGCCGCCGAGTTGAAGGAGGTGACAATCAAAAAGCAGCAGTGCACGCGCTAGTGGCATCGGGCCAGCCGCAGCGGCACCCTGGCGCCCGAAGGCAGCATACCGGTATCTGCGCCGCCGCGCGCGCTGGGGCGGAGGTGGCGGGTGCGGCCGGGGTTACGGATGCGGCGCCAGGTGCTGCGATGGCGGGCAGCGGTGGCCCGGGTGGCCTCAGTTGGCGTTCGCTGGCCGAAGGGGGCGATGCCGCCGGCGCGGCGCCGCCATATTCGGATGCGGTGCCGAGGCCGTAGCGCGCTACAGATCAATCACCACATCCTCCCTCGGCCTGCAGCAACAGATCAAGATATTTCCCGTTGCCGGCGCGTCAAGCGGCTCGGGCTGATAGTCGACGCTCCCCGCGATGAGGCCGCTCTCGCAGCTGTGGCAGACGCCGCTGCGGCAGGACCAGCGCACCGGGACGTCGCAGGCTTCGGCCAGGTCGAGCAGGCTGGTGTCGCCGTCGCGCCAGCGCAGGCTGATGCCGCTGCGGGCGAAGGAGACCAGGGGGCCGGTGCCGGCGGGGCCGTCGGGCAGATGGGGGGCGCGCAGGGATGGGTCGAGCACGCCGGGCGTCATGGCGGGGCGGCCGGCGAACAGCTCGAAATGGATGCGCGGCGCGGGTACGCCCCAGGCGGCGAGGCCGGCGCGGAAGTCGTCGAGGAAACCAGCCGGGCCGCACAGGTAAAAGTCGGCTTCGCGCGGCACGCCCTGCGCGGCAAGATCCTGCACCGACATGCGGCCGGGAACATCGTAGTCGCGGCCCTCGCAATCCTGCGCTGACGGCCGGCTGTACCATATCCGGCCGCGCCCGTGCGCCAGGGCTGCCAGGGTCTCGCGCGCTTCCGCGGCAAAGGCGTGGGCCTGCTTGTTGCGCGCGCCGTGCAGCCACCACACTTCGCGCGTCGAGCCGCTCGCCGCCAGGGCATGCAGCATCGCCAGCACGGGAGTGGCGCCCACGCCGGAACTGAGCAGCACGACCGGCCCGGCGCCATCGCGCAGCGTAAAACCGCCGCGGGGTGAGCTGGCATCGAGCACGTCGCCGACCCGCACCTGGCCTTCGAGGTAAGTCCCGGCAGCGCCGCCCGGCTCGACCTTGACGCTGATGCGGTAATCGCTGTCGGACGGCGGTCCGGACAGCGAATAGCTGCGCAGCAGCAGGGGGCTGTCCGCCCCCGCATGCAGGCGCAGCACGATGAACTGCCCGGCCAGCGGCATGGCCAGCTCGCCGCCCCCGGCCGCTTGCAGCGACAGCGAGATCACATCCTTGCTTTCCCGCGCGATGCGGGTCACGCGCAGGGGCAGAAATCCCGGCGCGGTGTGGCGCGCCGCTGCTGCCGCCGCTGGATTAAGTCCCACGTTGCCCGATTCGCCCGGGTGGCTCAGCATCGCGGCAAACGAGTGCTGCCAGCCCGGCGACAGCGCCGGCATGCGCAGCGCCTGTTCGAGGCGGGCGGGCGGATGATTGGACGAGTACAGCAGCGCGTTGATGTCGGCCACCGTCATTTGTTCCGGCCCCGCGCTGACGGGGATGATGGCGTCGCCGGCGCCCACTTCGCCTTCTTCGATGACGCGCAGGTAAAAGCCGGTGCGCCCGCTCGAGGTCAGTAGGGCCGCCATCTGCGGCTCTTCCATGCGGATGCCGACCCGGTAGCAGGTCACGCGCGGCTGGGTCACTTCGAACAGGGCCGTGCCGATGCGGAAGCGATCGCCGATGCAGACTTCATTGTCGGGCAGACCCTCGACCGTGAAATTCTCACCGAACTGCCCCGGCACGAAGCCGCTGCGGCCCAGTTGCTGTTCCCAGTAGCGGTGCGATTCAATCTGGTAGACGAAGACGGCGCGCTGCTCGCCGCCATGGCCGCCGAGGTCGGCCTGGGCATCGCCGTCAATATTGAGCCGCCCGGCGCGGCAGCGGCCCGCCACCGGCGACTTCCAGATGGCGGTGTTGACGGTCTTTCCATGCCACTCGACATGCTGTGGCAGTCCGACGTTGACAGATAGCAAGCGCGCCATGGTGACTCCTGACAAACGCCCGGGGGCCGGGCTTGCCCGAGGCCGATCCCCAGGTCCGTGCATTCGCTCGTTTGACTCAGTATCGGCGTTGCGTCCTTGAAGTCAAGCGCAGGCGCGCTCAGCGGCGACGCTACACGCTCCCATTCACAAGGGTACAGTCATTACCTCAAACAGCGCTCTTGACGACACCCCCATCGACCCGCAGGGCCGCACCCGTCGTCGCCGAGGCCAGAGAGCTGGCCACGTAGACCACCATCGAGGCGACTTCCTCCGGGGTGGCGAAGCGCTTGATCAGCGAGGTGGGGCGCACCTGTTCGAAAAACGCCGACTCCACCTGCTCAAAAGTCTGGCCGCTCGACCTGGCCATGTCCTCGACAAAGTCGCCCACCCCGCGCGATCTGGTCGGGCCGGGCAGCACGCTGTTGACGGTGATGCCCGTGCCTGCCACCGATTCGGCCAGGCCACGCGAGACGGCCAGCTGCGCCGTTTTCGTCATGCCGTAATGGATCATTTCGGCCGGGATCTGCACGGCGCTTTCGCTGGAAATAAAGATGATCCGGCCCCAGTTGGCCTGTTTCATGGCCGGCAGGACCAGCCGCGCCAGCCGCACGCCGCTGAGCACATTGACGTCGAAGAAGCGCTGCCAGTCCACGTCAGGAATGTCTTCAAACGCCTTCGGCTCGAAGATGCCCAGGTTGTTGACGAGGATGGCGATGCCGGGGTAACGCCTGACCACCTCTTCGGCCGCGTCGGCCCGGCTCAGGTCGCCAACGAAGCCTTCCACCTTGCCCTTCGCGCCGGCCCGGATGCTGGCCACGGCCGCGTCGACGCCAGCCTGGCTGCGCCCGTTGACGATGACGTCGGCGCCTTCCGCGGCCAGTCGGTGGGCGATGGCGTGGCCGATGCCGGCCGTGCTGCCGCTGACGAGTGCAAGTTTGCCGCTGATTTGCAAATCCATTTGCTATCTCCTCGGTTTGATCAGTTGACTATACGAAGCGGCCGTCGCCAGAAAAAATGCGCCGGCGGGCGGGACGGCGTCGATACCACTGCATAGTAATCGAAAAGCGCATTTGGCTTTGGCGACGTCAGCCTGGCGCGCAAGGGCGGCGCGTCGACTGCGCTGTCATCCCGGATCAGGTCATCCCAGCTCCACCACAACCTTGCCGCGGGCGCTGCGGTTCTGCATCGCTGCGTGGGCCTGGTCGACCTGGCTCAGGGTGTAACGCTGTTCATCGAGCAGCACCGTCACCTTGCCGGCATCGACCAGGCGTGCGGCTTCGCGCATGATGTCGCCATGGTTGTCGCGGCCTTTTCCGCTGAGCAGGGGCAGCAGGGTGAATACGCCCGAATACGTGGCGGCGCGGAAGGACAGGGGCGCCAGTGCATGGGTGCCCCAGCCGAGGCAGCTGACGACGTGGCCGTGGTAGCGGCGGGCGGCGAGGAAGGAAGCGTCGAGGGTGGCGCCGCCGACGGTGTCGTAGACAATATCAAAGCCTTCGCCGGCCGTGTACTGCTGCACATACTCGTCGACCGCAGTGGCTTTGTAATCGATGAAGACGGCGCCGAAACCTTCGATGACTTCACGCTGGGAGGCGCTGCCCGTGGCATACACCTCGGCGCCGAAAGCGCGGGCGATCTGCACGGCAACGTGGCCGACGCCGCCGGCGCCGCCATGCACCAGCACCTTGTGGCCGGCCTTGACGTGGGCGCGGTCGACCAGGCCTTCCCAGGCGGTGATGAACACCAGCGGCAGGGCGGCCGCTTCGCGCATGCCGATACTGGCGGGCTTTTTGGCCAGCAGGCGGGCATCGACGGCGGCGTATTCGGCCAGCGAGCCTTGCACATCGCCGACGCCGCCGGTCATGCCCCAGACTTCATCGCCGGGCGCAAATTTGCTCACGCCTTCGCCGATGCTGTCGACGATGCCGGCCATATCGATGCCGAGGATGGCGGGCAGGGTCACCCTGGCGTGGGCGGCGGCGCCGGCGGCGATTTTCAGGTCGAGCGGGTTGACGCCGCTGGCCATCACGCGCACCAGCACTTCGCCGGGGCCGGCTTTGGGGCGGGCCATGTCGCTGACGCTCATGGGGCTCGAATAGGTATTGATTACGACGGCTTTCATCTGCTGTTCCATGGTCTGCTCCGGTGGGTGGTCGATGGAAGCAGTGTAGTGAGCAGCCGTGGCCGCTTCAACGGGGCGCGGCCGGATGCAGTTTCCAGCAAAGCGCAATAATGGCCGGGCCGCTAGCCAGGCTTGCCCGCAAAAATCTCCGTCAGGAAATCGACAAAGGCGCGCACTTTTGCCGCGCGCTGCTGGCGTTGCTGGAACAGGGCGTACAGCGCGGGGCCATCGGCCTGCCACGGCACCAGCACGGGCGCCAGTTCGCCGCTGGCGATGGCCTCGGCCACGGACAGGGACATGAATTGCCCGATCCCGCCGCCCGCCTTGCACAGTTCCAGCAAAGAATCGACATGGTCGGAACTGATCCGCGTTGAGGGCGTGAATTCTTCGGCGCCCTGGAACACCCAGGGCCGCAGGCGCCGCACTTTCGGCAGCATGAAACCGAGGCAGCTGAAATCGGCCAGCGCGGCGGGGGAGGCCGGGGCGCCGTGGCGGCGGATGAATGCCGGCGAGGCGCAACAGACCATTTTGGTGTGCATGAGCGGGCGCGCCACCAGGCCGGAATCGGTGACGTTGCCAAGACGCAGCATCAAGTCCACCCCTTCCTCGACCATATCGAGCAGGCGGTCGCTCACGCTCATGCGCACGCTGATGTCAGGAAATTGTTCAAGGAAACGGGGCAGGGCGGGCGCGACGACCAGCCGCGAGATCAGCCCCGGCATGTCTACCCGCAGAATGCCGCTGGGCTTGTCGGCAGCCTCCTGCAACTGCGTTTCCAGTTCCGCCATCGTGGCCAGCAACTGTAGTGCCTGCTGATGGCACAGGCTGCCTTCGCTGGTGAGCGACATGCTGCGCGTGGTCCGGTGCAGCAGCTTTACGCGGAAGTGCGCCTCCAGGCTGGCCACCTGGTTGGTCACCGACGAGGTCGACATGCCGAGACGCTCGGCGGCCCGGTTGAAGCCGCCCGCGTCGACCACGGCGCAGAACACGCGCATTGCTTCGAGCTTATCCATGCCATCTCCTTTGCCATTGATTATCGCCCAATAGCAAGCCCAGCCATGGTCATTTGGCCGCAAATGGTGCACTATCTCAAGCACGGCGTGCGCGCTGCATGGGCGGCTGCGCCTGTTTTTACCTATCAAAAAATAAGGAAGCACGACGTGGACAATGCAATGAGCTGGTCAGCCCATGAACTGACGATGACGGTATTGATGACGCCGGACATGGCCAATTTTTCCGGCAATGTCCACGGCGGCGCCATCCTGAAGTATCTCGACAGCGTGGCCTACGCCTGCGCCAGCCGCTATTCTGGCAGCTACGTGGTGACCCTGTCGGTCGACCAGGTGATGTTCCTGCAGCCGATCCACGTGGGCGAACTGGTGACCTTTCTTGCGTCCGTTAATTACACCGGCACCAGTTCGATGGAAGTGGGCATCCGGGTGGTGACGGAAAACATCCAGCAGCGCCAGGTCAGGCACGCCAACAGTTGCTATTTCACGATGGTGGCGGTGGACGCCGAGCGCAAGCCCCAGGCAGTGCCGCCGCTGGAACTGATCACGGACGACCAGAAGCGGCGCTTCGAACGGGCCGTCGAAAGAAAGCTCGCGCGGCAA
>JBJMVV010000214.1:0-21286 GCA_045810505.1 Massilia sp.
ATTCAGAATCGTGTCGACATTGCGCGCGCCCGAGTCGACTTCCGTGCAGCGGGCCAGCACCGCGTTCACCAGCGCCTCATCGTAACTGAAGCCGGCGGCGTGGTTGACGGCGATGCGCTGCGCGATCCGGTCCAGCTTCAAGCGGATGATACGGGCCAGGACTGCGTCGCCGATGGGGTAAAACGGCACCACCGTCAGCCGTCCCAGGAAGGCCGGCTTGAAGTGCTTCATCAGCTGCGGGCGGATCAATTCGGCCAGTTGGTCGGGCGTGGGCATTGCCGCATCCGGCTTGTTCAAACAGGCCTGCATCATCTGGCTCGACGCCGCATTCGAGGTGAGGATGATGATGGTATTCCTGAAGTCGATCGAGCGCCCTTCGGCGTCATCGAGCACGCCCTTGTCGAACACCTGAAAGATCAGCATGCCCTCTCCCGGTTTTGTTTCTAATCGGAATACGAAGGCCAATCTTAGGAGTAATATCGTGCGCCCTACAGACGAAAATCAAAGCCAGTCCACACGCCCCAATTTCATGTCGGCGGCGCGCCGTCCGGCGGGGTCATCCGACAACATCCTGGCCCGGCTGGAACGGGGCGGCGGTGCGCGGCGCCACGGCTGGTCGCGCAAGGCCAAGGCGGGCACGGTCGCCGGCGTTGTGCTCATCCTGGCACTGGTATGGTTGGTGCTGAGCCTGGCGCAGGACAATCTGCAGGTGCATGCACCGCGCGACGTGGTGGTCACCGCAGTGGCGCCATCCGCCGTGCCTGCCGCCGCCCCCGCGGCGTCCCCCAACACGCTCGAACCGGCCGTGGCGGTGAAATTCGATCCGCCCGCCGCCGACGCCGACGACGCCCTGGTCGAGCCCACCCTGACGCCGCCGCCCCTGCTGGCCGAGGTGGTCGAAGCGCCCGCCCCCGTGAAAGCGCCGGCGGCGCCCCGCGTCGTGGCCGTCAGCAAGCCAGCGCCGGCCAAAGCGCCCCGCACTGCACCGATCCGCAGCGCACCGCCGGCCCGCCCCAGCGCCGCCTCGGTGGTCGACAGCGATGTCGCGCTGCTGTCGGCAATCCTGATCAACAGCCCGCGCCACAGCGCCGAGCGCGCCCGCGCGGAGGCTGCATGCAACAACGACAAGAAATGCCAACCCGGCGGCGCTGCATCGATCCTGAAAACCACAGACTGACGGGCGAGCACGGGGCCCGCGCGCAAATCCTTGGGCACGCGCCGGCCCCCTGCGATATACTGTACGGATGCACAGTGCAGCTCTCAGGGACGTGGCGCCCGCCATCGAGGCCGACGAGGCCAATCTGGCCGACCCAGGCCGCAATCCCCTGTATTACCTCGACAATTTTCAGCGGGTCCTTGACTGGATCACGACCCGCTACGCCGCATTACTGGGCGAGGACGAAGCGCAGTTCATCACGCAATTTGCCGCCCTGCCCTGCGCCGCGCGCGCCCTGCTGGTCCGGATGATCATGCGCAAAGGCACCTTGTTCCGTGCCAGCAAACTCAATTATGAAGAAGTCGGTTGCAGCCTTGCCGCGGCCGCCCTGTTGCCTGCTCAATGGCTGGAAACCGATCCCGTCGTGCCGATCGACACGGTGTTTGCACTGTGTTCACGTCCGGAAATTAGCGCCGCCTTCGCGCTCGACGCTGGCCTCAAAGCCATGCGCAAGGCCGAACAACTCGAAAGCCTGCGCGGGCGCTGCGCCGCGCCGCGCCGCTTTTCTGAATGGATGGGCAACGCGGCCGATCCCCTCTATCAGGTGATGGTCCAGGACCAGTGCGACCGCTTGCGGCTGATTTTCTTCGGCAATTTCCGCCAGGACTGGACCGAGCTGATCCTGTCCGACCTGGGCATGGTGCGTTACGAGCAGGTCGCCATCGCACCCGCCTCGCAAGGCTTTCGCAGCCGCGCCGACATCGACGGCTATATCGCCCTGCACCAGGCGAAGGAAGATTTTCGCGCCGGCGCCGATCCGCTGGAAGTGCTGGCGCGCGTGCCGGCGACCCCGTTTGAAAACGACTGGCTCGACAGCCGGCGCCAGCGCCTGTTGTTTCAGCTCGGCCAGCACCTGGAAAAATCCCGCTGCTGGGATGAGGCGCACGCGGTCTACGCCGCTTGCCGCTTCCCGGGCGCGCGCGCGCGTGCCGTGCGGGTGCTGGAAAAAACCCGCCAGTTCGGCGCCGCCCACCAGTTGCTGTGCGAGGCCATGCGCGCGCCCGAAAGCGAAGCGGAGCGTCAGCATCTGCTGCGCATCGCGCCCCGCCTGACCCGTCAACTGGGCTTGCCCACCTCGCGCGCGCCGAAATCGCCGCCGCCGGGGCGCATCGACCTGCTGCTGCCCCGGCCCGGTCCCGTCTGGTGGGTGGAAGGCGTGGTGCGCGATCACCTGGCGCTGCCGGAAGCGCCCGTGGTCTACGTGGAAAACGCCCTGTTCAACGCCCTGTTCGGCCTGCTGTGCTGGGAGGCGATTTTCAGCGCCCTGCCCGGCGCGTTTTTCCACCCCTACCAGCGCGGCCCCGCCGACCTGTTCAGCGCCGACTTCGTGCCGCGCCGCGCTGCCGCCTTCGCCGCCTGTTTGGCCGAACTGGACAGCGACGCCTACCTGGCCACTATCCGCGCCAATTTCGCCGCCAAGCATGGCATTGCCTCGCCCTTCGTGGGCTGGGAGTTTCTCGACGAGGCCCTGCTGGAACTGGCCCTGGCCTGCATCGCGCCGCGCCACCTGCGGCTGGTGTTCGAACGCATGCTGGTCGACCTGCAGGACAACCGCAGCGGCTTTCCCGACCTCATACAGTTCTGGCCGGGGGCACGGCGCTATCGCCTGATTGAAGTCAAGGGTCCGGGCGACCGCCTGCAGGACAACCAGGTGCGCTGGCTCGATTACTGTGCCCGTCACCAATTGCCTGTCGCGGTCTGCTACCTGCAATGGCGGGATACGTGACTACCACCATGGAGGCGCCGCAACAGTACACCGTGGCCGTGCGCGCCCTGTGCGAATTCACCGCCAAGGCAGGCGACCTCGACCTGCGCTTCAGCCCGTCTCCCACCGCCCAGGAAGGCGTGGCCGGTCACGCCGTCGTCACTGCCCGCCGCCCGGCCGGGTATGAAACGGAAGTAAGCCTGTCGGGCCAGCATGGTTCCCTGCTGGTACGGGGCCGCGCCGACGGCTACGATCCCGCCGCCAATGTGATCGAGGAAATCAAGACCTACCGGGGCCGGCTCGACAATATGCCCGAACGCCACCGCCATCTGCACTGGGCCCAATTGCGCGTCTACGGCCACCTGCTGTGCCAGGCGCGCGGCCTGACTTCGCTCAATCTGGCGCTGGTGTATTTCGACATCGCCCGCCAGACCGAGAGCCCGGTGCGCGCCACCGCCACAGCGGCCGAATTGGCCGAACACTTCGCCTTGCTGTGCGAGCGCTTTTCAAGCTGGGCCGCCAGCGAACTGGCCCACCGCCAGGCCCGCGACGGCGCACTCACGGCGCTGGCTTTTCCCCACGCGGCATTTCGTCCGGGCCAGCGCGCCCTGTCCGAGGCGATTTTCCGCGCCAACATTAGCCGCCGCTGCGTGCTGGCCCAGGCGCCCACCGGCATCGGCAAAACCGTCGGCTCGCTGTTTCCCGTGCTCAAAGCCGCGCCGGCCCAGGGTATCGACAAAATATTCTTCCTGTCTGCCAAGACGCCGGGCCGCCAGCTGGCGCTCGATGCCATGGCCACCATTGCCGGCAGCGGCAAGGCCGGCGACGCCGTGCTGCCCGCCGTTCTCCCCATTCGCGTGCTGGAACTGACGGCGCGCGACAAGGCATGCGAGCATCCCGATAAAACCTGCAACGGCGAATCCTGTCCGCTCGCGCGCGGCTTTTATGATCGCCTGCCTGCGGCCCGCAGCGCGGCAAGCGAGCGCGGCGTGCTTGATCGCGCCGCCCTGCGCGAGCTGGCGCTGGCCCACGATATCTGCCCGTATTATCTGGGCAGCGAAATGGCGCGCTGGAGCGACGTCATCGTCGGCGACTACAACTATTATTATGATGGCGGCGCCATGCTGTACGCGCTGGCGACCAGCAACCAGTGGCGCATCAGCGTGCTGGTCGACGAAGCCCACAATATGGTGGCGCGCGCCCGCGCCATGTATTCGGCCGAGCTGTCGCGCAGCGCCCTGCGCGCCGCCCGCGCCGTGGCGCCGGCGCCATTGAAAGGCGCACTCGATCGCATTGGCCGCAGCTGGAGCGCGCTCGACAAGCTGGCGCCCCAGGCGTACCAGGTCATGCCCGAGCTGCCCGAAAAATTACTGAACCAGCTGCAAACGGCGGCCAGCGAGATCACCGAACACCTGGCCGAAGAGCCCCTCGCGCTCGATCCCGCCCTGCAGCGGTTTTATTTCGACGCGCTCAATTTTTCTCGCCTGGCCGAATCGTTCGGCAGCCACTCGCTGTTCGATGTTGCACGCGAAGGCGCCGGGCCAGGCAGCGCCGGCAGCACCATCTGCATCCGCAACATTGTCCCGGCGCCATTTCTCAAGCCCCGATTCGGCTACGCCCACGCCAGCGCCCTGTTCTCGGCCACCCTGAGTCCCTGGCATTACTACAGCGACGCGCTCGGCATGCCAGCCGACACCGCCTTCATCGATGTCGAGTCACCGTTCACCAGCGGACAGTTGCAGGTGCGCGTGGTCGATGCCATTTCCACCCGCTTCCAGCATCGCGCCCGCTCGGTGCGTCCCATCGCTGACCTGATCGCGCGCCAGTACGCAGAAATGCCGGGCAATTACCTGGCGTTTTTCAGCAGTTTCGACTACCTGGACCAGGTGGCGCAGGAGTTTGCCGTGCGCAATCCGGGCGTGCCCCTGTGGCGCCAGGAGCGGCGCATGGACGAAGCGGGCCGTGCCGCTTTCCTGGCCCGTTTTGCCGTCGACGGCAGCGGGATCGGCTTTGCCGTCCTGGGCGGTGCGTTTGGGGAGGGCATCGATTTGCCCGGCGAGCGCCTGATCGGCGCCTTCATCGCCACTCTGGGTCTGCCGCAGATGAATCCCGTCAACGAGCAAATGCGCCAGCGCATGCAGAGTACTTTCGGCGCCGGCTATGACTACACGTATCTGTACCCGGGCCTGCAAAAAGTGGTGCAGGCGGCCGGGCGCGTGATCCGCACCACCGAAGACCGCGGCGTCGTCTACCTGATCGACGACCGCTTCGCCCAGCCTGAGGTCAAGGCCTTGCTGCCACGCTGGTGGGCGCTGGACGCCGCATGATTTACTCGCCGTGCACGGGCGGCGCGGCCTTGCGCTCGTTGTCAGCCAGGCGCTGCCGCATCAGTGGTTTGAGAATCAGGGTCAGGCCCCAGGCGATGATCAGATAGGGCCAGCTGCTTTCAAAGTGCATGCCGAAAATGTGTTCGAGATTGCCGAACAGCCAGCCGCCGATGATGAGCCACCACAGCCCCTCGGTAAATTCGTCCGCGGTGGGATAACCGATCATCTTGTTGATGCCGATGACGAGCATCAGCAAAGGCAGGTAGTGCCACAGGGACAGAATGTCGAGTTTGCCCATCTGGTCGAGCAGCAGTCCGACGCCGAACGCCACCAGCACCAGGCCCCACATCAGCTGCTTACGCCACTGATAGGACTGCTTGCTATCCATCCTCATGCCCTGCTCTCCACCACGCCAGTCAAAGCGCTACATTAACGCAGCCGACGCAAAAACGCCCACGCTGTTGCCAGGGTGGGCGCTGTGTGGAAAAGCCGGTCAGGCTGGCGGCAAGCTCGTTTCCATCGGCTGGTTTCTCACCTGGTTGCGATACTTTGCCTTGGCAATGGCCTGCTTGATGATCTCGCGCGCCTTGTTGGTGCGCTTGATGTCTTTCTTTTCGGCTTTGCCGCGGTGCTGGGCTTCGTCCTTGTTACCGATACGCTTGGTCATCTTTGGTCTCCTGTGGGCGTGTTTTCAAGTGGTACGTTGGGGTGTATAGCTCGCGCCGGGGAGAGCGGCACTCATTTAATTGCGGCTGGGCGCCACCTTAAAGTCCGACATCATCATGCCCCACCCCAGTTGCCGCCGGATTTCCTCGGGCGTGGGTGGCGGCGAACCGTCCCGCTTTCGACGCTCGAGGTAGGCGCGCACGGCCTGTTTGGGTGGTTGGATAATGGTGGACATAAAGCCTCCGCTGCCGCTCGTTAGACCGGCATCAAAGACGCCGGCCGGAATCTGGTGCCGGTCCTTGAGGCGACCGGCTTACCTGCTGAGGTATTCGTCAACCCGGGCTGCAATACACAGGGACGTCACTCACACGCCTTCATCTTAATGGCAGGGGTGACAGTACACTGTTCGCTGACGCACTTACCGCAAAATTTTCTGGTGCTGCGCACTCAGGCCCGCCGCAAACCGTTTACTCCGTCAAACCCTGGCGGATGTGGCAGCAATGGCATGCATAAAAAAAGGCGGCCGAAGCCGCCTTTTTCGTAGTCCAGACCGTGCGATCAGAACTTGTATTTCAGGTTCAGATAGTACTGGCGGCCGCTGACGTCGATCTTCTGCGGCTCATCCTCGCTGTAACGGTACTGCGCGCGTACCGAGTTGAGCAGGTTGGTCGCATCAAACGCGAGGGTCAGGTTTTTCGTCAAGTTGTAATTGAGCGAAAACGCCAGGGTCGAGACGCCTGCTGCATAGGTCGGCGCGGTCGGCATGGCGACACCATTGATCACCGTCAAACCCTGGCTGTTGGCCGTGGGGGAAGGCGCCGTCGTGCTGCTGACGTACTTGCCGCGGTAGTTGTAGACCAGGCGCGCGCTCATCGCGTCGGTCTCGTAGTAGCCGCCCAGGTTGGCTGCCCACTCCGAAGCGCCCACCATCGGCCGCCCGTCGTCGACCCGCGTCTTGGCCCGGCTGACGTTGGAGGTCATGCCGAAGCCACCCCACACTGGCGTTTCAAACGACACTTCGATGCCGTCGATCTTCGCGCCCTGCTGGCTCGAGGTGTTGACAAAGAAAGGCTTGACGGTCTGGTCGCGCGGGTCAACCAGGTCGATCGTCGTCGCCGACGCCGTGCCGGTCTTCACGTAACCGTCGATCTTCGAATGGAACAGGTCGACCGACACCAGGGCGCGCGGCTTGAAGTACCAGGCCCAGGACACATCGAAGTTATCCGAGGTCAGCGGACGCAGGTTGGGATTCGGGCCCGCCACCGTGCAACCGGCCGCATCGCAGCTTGGGGTGCCGAAACCGGTGCCGATCACATTGTAGTTCTGGCGGCCAAGGGTGCGGCTGGCGCCAAAGCGGGCAATCATGTCCTTGTCGAGCTCGTAGCGCAGGTTCAGACTTGGCAGCAGGTTGGTGAAGCTGCGATAGGTCGGTGTCTTGTAGTACAGCACGCCCTTGTTCGGATCGAAGGGGACGCCGTCCTGATAGGTGGCGCCATCGCCCGCCGTCGTGATCGCCGTCGGATAGGCGCTGCATACCGTGGCTGGCTTGCCTGGCTCGGTGCGCTGGCAGGCGCCGGCCGGGATCGGCGTCGAAATAGCCGCATCGACCTGCGTGCGCACGAAGCGCAGGCCGACGTTGCCAGACCATTTTTCATATTCGAGATTGGCCATCACATAGGCCGCACTCTGGCGCTCGCGCATCTCGATTTCGCTGGCCACCTGGCGCTCGAAGGCCGGGGTGGTGCTCTTGAGGGTGCCGTCGATGTAAGCTTTCAGGACCGCCGGATCGTAGCTGAAACCGCTGTTGTCCCAGTCGCCACCGCCGAGGCCGTCACCGAAATTGCCGGGATAAGCCACCACGCCATTGGCCGGCGGCGTCCCCAGCGGGCCGCGCACGGCGGGAATGTTGCGGCGGCTGTCGCGGTGGTGGTCCGAGTAGCGCACGCCCGATTCAATCGACTGGATGAACTTCGATTCGAGCTTGTATTCGGTGTCGAGTTGCAGCGAGCCTTCGCGGTCGACCGTGCGAATGCCGGACGCGGTCTGTCCCACCAGCTTGTAGCCGCTGCCATCCGAATTAAGGCCAGGCACATTGTTACCAGCGCCAATGTAGTGCGAATCAGGCGCATCCTTCAGGCCGTTGAGGCTGTAAGAAATGCCGGTGCCATAACGGGCAAAGGTCAGGCCCTGGTCGCGTTCGGTCTTGCCTTCGCCGCGGGTGATCGAAGCGAGCGTCTTGATGGTGAAATCATTATTGACGCGGTACCTGGCGTCCAGGTCCAGGAAGGAACTGGTGGCCGTGGCGCCCTCGCGATAAAAGCCTTCGGAGTTGCCGACGTACTGGGGCGAGGTGCCGTCCGGGAAGACAATGTCCGCGCTCTTGAGCACTTTCAGGGGATAGCCGTAGACCGAGGTCTCGTTGACGAGCACCGGATTGCGGATCTGGGCAAACACCTGCTGGCCATTCGACGAGGTGTTGGCCGCGGACGCGCCGACGCCGCCGAGCGGATCGTTCTTGCCGAGCAGCATGCTGTAAATGGCGCCCGAGGTCAGGCGGCCATTGTTATTTGCATTCATCGTCGAGCTGAAACCCGTGACGGTGGCGTCGAAATCCTTGTTCGGCTTGAATTGCAGCGACACCATGCCGCCCTTGCGGTCGCGCACGCCCTGCACGTATTCCGAACTCATGCTGCCCGGCATGCGCACGCCGTTCAGGTCCGACGCCTTCAGACCGGTGCCGGCCAGCGATGCGTCCGTGATGCCCTTCATCTTGCTGGTGTCGATCACATCCCAGCCGCTGCTGGCGCCATAGGCTAGGCGCGAGGCCGAATCACGCCGGCTGAAGCGCTTCTCCTTGAAACCCTGGACGATCACGCCGAAGGTATCGGCATCGTTCTTCCAGTTGATATTGGCGTTCAAATCAGGGGTGACCTTGTCGGGCAGATCGGCATAGGCCGCGCCAACGCTGACCGAACCGCTGAACTTTTCCTTTTGCGACAGCGGCTTGCGGGTGGTCACATTGATCGTGCCGGCCAGGCCGCCGTCGACAATATTCGCCTGCGAAGTTTTGTAGACGATGGCCTGGTTCAGCACCGAGGAAGGCAGCAGCGAGAGGCTGGTGCTGCGGCTGCTTGAACCCTGGTCGGCCACATACCAGTCGCCGCCGCTGACGCTGTGTCCATTGAACAGAATCAGCGACATGTCCGGATTGGTGCCGCGCATCGACACTTTTTCCGCTTCATCGTAATCGGTGCGCACCGCCACGCCTGCCAGGCGTTGCAGCGAATCGGCAAGGTTTTTGTCGGGCATCTTGCCGACGTCCTCGGCGGTGATTACTTCGACGTTCGCGCCGGAATTTTTCTTGACGCTGAGCGACCTGGCCAGCGAGGCGCGAATGCCCGTCACTTCCACCTTCTGCATCTGCGCTTCGGGCGCGGCAGGGGCGGCGGCGGCGTCCGACTGGGTCTGTGCCAGCGCAGGCAGGGCCGCGAGGCTCCACAAGGCCATTGATACGGCCGAAGCCACCGGCTTCCGTTTGAAAATCATGCTGTCTCCTGGGTCTTTTGTTGGACGTAAAAGTCGCAGATGCCGACTGTGGGGCGCAGTATTGACGATCGGGTCACAAAAAAATAATGAGTTCTCCTGCGGCGTCCATAACCCCCGCTTATGGTCGTTCCGCATCGATTCAAGCCCCTGCCCAGGCGACAACAACATCTTTCATTCCATTAATAATTACGCTCCAATACCGGAAATATTCGATCTGCGAAGTTATGCAATGATTAATATCAATATGCGCTCCGAATAAATCCTTTATCGCGCTTTCGGTTGCGAAATGTGATTTATGGGCCATTCAAATTAGTTCCGTCCGCCGCGATTGACCGTTATCAAATCTACCACAGGAAATAAATTCAATAATCATTCTGTAGAGAGAGAGCATCAGCAATTCCGGTGGCAGAACATCGCCATCGACCAATATTTCATTGGGACGAAGTCATGAGCGCCAATTCAATCGAAGCACTGCGTCAATTCGGCGCCGATCTGGTAGGAATGCGTCGCGGAATTAAAATGGCGATCATGGTGGCGGCAGATTTAATTGCATTGCCGTTTTGCATCCTTATTGCCATGGTCTTGCGTGTCGGCGATCTCAGCCTGGCAATGCATTACGGTCCGCAGTCTTATCTGCTGGTGGCCGTGGTGACGATTGTCGCCTTTTCCATGTCCGACCTGTACCGCGCGGTCATCCGCTTCATCGATCAGCGCATGCTGGCGGTAACGGGGCTGACCCTCGCGGTGGCCGCCATCTGCGCCTATGTGGTGCTATTTGCCCTCAACGATGAAAAATTCCCCCGCAGCGTCTTGGCGATTTACTGGTTCATCGTGTTTTCCTACGTGGTTGCCTCGCGCATTGCCGTGCGCAACTTCCTGCGCAACCTGCTCAGCCCCCCGGCGGGCGATACCGTCGCGATCTACGGCGCCGGCGAATCCGGCGCCCAGCTGGCGCTCACCATGCGCACCAGTAATGAATACCGCCCCGTCTGCTTCTTTGACGAAAAGCACGTCCTGAACGAGCGCACCATCGCCGGTCTGCGCGTGTTTCACACCGATCGCCTCGTCGAAATGGTCAATGCCATGTGCATCCGCTCCATCGTCATCGCCCTTCCAGGCGTCTCCCCTGCCCGTCTGCGTGAAATCGTCCAGCGCCTGGCCGATGCCGGCGTCACCACCAAGATACTGAGCCGGCTGGTCGACCTGGCCGACCACGGCCGCACCAATCCCGCCTCGATCCGCGCCCTGAAGTTCGAGGATCTGCTGGGGCGCCCGCCCGTGCCGCCCCGGCTCGACCTGTTCAGCCGCTGCGTGCGGGGCAAAACTGTGCTGGTCACCGGCGCGGGCGGCTCGATTGGCAGCGAACTGTGCCGGCAGATCGTCACGCTCGCCCCCAGCCGGCTGCACCTGCTCGATCACTCGGAGTTCGCGCTCTATACAGTCCGACAGGAATTGCAGGCGCGTTATCCCGGCATCATCATCGAGGCCCATCTGGGTTCGGTATGCAATACCAACCTGGTCGAACGTATCCTTCGGCGCGACCATATCCATACCATTTACCATGCGGCAGCCTACAAGCATGTGCCCCTGGTAGAAGCCAATATCGTCGAAGGCCTGCGCAATAATGTGCTGGGGGCCCAGGTCATCGCCGCCGCCGCCGAGCGCTTCAAGGTCGACACCTGCGTGCTCATTTCCAGCGACAAGGCGGTGCGTCCCACCAATATCATGGGCGCCAGCAAGCGCATCGCGGAAATGATCTTCCAGGCCGCCGCGGCCCGTTTTGCCACCCACACCACCTTCTGCATGGTGCGATTCGGCAATGTGCTGGGTTCCTCCGGTTCCGTCATCCCCCTGTTCCAGCGCCAGATTGCCCAGGGCGGCCCGCTCACGATCACCCATCCCGACGTGTCGCGCTACTTCATGCTCATCTCCGAAGCGGCCCAACTGGTGATCCAGGCGGGCGCCATGGCCGAAGGTGGCGATGTCTTTGTACTGGACATGGGTGATCCCGTTCGCATCGCCGACCTGGCGCGCACCATGATCGTCATGTCCGGCCTAAAAGAGAAAACCGCGGTCAATCCCGATGGCGATATCGCGATTAATTATATCGGCCTGTTTGCCGGCGAAAAACTGCACGAGGAATTATTGACGGATGGGGAAGTATTTCCTAGCGAGCATCCTCGCATCATGCGAATGAAAGAAAACGCATTGCGCCCGGGCATACTCGAAACCTATATTACCTGCCTGATGATGGCATGCGATACCAATGACCGCGCCATGATCGAATCCATGGTCAAAGCCATCGTCACCGAATACATGCCGCAGCGCCAAATCGAACCGGCGCCGGTATTGCAGGCGCCCGAATTACCGCGCCAACCCCTGTTGAAGCGCCTTGCTTCATTCCGAATTTAATTCCGATTTTCCACCACCGTAAAAGCGCCCGGAGGCGAAGCTCATGCGTGACGAACTTATCAGCGGCTATTTAAAAACATTTCAGGCGAAGTGTGCCGATCGCAGCGCCGTGATCGGCATTGTCGGGCTCGGCTACGTCGGCCTGCCCCTCAGCCTGCGCTACGCCGCAGTCGGATTCAAGGTGCTGGGGATCGACATCGACGCCGCCAAGGTCGCATGCCTCAACAACGGCGCCAGCTACATCGAGCATATTGGCAGCGCCCAGATCGCAGCGGCGCGTTCGGCCGGTTTTGAAGCGACCTCAGACTTCCGGCGCGTCAGCGAAGCCGACGCCCTGATCATCTGCGTGCCCACGCCGCTGAACGCCTACCGCGAGCCCGACCTGTCCTTCGTGCTCGGCACAACCGATGCGCTGCTGCCCCACATGCGCGCCGGCCAACTGCTCTCGCTGGAAAGCACCACCTACCCCGGCACCACCGAGGAAGAGCTGCGGCCCCGCCTCGAGTCGCGCGGCTTCACGGTCGGACAAGACGTCTTCCTCGTGTTCTCGCCCGAGCGCGAAGACCCCGGCAATCCCCTGTTTGAAACCCGCACCATCCCGAAGGTCTGCGGCGGCAGCACCCCCGCCTGCCTGCAGGCCGGTCTGGCCCTGTACGGCCCGGCCATCGACCGTGTCGTCTCCGTCAGTTCGACCCGGGCGGCGGAGTTGACCAAGCTGCTCGAGAACATCCACCGCGCCGTCAACATCGGTCTCGTCAACGAAATGAAGATTATCGCGGACAAGATGGACATCGACATCCACGAAGTGATCCGCGCCGCGGCAACCAAACCGTTCGGCTTCACTGCCTACTATCCCGGCCCGGGCCTGGGCGGACACTGCATACCGATCGACCCGTTCTATCTCACCTGGAAAGCCAGGCAATACGGCTTGCACACCCGCTTCATCGAATTGGCAGGCGAAATCAACAGTGACATGCCCCACTGGGTGATCGGCAAGCTGACCGACGCCCTCAATGCCCGCTCCCGCTCGGTCAAGGGCAGCCGCGTGCTGGTGCTGGGAATCGCCTACAAAAAAGATGTCGAAGACATGCGCGAATCGCCTTCAGTGGAACTGATGGAAATCTTGCGCGACAAGGGCGCCGTGGTGCACTACTCCGACCCTCACGTGCCAACCTTCCCCGTCATGCGCGAACACCATTTCGACCTGGCCAGCGTGCATCTGACGGCGGCGAGCATCGCTTCCTACGACCTGCTGCTGCTCGCGACCAGCCATAGCGCCTTCGACTACGCGCTAATCGCCGAACACGCGCACCTGATTCTCGATACCCGCGGCGTCTATACCGAGCCACTGCCCAACGTCGTCAAAGCCTGAGGATGCGCCATGCGTAATTTTCCCCCGCCCGTAGTTGACCGAAAAATCCGCTTCGCCCTGATCGGCTGCGGCCGCATCGCCCAGAACCACTTCGGCGCCATCGCCCAGCATGCGGACCGCTGCGAACTGGTTGGCGTTTGCGATATCGACCCGCGCCGCCTTGGCGAGGCCGCTGCCAGTACGGGCGCCCGGCCCTTCCCCACTTTGTCAGCCATGCTGGCCGCCTGCGACGCCGATGCCGTCATCGTGTGCACGCCGTCGGGCCTGCACGCTGAACAAACCGTGCAGATCGCCGCTGCCGGCCGCCACGTCATCACGGAAAAACCCATGGCCACCCGCTGGGAAGATGGCAAACGGATGGTGGCCGCCTGCGATACGGCCGGCGTGCGCCTGTTCGTCGTCAAGCAGAACCGCCGCAATGCCACCCTGCAGCTGCTCAAGAGCGCGATGGAAAAGAAGCGCTTCGGACGAATTTACATGGTCAACCTGAACGTGTTCTGGACCCGGCCCGACGCGTACTACAACAGCGCCAAGTGGCGCGGCACGTGGGAGTACGACGGCGGCGCCTTCATGAACCAGGCCAGCCATTATGTCGACCTGATCGACTGGCTTATCGGCCCGGTCGAAAGCCTGCAGGCTTACACCGCCACGCTGGCCCGCGACATCGAAGTGGAAGACACGGGGGTGCTGAGCATTCGCTGGCGCAACGGCGCCCTGGGCTCCATGAACGTCACCATGCTGACCTACCCGCGCAACCTGGAAGGTTCAATCACGATCCTGGGCGAACATGGCTCGGTGAAAATCGGCGGCGTGGCCGTCAATGAAGTCCAGCAATGGGAATTCGCCAAATCCGATCCCGACGATGCAAAGGTCGAGGCGGCCAGCTACCAGACCACCTCGGTGTACGGCTTCGGTCACCCCCTGTACTACGACAACGTCATCGGCACCCTGCGTGGTCAGCTCGAGCCGGAAACGGACGGCCGCGAAGGTCTCAAGTCGCTCGAGGTGCTGGTGGCCGCTTACATGTCGGCGCGCGACGGCCGGCGTGTCGCCCTGCCGCTGGAGGTCTGAGATGGCCTTTACCGTCCACCCCAGCGCCATTGTCGACTCCGGCGCCGAGATCGGCGAAGGCAGCCACGTCTGGCATTTTGCGCACGTTTGCGGCGGCGCCCGCATCGGCGCCGCGTGCTCGCTCGGACAGAACGTGTTTGTCAGTAATGACGTACGCATCGGCAACCGGGTCAAGATTCAAAACAATGTTTCGGTGTATGACGCGGTGGTGCTGGAAGACGAGGTGTTCTGCGGCCCCAGTATGGTCTTTACCAACGTCTACAACCCGCGCAGCGCAGTCACGCGCAAGGATGCATACCGCCAGACCCTGGTGCGGCGCGGCGCCACGCTTGGCGCCAATTGCACGCTGGTCTGCGGGGTCACGGTCGGCCAGTACGCCTTTGTTGCCGCGGGTGCGGTCGTGAACCGCGATGTGGCCGATTTTGCCCTGGTAGCAGGCGTTCCTGCACGCCAGATCGGCTGGATCAGCCGGCACGGCGAGCGGCTGGTGTTTTCGCCGGACGGCCGCGCCCGGTGTCCGGCGACCGATGAAGCGTACCTGCTTGAAGGCGGCCGCTGCGTCTTGCAAGCCGCCTCCCCATCATTTAATTGAATGAAGCCGCCCATCATGGAATTTATCGATCTCAAATCGCAATATCAGGCTTTGCGTGGCGCCATCGACAAGCGCATCCACGACGTACTCGACCATGGTCAATACATCATGGGGCCGGAAGTGGCGGAACTGGAGCAGCGCCTTGTGCGCTTTACCGGCGCGCGGGAATGCATCACGGTGTCGTCGGGCACTGAAGCGCTCATTATTGCCTTGATGGCGCTGGAAATCGGCCCTGGCGACGAGGTCATCACCACGCCCTTCTCATTCATCGCCACCGCGGAAGCCATTGTGCTGGTGGGCGCCACGCCCGTTTTCGTCGACGTCGATGCCACCACCTGCAATATCGACCCGACCCAGATCGAAGCGAAAATTACGCCGCGCACCCGTGCCATCATGCCCGTATCGTTGTTCGGGCAACCGGCGGACATGGAGCAAATCAATGCCATCGCCACCCGCCACCGCCTTGCCGTCATCGAAGACGCTGCCCAGAGTTTTGGGGCCACGTATCAGGGCAAGCGCAGCTGCAATCTGTCGATGATCGGCTGCACCAGCTTTTTCCCAAGCAAACCGCTAGGCTGCTATGGCGACGGCGGCGCCATTCTCACCAGCGATCCCCGACTGGCGCAGGCCATGCGTGAAATTCGCGTGCACGGACAGTCGCGCCGCTACGTGCACACCCGCATTGGCGTGGGCGGACGCATGGATACCCTGCAATGCGCCATCGTCCTGGCCAAACTGGATCGCTTTGAATGGGAACTGGAGCAGCGCACCCGGCTGGCGGCGCGCTACGACGCTTTGCTGTCGGGCCGGCTTGGGCTGGTGGGCCGTGGCACCGACCGCCAAAGCGTGTTCGCCCAGTACACGGTGATCGTGCCGGAGCGCGAGCGGATGCGGGCAGCGCTGCTTGCGGCCGGCATTCCAACGGCGGTGCACTATCCCGTCCCGATTCACATGCAGCCGGCGTACATGCACCTGGCCGCCGAACCCTGCCCTAATGCCAGCGCCCTGGCTGACCAGGTGCTCAGCGTACCGATGGGACCGTATATGTCGGCACAGGCGGTCGATGATGTCGCCTTCGCCTTGCTGCAGGCCGCCGGAATCAGCCTCCCGGGCGAACCAGCCTTCGAGCCATGCTGATGCCCATGGCGGCGCCCGTCAAGGTGGCCCATCTCACCTCCGTGCACGGGCGTGGCGATACCCGCATCTTCGTCAAGCAGTGCACCACCTTGGCGGAACATGGCTATCTGGTCACGCTGCTTGTGGCCGATGGTCTCGGCGACGCCACCCTCGACGGCATCACGGTAGCCGATGTGGGCCGCCAGAACGGACGCTTGCAGCGTATGTGGCGCGGCAGCGAAGCCGTTTTCCGCCGTGCCGTCTTGCTCGACGCGGCCATCTATCATCTTCACGATCCGGAACTGCTCCCGATCGGTCTGCGCCTGAAACGCCTGGGCAAAGTGGTGATCTTCGATGCCCACGAAGATGTGCCGAAACAACTGCTCAATAAACCCTATTTGCCTGCGGGCGCCCGGCAGGCGGTGTCGTTCGCGTTTTCCCGCTTCGAGCGCTACGCCTGCGCGCAACTCGACGGCATCATCGCAGCCACGCCCAGCATTCGCGACAAGTTCATCGCGATTCACCCAGCAACCGTCGATGTCAACAATTATCCCGTGCTTGCGGAATTCGACGCCGCCAAGGGCTGGCTCGACAAGGCGCCGGAGGTTTGCTATGTGGGCGGGCTTGCCAGTTCGCGGGGCATTCGCGAGCTGGTCCAGGCCAGCACGCTGATGCAAAGCGCCACCCGCCTCAGCATTGCCGGCACGTTCTCGGAATCGAAGCTGGAAGGCGAGATCCGCAATATGCAGGGGTGGCAGCGGGTGCAATGGCATGGGCATCTCAATCGCAGCGGGGTCTGCCGTGTCATGGCCCGCGCCGTCGCAGGCCTGGTGACCCTGCACCCCATCAGCAACTATCTGGAAGCCTTGCCTGTAAAAATGTTCGAATACATGGCAGCGGGGATTCCCGTCATCGCTTCCAATTTTCCCCTGTGGCAATCGATCATCGAAGACGAGCAATGCGGGCTGTGCGTCGATCCGCTCGATCCAGCCGCGATCGCCAAAGCCATCGACTATCTCGTCAGCAAACCTGAGCTTGCGCGGCAGATGGGTGCAAACGGTCGGCGCGCGGTCGTCGCCCGCTATAACTGGGCCGCACAAGCAGCCCGCCTGATTAATTTTTACGGAGCGCTTGCCCATGCCAAGAACATTCGCGTCGCTGCTTGAGTTCGCGCGCACTCTCGCTAGCCTGCCAAAAGCAGATCTTGAATTTCGCGTCGCCATGGACCCCGACAATGCCGAACGTATCTACCGCCATTTCACCAAGCGGCATCCACGTTTCTGGTTGATACGCAACAAGACCCTGGGCGCCGCTTTGGTGGATTTAAGCCAGTTCAAGGCGGGCGCAGACTACATGGCAACAGTAAAAGGACGCAGCGCACCCGAGCACCAAGCGCGGCGCGCCCGCTCCCGCGGCTACCGCGTTGTCGAGATCGATCGCAACGATTACATCGACGACATCCACCATATCAACACCTCAGTCGAGATTCGCCAGGGCCAGGTGATGGGGGCATCCTACATGACCAAGCAAACCCATTTTGTCGCGGACCGCAACTATCGTTATTACGGCACCCTCGATGCAAGCGGCAAACTGGTCGCTTACGGCGAAATCGGGCTGTGGGGGAACTTTGCCGCATTTAACCGGATCATCGGCATCCGCAACAACGACGGCATCATGTATCTGCTCTTGACGGAGATCATTTGTCGCTTTATCGAAGATGGCCGCTTTCAGTACCTGATGTATGACACGTATTTCGGCGCCAGCCCCGGCATGAAGATGTTCAAGTCGGCCTTCGGTTTTGCACCTTACCACGCACGGTACAGCATTCAATGAAAAAACTCATCGATCGGATTTACAGCGATTACGTGATGCCATCGCAACTGGAGGCGCATGAATCGGTGATCCGCGCCGCTGCCGATGCCGGCTATGCGCAGACGTCGGTCCGCGATTTTTTCGAAAAACTTCCCGCTAGCGACAGAGCGCGTTCGTGCACAGTGGTGCACAGGCACGACATCGACACGGATTTGCGCACGGCGCGCAAGCTTTTCGAAATCGAAAAACGCTACCAGGTTCGTTCAAGCTACTATTTTCGCCTGTCCACACTGGACTTTCCGCTGATGCGGGAAATTGAGGAATACGGAAGCGAAGCAAGCTACCACTACGAAGAACTGGCGACTTTTGCCAAGCGTCACCGCATTCGCCACCCGGACGAAGTCATGCGCAGACTTCCCGAAATCCGGCAGGAATTCGTCGGTAACTTCCAGGCGATCGAGCGCAAGCTGGGAAGGAAGATGACGACCGTCGCCAGCCACGGTGACTTCGTCAACCGCGCGTTGAAGCTGCAAAATACCGTCATCCTGAGAGATCCCGCTGTACGCAGCAGTTGCGGGATAGCGTGCGAGGCTTATGACCCGGCCTTGATGCAGCACACCGATATCTATATCTCGGACCGCCCGCACCCCGAATATTTCCACCCGACTCCACCACGTGACGCTCTCGGCATGCATGCGCGCATCTATCTGCTCACCCATCCCCGTCAATGCGAAACCAACTGGCGAGAAAATACCAAGGAAAATCTTTCACGTCTCTACCAGGGCTTGATGTGGTAGCCACGCGAAAGGACATGCTTATGACTCCCCGTAAAATCGTCACGATCCTCGGCGCCCGCCCCCAGTTCATCAAAGCCAGCGCCGTCTCTGCCGCCATGCTCGAATCCGGAAGTCTGCGCGAGGTTGTCGTGCACACGGGCCAGCATTTCGACAGCAATATGTCCGAGGTATTTTTCCGGGAACTGGGCATGCAGGCGCCAGCGCACCACTGCGGCGTTCACGGCGGCAAGCACGGCGATATGACAGCAAGGATGCTCATGCAACTTGAGCCGCTGCTCCTGGCTGAAGCGCCCGATGCCGTTTTGCTTTATGGCGACACCAACTCCACCCTCGCGGGCGCCCTTGCCGCCGTCAAGCTCGGCATTCCCGTCGCCCACGTGGAAGCCGGGCTACGCTCGTTCAACATGGCGATGCCAGAAGAAATCAACCGCATCGTGACCGACCGCGTCAGCCACTGGCTGTTCACCCCCACCACGACAGCGGCGAAGCATCTTGCCCGCGAAGGAATCGAGCCCAACAACATTCACACGGTCGGCGATGTCATGTTTGACGTCGCCCGCCGCCACGGCGCGCGCTGTGATGCGGGCACAGGTCTGCTGGCGGCGCTATCCCGGCAGCACGGCATTCGCGCGGGCCGCTACTGCCTCGCAACAATTCACCGTGCCGAGAGCACCGATCACCTCGACCGTCTCCGCAACATTTTCCGCGCCCTGAGCCGTTTCAGCGAAGATATGACGGTTGTGCTGCCATTGCATCCACGCACACGCCAGATCCTGGAGGCGCAAGGGATGCTCGATGCGCTGGCCGATGCAGTGGTACTGGTCGACCCGCTCGGTTATCTTGACATGCTGCAGCTCGAAAAATTTGCTGCGTTAATTGCAACCGACTCTGGAGGCGTTCAAAAAGAGGCATTTTTCCATTCAGTCCCTTGTGTGACCCTGCGTAAGGAAACCGAGTGGACCGAACTGATCACTGCCGGCTGGAACCGGCTCGCCCCACCGTCCGATGCCGACTCGGTGCTCGCAGCACTCCGCGGCGCAATGGGTTCACACGGGCAGCCCATCGCCCCTTATGGCGATGGCAATGCCGCCGAACTGCTGGTCGAGCGCCTGGCGCAGGATCTCGCTTAGCCGACAAGCGATAGACCAAAGCGCGGCCCAACAATCAAGCCGTATCAATCGTTCACGACCGCCGCTGTCAGTTGAAGCCGCGCCCCTGGTTGGCAAAATGGAGGCGCTGTTTCAAAGCGCCGGCCAGTGAATCAGCAACTCCATCCTCCTCAAGCCAGCACGACACGCACGCACGCATTCATGATGGACAGCGGCTTCTGAGCCAAGGTGCCGCCGCGAGCCTGACCACGCTACCCAAATAGAACTGTTTGTTTGCTGCGCCACGGCCGGTGCCGGCCTGCCACGACGCCGCCGGCACGCTGTGGCGGCCATAGCGGTCGAAGGTAAACAATCAAAAGCGATTTTTATGACGCCTGCTTACGTCAGCGCTCTCTGATTCCCGGTTTGATCTCGGCTTGGTATGACTATTCGGTCTGTTCCAGGCAGGAGCCTCGAATGGCAACGATCGATCAATCTCGATTCAACCCGGTGGAACGCCTTGCGCGACGTCGCCCGGCCACCCAGCACTCTTCACGCGGCCATTTTCTTTAAAGTATGACCGAAACTTAGCGCTGGAACAGCTGGAATTGGCCCTGTCCTAAAGCCGGGCGAGTGCAACTCGGCGCATCCCGGCAATACCTCGGCAACAGGCCGGCCGCCGCCGAAAAGCGCCAGACACTACGAAGAGCCGCCAAGCAAAGAATTCCCTCCTCTTTCACCGTTAGCTGTTGAAACCCCCAGTGCGGCTTTCAGGAAATGTGGTGCGTCGGGGATCCTCAGCCGGTCGATTGCCCAACGCCAACCCAGGTAATTCTCCAGATAGCGCGTGGCGACGCCATTGAAATGGCACAGCCAGTCTTTAAAACGACTGTGATACTCGCGCACAGTTTGCACATGGATGGTGCCGGGCGGCGCTACGTCCTGGCGCGGATCGACGGTGCGGTGCATCAAGCCAGCATCACGCGCGAATCGTTGATAGGCGCCGTTTGAATCGGTCGCCAGTATCACATCGCGCGCCAGTTTGAGTAGCAGATGCGTGTGCAGCGCCCGGGATTTCAAAGCGCCGCGCCCGGCGATAAAATCGACTGTGCCGCCGGAGCGATCGCGCGCTAGCACGATGTTGACCAGGTCTTTTGCAATGATCGGCCTGGAGGGGTTGCCGCCGCGCTTGCGAGGCGTTCTTGTCAGGTGCTTGTGGCCCTTTTGCGATTCCAGCAGAAAGATCTCGTCCGCCTCGACGATGCCGGTCAGGGAAGCCGGTCGGTCCAGCTTCGTCCACTGTAAAAAGCGGTGCCGCCACCTGAAACTGGTGTTGGGATGGACGCCCACCTTGCCGGCGGCGTTGTGCACGGTGCAGACGGGTTCACGCAGGCAATCGAGGTAAGCGAGCCAGCGCTGTTTCAGCCGCAGGCGGGCCAGCGGCGTGCCAGATAAACCATTGAAAGTGCGGCCGCAATCGCGGCAGCGGTAGCGGTAGCGGTAGCGGTAGCGGTAGCGGTAGCGGTAGCGGTAGCGGTAGCGGTAGCGGTAGCGGTAGCGGTAGCG
>JBJMVV010000215.1:0-8446 GCA_045810505.1 Massilia sp.
GATGGTGGACATGTGAAGCTCCTGAGAAGGTTGGTTGGATTTCGATGTAGTTGATTATAGGGATCGATATCGCAACGCACCAATTTCAAGTTCTGATATGTGTTATAGCCAAAACTGATATTGCCTATGAGAGACTGTCGCTAGAGCATATCGAAGTTTTTTGGGTGGGATGGATCATCCGCGTGCAAGCTTGACTGACAGGCAAAGCGTTTATCGGGACGCCAGCGCGATGGACTTGCCGTCGCGTGAGCTAATCAAGCGGGGCTGGCCGGCCGTCGATTTGAAGCATCCAAGTGGGTGACGCCGTGTTTGCCCACTACGTGCGCACGCCAGCACTGCTGATCGTGTTTGGGCCGGTGGCGGAAGGCGGGGACAGGCAACGAGTGCCAGTCCCCGATGCTAAATTTTTCCCTGATTTTTCAGGCGGCTGAGCGTCTCGGGCGAGAGGTTCAGGTAGGACGCCAGTTCCTTCTTGGGCAGGCGCTCGAACAATTCGGGATGCTTGCGCATGAAGCGGTGGACGCGGCCGGGGGCGTCGAGCAGGTGGAGGGTGATGGTGTGGGCCATGATGGCGCTCATCAGGTTCATCACTTCGTATTCAAACGCCTGCTTGACGGCGCTGTGGCTTTCGAGGAAGGCCACCCATTGCGTCAGGGGCATGCGCGCAACTCTGGCCTTGGTGACGCAGACGATGCTGTAGGGCGTGGGGGTGTGCAGGCGCCAGGCGGCGTAACTGGTTTCAATGTCGCGCTCGGCGGGGAAGCGCAGGATCATTTCCTTGGCTTCCTGGTTGGTGACGACCCGCTTCAAGATGCCGTCGAGCACAAAATATTGCTCCATATCGTAGACACCCTGATTGAGCAACATATCGCCCTTCTGATGGTTTTCCACCGTCAGATAAGGCTCCAGGGCCTCCATCTCGCTCTCGCGCAACTCCTTGAGCACCACGTTCTGCTTCAGTTGGACGCGAATGATATTTCGTTCGGGATGGTTTGATACCAATGTCATGAGAGCTTCACTACCTTATTTCACAAGTGCCGACATCATGCGGCGAAAATTGACCTCGGTCAATGAGAGAACAACATGGCGCTCGCTATGATGGCCGCTACTAAAAGACGGGCTGCCTTAGTACTTTCACAGCTTAATCAGAGACTGTGTTGAGGATTAACATGCGGCGCCTTTGACGAATCACAAGGAGGAGACATCCATCATGACAGACAGCACCCAAGCACCAGCAATGACCGACGGCTTCCATCTGGTCATCGATGCCCTCAAACACAATGATATCGACACCATCTTCGGTCTCGTCGGTATCCCCATCACGGACCTGGCGCGCCTGGCACAAGCCGAAGGCATGCGCTTCATTGGTTTCCGTCATGAACAGCATGCCGGCAACGCTGCCGCCATTGCAGGTTATATCACGCAAAAGCCGGGCATCTGCCTGACCGTCTCGGCGCCTGGCTTCCTGAACGGCCTGACCGCGCTGGCCAACGCCACCACCAACTGCTTCCCCATGATCCTGATCTCCGGCTCGTCCGAGCGCGAGATCGTCGACCTGCAGCAGGGCGACTATGAAGAGATGGACCAGCTCAACGCCGCCAAGCCCTACGCCAAGGCATCCTACCGTATTAACAAGGCCGAAGACATCGGCATCGGTATCGCGCGCGCCATCCGCGCGGCCGTGTCCGGCCGTCCAGGCGGCGTCTACCTCGACCTGCCAGCCCAGTTGCTGGCCCAGTCGCTCGACGCCGAGCACGGCAAGCGCTCGCTGGTCAAAGTCGTCGACCCCGTGCCACGCCAGATTCCTGCCCCTGATTCGATCCAGCGCGCGCTGGACGTGCTGAAAGGCGCGAAGAAGCCGCTGATCCTGCTGGGCAAGGGCGCCGCGTACGCCCAGGCCGACGCCGACATCCGCGCTTTCGTTGAAAACTCCGGCATTCCTTACCTGCCGATGTCGATGGCCAAGGGCCTGTTGCCTGATAACCATCCACAATCGGCCTCGGCTGCCCGCTCGTATGTGCTGGCAGAAGCCGACGTGGTCGTGCTGGTAGGCGCCCGCCTGAACTGGCTGCTGTCGCATGGCAAGGGCAAGACCTGGGGCGCCGTACCGAAGAAATTCATCCAGATCGATATCTCGCCAACCGAGATCGACAGCAACGTGGCAATTGCCGCACCGCTGATCGGCGACATCGGTTCCTGCGTTGCCGCACTGATCAAGGGCATCAAGGACAACGGCCACAGCAAGCCTGACGCAGGCTGGACCGGCGCGATTGCCGAGCGCAAAGACAAGAACATGACGAAGATGGCCCAGACCCTGGAAGCCAATCCTTCGCCGATGAACTTCCACAGCGCCCTGCGCGCCATCCGCGACATCCTGAAAACCCGTCCGGACATCAACGTCGTCAACGAAGGCGCCAACACGCTGGACTACGCCCGTTCGATCATCGACATGTACGAGCCACGCAAGCGCTTCGATTCCGGCACCTGGGGCATCATGGGTATCGGCATGGGCTACGCGATCGGCGCTGCAGTGATCACCGGCAAGCCTGTGGTGGCCATCGAAGGCGATAGCGCCTTCGGCTTCTCCGGCATGGAACTGGAAACCATTTGCCGCTACGACCTGCCCGTCGTGACGATCATCTTCAACAACAACGGCGTGTACAAGGGTACCGATCCGAACCTGAACCCGAACGTGCCGAACGACGTTCCCGTCACCAGCTTCGTCAAGGGCGCCCGTTACGACAAGATGATCGAAGCGTTTGGCGGCATCGGCTACAACGTGACGACGCCGGAAGAACTGAGCAACGCATTGAACGAAGCAATTGCTTCGGGTAAGCCTTCGCTGATCAACGCGGTGATCGACCCGAACGCAGGTACTGAAAGCGGTCGCCTGACCAATCTGAACCCGCAAAGCGCGGCAGGCAAGAAGTAATAGTTTGGTCCCGCCGGCGCCCACCAGGCGCCGGCAACAAGAACGACATCTCGTATACTTCAAGGAGACACAAATGAGTGAGAACTCGAGCAACAAGCCGTTGGAAGGCATCAAGATCATCGACTTTACCCACGTGCAAGCTGGTCCCGCCTGCACCCAGATGCTGGCCTGGTTCGGCGCTGACGTGATCAAGGTCGAGCGCCCAGGCGCCGGCGACGTCACCCGTTCGCAACTGCGCGACATCCCTGGCGTCGATGCCCTGTACTTCACCATGCTGAACAGCAACAAGAAATCCCTGACCCTGGACACCAAAACGGCTGCCGGCAAGGAAATCCTGACCAAGCTGATCAAGGAATCGGACGTGCTGGTCGAAAACTTCGGTCCTGGCGCGCTGGACCGCATGGGCTTCACCTGGGAGCACATCAATTCGCTGAACCCAGGCATGATCGTCGCATCGGTGAAAGGCTTCTCCGATGGCCACCACTACGAAGACCTGAAAGTCTACGAAAACGTGGCACAGTGCGCCGGCGGCGCAGCTTCCACCACCGGTTTTGACGACGGCCCACCAACCATTTCGGCCGCCGCCCTGGGCGACTCGAACACCGGCATGCACCTGGCCATCGGCATCCTGACCGCCCTGCGCGGCCGCGACAAGACCGGCAAGGGCCAGAAGGTGGCCGTGTCGATGCAGGACTCCGTGCTAAACCTGTGCCGCGTGAAACTGCGCGACCAGCAGCGCCTGGACCGCGTCGGCTACCTGGAAGAGTATCCACAGTACCCACACGGCAAGTTTGCCGACTACGTGCCACGCGGCGGCAATGCCGGCGGCGGCGGCCAGCCAGGCTGGGTTCTGAAGTGCAAGGGCTGGGAAACCGACCCCAACGCTTACATCTACTTCACCATCCAGGGCCATGCATGGGAGCCAATCACGCGCGCCATCGGCAAGCCTGAATGGGCCAACGATCCTGCCTACATGACCGCGCAAGCACGTCAGGACAAGATTTTCGACATCTTCGCCACCATCGAAACCTGGCTGGCTGACAAGACCAAGTTCGAGGCAGTCGACATCCTGCGCAAGTTCGATATTCCTTGCGCACCAGTGCTGACCATGAAGGAAATCTTGAACGACGAGTCCCTGCGCGCTTCCGGCACCATCGCCGAAGTGGACCACAAGGAACGCGGCAAGTACTTCACCGTGGGCAGCCCGATCAAGTTCTCCGACACGACCGTCGAAATCACCGGTTCGCCTTTGCTGGGCGAGCACACCGACGAAGTGCTGGAAAACCTCGGCTACAACCAGGAGCAGATCAAGGCGCTGCACGAGCAGAAAGTGGTGTAATCAAGCGGGGCGGCGCCAGCCGCCGTCCCTGCGATGCATGCGCGCGGCGCACTGCGGCCCTGGCTGTAGTGCGCCGTTGTTGTTTGCGGCGGCGCGTTTTGCGGCGACAGGATTTTTCGACCTGCCTGACCGCCCGGCCCACCACTTCAAGGAGTCATCATGAGCAATATCGATTTTAACCAGTTCGTCAGTGCGCTCGGTGACGGCGTCATCGTCTGCGACGCCGCCGGCGCCATCACGGTGTGGAATGCCTCGGCCACCCGCATCTTCGGTTTTACCGAAGAAGATGCGCTCGGCAAGTCGCTCGACCTCATCATTCCGGAGCGCCAGCGCCAGAGACATTGGGACGGCTACCACAAGACCATGGCCACCGGCATCACCCGCTACGGCGCCGATCTGCTGCGCGTGCCAGCCCTGCACAAGGAAGGCAAACCCCTTTCGATCGCCTTCACGGTCGCGATGCTGCACAATCCCGACGGCACGGTGTCCGCCATCGTGGCCATCGTGCGCGATGAAACGACCCGCTGGACGGAAGAGCGGGCCCTGAAAGCCAAAGTGGCGCAGCTGGAGGCGGCCGCCAACGCTGCCTGACAAGGCAGTGCGAGCGGGCAGGGCAGGCTGGGCAGGCAGGCCTACCAGGGCCGTTTGCGCACCCCCTCGTCGTTGATCAGCAAAGCGGCCGCGTGCAGGTCTGGCGCGATGCGGGTGGGGACGCGGCCGCGCCCCAGGCGCCACGTCAGCTCGTTCCCATTATCAATCAGCACAGTGCGGCAGCCGGCCCGGTTGCCCGCCTCAATCATGTCCAGGCTGGCCCCGATCAGCCAGGAATTGGCCAGTTCGATGCCCTGTTCGAAGGCGGCCCGTAACAGCATGCCTGGCTGTGGCGGCGCGCAGCCGCAGCGCGGTGCATACTGGCCAGATGCAGGCGCCTCGCCTTGCCAGGGCGTGAACGCGATGGGCGGGATGCAGTCGCTCCAGCCTGCACCGGCCCGACCTGCAGCGCCGACTCCCATGCCCAAGCCCGAGGCGCCCCCCGGCACGGGTGCGGGATGGCCGCCGTTTGCGCCACGGCCATTGCCATGCGTGCAGGAATAAAAGCCCTGCAGCGGCACCTGCTCGCGAAACAGCAGATCGCCCAGGCGGTCGGCGATGCAGCCGCCCCGCAGCGGCTCGGCAGCGCGGCTGTCCCAGGCTTCGTGATCCAGGTCGAAGTCGAAGTCGAAGTCGATGTCGAAGTCGATCCCGGGCTCGCCGTTTCCCGCGGCGTCAACCGGGGACGTGCTCGCATCGGCTGGCTGCGCATGCGGCTGCGGCGGCTTCGCCCCATCCAGCAGTTGCCCGGCATCTGGCGCCCTGCCCGGGCCCGGCGTTTTCCCCGACTCCAGCGGGTCCAGCGCATTGAGCGCCTCGCCGGACGGGATCCAGCGCTGGCCCGACATATTGGGCGCGGTGTACCAGTCCAGGTCCCCATCAGGCGCGTCATCAAGCGGTCGCCAGCGGTCGCCGCGGCGGCGCCGGTGGCTGCGGGCGTCCGCCAGGAAGGTCGCCGGAATGGCGCCGTTTTCAATGACGATGAGGCGGAAATCCTGTTCGGCCAGTTGGCGCAGCCCGGCGCCGGCGCCACAGCGCAGGGTGAAGCGGGCGCCCTTGCCCTCGACCAGGGCGCCCGTCCTGGCAATGAACACCGCCTTCATGGCGAGGCGAAATGCAAGCGGTATTGCAGCGCGCCCATCAGGCGCCAGAACACGGCCAGCGGCGGCAGTACGAGCGAGGTCAGCATGACCTCTGCAATGTGGCCCGGCGTTTTCGCCGTGTCGAGCAGGCGGCGGATAATCAGCATGCCCGTGAGCACCATCCAGCTGCCGCCCGCCGCGACCGTGAGGACTTCGTGATGCAGCCACAGCCCCAGCGCGGCAAGCAGCAGCAGCGTCACCACGGTGAGGTCGTGCCACAGGGGCAGGCATGCGCGCCGCTTGCTGTCGCGGCGGGTTTGCTCGCGGTAGGTGCGGGGATGTTTTTTGCGCAGCAGGAATTCCGTGCCGATCTGGCGCAGGTGCGACAGGCTGGCGCCCCAGTTGTCCGGCAGCACGGGGTGGGAAACAACAGCCTGCGGCGCCAGCCTGACGCAGGCGTTTGACTCCAGCAGTTGCAGATGCAGATCGTCCGCCTCGCCCGGCAGCTCGCCGAAGCGTTCGTCAAAGCCGCCCAGCCGAAGGAGCGTGGCGCGGCGACAGAACCAGTTGCGCGGCGAAAAATCGCCTGCATCGCGCAGGCAGGTGTCGAGCTGATATTCGGTGGGATGCTTGGGCAGGCGCGCGTCGACGCGGCCGAAGACGGCGTCGACGAGGGCGGCTGGGGCGGCTGGGGCGGGGCCGGGGTCGGTGGAGGCGCAGTCGGCGCTGCCGGCCGGGACGTCTGTTTCCAGCTCGCTTTCAAACGCGGCAAGGCCGTGGCGCAGCCAGTCGCAGGCAGGCACGGTGTCGGCATCGGTGAAGGCAATGAAGGGCGCTGCGGCGGCTTGCCAGCCCAGGTTGCGGGCGGCGGCCAGGCCGCGGCGCGCGCCGGCGCCGGGCAGGTAGCGCAGGATGGCGTGATGGCCGGCGCTGCGCGTTGCCCAGGCCTTGACGAGGCGGGCGGCGGAGGGATCGGTGTCGCCGTCGACAATGAGCAGTTCGTAGTCCAGTGGCAGATCCTGGCGGAGCAGGGCGTCAAGATTGCAGTCGAGCCGGTCGAGGTCGCCATCGGCGACGATCACGACAGAGACGGCCGGCGCTGCGCCACCTGAAACGCCCGCAGCCTGCGGGGTCGCCGCTCGTGGGGTATCGTTGGCCGCGGCTGCGCCCATTCGCGCCATGTTGCTGTCTGTAGATGCGCTCACGTCCCCTCCCGATCACGATGCCATGCCGGCGTCGTGCGATCACAGTCGCACCATGGCCTGGTAGCGATTGGATTGGCCCATGCGTGGGAGGTTCCGCGGCTTTTACATGGGTTGAATCTGCGTCAAGCTTGCGTTGTTTCGTACGAACTGATCGATGGCATCGAGTGTCGGCGCCAGGCCCCGCAGGGGTGCGGCGATCGAGCCCACAAGGGTGGTGTGGGTGACGCCGTCATAATAAACTTCGGTGACGGCGACGCCGTGGCCGCGCAAGCGGTTCGCCAGGCTGGCGGTGTTGCGCCTGGGGTCGACCAGCTTGTCCTTGTTGGCGGCAATCAGCAGGGCAGGCAGTTTCTTGCCGTCCAGGTGATTGACGGGCTGGGAGGCCGCCGGTGTATTCGGAAAATGGAACACGGGTTTGACATTCTCGTTCTCGATCGGCAAAAAGTCGTAGGGGCCGGCCAGGCCGACCCAGCCGGCGAGCGCGTCGGGCGACATGCCTTGCTTGCCCAGCCAGCGGCTGTCCAGGGCAACCATGGCGGCATTGTAGGCGCCGGCGCTGTGGCCCATGACGAACAGGTTCTTCGGGTCGCCGCCGTAGCCATTGATGTGGCGCGCGGTCCAGGCCACCGCCTGGGCGGAATCGTCGAGGAAATCGGGATAGCTGACCTGTGGATAGAGGCGGTAGTCGGGGATGACGGCGACGAAGCCGCGCGACGCCAGGGCGCGGCCGACAAAGGCGTAATCCTTGCGTTCGCCCGAATTCCAGTTGCCGCCGTAGAAAAACACGATCACGGGCGCGCCCGCGGCGGCCTTTGCGGGCCGGTAGATATCGAGCTTGAGGCGGGGGCCGTCGCCGTAGGCAATGTCGCTCGTCACCCGGGCGCCGCCAGCGGGAGAGAGGGCGTTGAGGGTCCCCAATGGAGAGCAGGCTGCCAGGCCGCCAAGGACAGCGACGGTGGCGGCCAGCAGGTAGAGCATGGTGCGGGTCTTGCGCATGGCGGACTCGTGTTTGTTTTGTCTTGGACAATTGTAGTCATTTGACAAAAACAAAGAGCACGGTTGCGGTTGCTTGCCAATCTTCGCGCATTCGAAGTCACCGCGTGGACCGTCACTGCGCCATTATTGCCACCGCCGCGGACAACAGACGGGGACAGGCACCTTCGGCGCCATTCGCGGCCCGGCCAGTCCCCCCTGCTGCACGCCGCGGAGGCCAAGCACGATCTGAATCGAATTTGCGAGCCTCCCTGCTGCATGCCACCGAGGCGAAGCATGATCAGACTCGGGTTTGCGTCCCTGA
>JBJMVV010000216.1:0-7281 GCA_045810505.1 Massilia sp.
GTAGCCGAAAGATCAAGGACACGACTTATACCGAGTTTTCGATTGACGGATTCTAGGCCCGAAATCCACAAGCGAGCTGCTTCGTTTTCATCTTTGGCGTGCGCCTTAGCTTCTTTCAGCGATTCACCCGTCAGAGGATTACCATCTTGATCGATGTAGTCGTCGTCAGTCGCCGGCTTCTCCCGATAGCAATGGTGCGCTTCGTCGTTAATGACCATTATGTTCTTCATGCCCATCAGGCCGGACATGACGCGCTGGATCATCTGCCCTTCGTTTTCGAGCGTCTGCAGGTCTTCGCCAGTACGCCCTTTGAGCAGTTGTTTGCCGCCCTTGGTGATTTCAATGCGTTCTCGTAATTTGAACGCGTGGTAGTTGGTGATGACGATTTTAGCGCGGGCAATATCGTCGAGCATGTCACTCGGGACAAGTTCGCGATCTTTATAGTAGCTGTCCGGATCATTTGGCTGCAACACGCGCAGGCGATCTTTGATTGTCAAGCCCGGGGCGCACAACAAAAAACCTCTCGTGAAGTACCTGCTGCTAGGGCTGCGAACAGCGTTGATGGTTTGCCAGGCTATGATCATCGCCATGACGGTAGTCTTTCCTGCGCCAGTAGCTAACTTGAGCGCAAGGCGCATTAGCTCTGGGTTGGCATCCTTGTTCGCAGAGGCAAGATGATCCAGCAATTCCTTGCCTGACTTGGACAAGGGGGCAACCTCGGTCAACCAGATTGCCGTTTCAGCAGCTTCGACCTGACAAAAAAACGGACGAACGCCATGGAAGTCGTGATGCCGCCAGTGCTGAAGCAGGCGAGCCGTGTCGGGCGTTACTTGCCACTGGCTGGCTGGCAGTGAGCGCCATACGTCTACATGGGCTCGAACTTTATTGATGATAGACGTAGGGTCGTATTGCTGTCTGCCAGTGGAAAGCCCCTTTCCTTCATCAAAAAGAAACCCTTCTTGTTTTGGGCTTGCCTTCTGCTTCTTCGGCTTTGGGATCGGAGTGATGAACTGCGCCTTTCTACGATTTTCGACGACTTTCTGTGTTGGTTGCCCAGATCCATCAAGCTCCCAGTGCCGCAAAGGTCGAGCGTACGGAGAGTTGAGGATGGGATGGTCGAAAAACGGGTTGGACATATACGATCTTCTCGCGAGTAGGCCGGTTCAGGCGGGCACAAAACTAATGTAATATTATCCGGCAAATGACAGCTCGCGTGTTGCCCAACGTAAAAGTTAAAAAAAATTCTTGAGCTGACTTTTAGTGCCGGTAACATCTGATTAAAATGTTTGCTAAATGCAATTAGTAAGTGAAGTGGCTGCTGGTGCCACTCTTACAGCGTACGAAGTTGATGGGGCTGGATAGAATGGTTGAAGGCATGGCAATTTTGCAACATTTAACCATTCTGGGGGTGATCGTCGAGGGTTATGCAGGTCGAGCGGGTCGAGGGTCAGGTCTCACAAATGTACATCTGCTCGGCTTACGCAGGGGGCCTGAAGTTCACTGCGGCTAACCGTAAGTCCGCAGGACCACCGCAAAATTGAGGGTGTGTCTGACACGACGCACATCAGCTCGGCGGAGAAAAAGCTGAGCGAGCGTAACTCGCCGCCGAGGTCACGAACTAACATATTTTTGTTAGACCTTACCCTCACGGCCTTAAATCTGGCTGCTGCGGCCTTACTTTTTAAAGCGCGCAGGGGCATCCGCGGGACCAGCGAATGAATGCCCTATTCACCCTGGCCTGGTAGCAAAGACTGTAAGGCCAGGATCGAAAGTATCCCAAGCCAAGCCACTCCGAACGTAAGTCAAAAACCTTGGCACAAACTCCGCCGGCTCATCCAGCGCCCCGCATATACCGCCACCAGCTCCGGCATGCTGGCGAACGTCAAATAAAGCGGCGTGCCGCATCGGTGGCAGAAGGCATGCGTCTTCACATGCCCGCTATCGGCAGTGATGTCCCAGTGGGATGGGGCGCCGCTGATCTGCATGGTTTTGCGGGCCCGAAACGTGATGTAGGAGCTGTGTTCGGTGCCGCTGCGTTTCTGGCAGTCGGTGCACTGGCAATGGTTCTGGAATACGGGCTCGCCGGGAATCTCGAAGCGGATGTCGACGCAGGCGCAGCCGCCGGTGGTGAGGGTTGGCATGGTGGAGGCTCCCTATATATCAGGCGGACTTCGGTTTGGCGGCGAGGTCGAGCCCGCGCCCCGTTTCGAGGAAGGATTTCATGCTGGAGAGGACGACCGGCCACCCTTTGCTGACCCCATTGTGCATCCCGCTGCCGGCTTCCAGTTCATCGTGGGTGACCGTCAGCTTCACCATATCGGGATAGGGCTCGATATCGAAGGTGACGCGGCTGTAACTCTCAGGCTGGTCGGCCTGCGAGGCGGCGGCCCAGGTGATGATGAGGCGGCGGGGCGGGGTGGTTTCGATGACCTTGCCGACGATCTCGACGGGGCGGGCGTCGTTGGCGCGGATGTGTTGCCAGGGCGAGCCGGGCTGCCAGTCGGAGACGTTTTCGTGGTCCCAGTATTGGCGGGCGAGCTCGGGCTGGGTGATGGCTTCGAAGACTTTTTCAGCGGGGGCGGCGATGTAGGTGACGTAGATGAAGCTGGCTTTTTGCTGGGTCATGTCATTCTCCTTCGAGTTGTTGTTTCAGCGTGTGCAGTAGGCTGAGCCGTTCGCGTTCGAACTTGCGCACCCAGCGTTCGTAGACTTCATGCAGCGGTACCGGATTGATGAAGTGGATTTTTTCGCGGCCGCGCTTGACCGTGCTGACCAGATTGGCGTCTTCGAGGATGCCCAGGTGCTGGGTGACCGACTGCCGCGCCATGTCCAGGTGCTCGCACAGTTGGCCATGATCCACGCGACAGATGGCGTCATTGGCCAACTCGAACATCTGCAAAGCCAGCGCGTGGCGCTGCGGCCGGACAACGCCGTCCATTTGCAGTCGGCCGCCGTCGGCGCCGTTGGTTACTTACCCAACTCTCGTATGGCGCCGCGTCAATCAGGTCGCAGACATTCGGGCAATCGAAGCCGTGAACATGGACACGGCCGATATCGACCAGGCCGTTGCCCAGCTCGCAGTGGGGACTCTTGCGCGTCACTTCGGCCACCGCCGTCTCGAATACCTTCTTCATGCCTGGTAGCGGATACAGCGCCAGGGGGCCGTCGATCGTCAACGTGGACACCGACGTGCAGCAGGCAGACATTGGGGGGGCTTTGCGTTCGACGATGCTTGCGCTTGAGTGGAGCGCAATGGCGTCCCACACCAGTTCAGCCATCTGTCGAGAATAGCGGTTGGCAATCAGGAATTTGCTCGCTGCGTCGATGCCGTCCACTTCGACGCGTGCAGCCGTTTTGCGCCTTGCAGCGATTTATCCAGAATTTTCCCTTGACCTCATTTGGATTACGACTATAATCCAAATATTCGTAAAGCCCAGCAAGGATCAATGCCATGAGAAAGTCGCAAGCCGAAGCCGCTGAAACACGGCAGCAAATCGTCAAGCTCGCTGCAAACGCGTTCCGGCTCAACGGCATTACCGCCACCGGTATCGTGCCGCTGATGGCGCAGGCCGGGCTGACGCAGGGCGGGTTTTACAAGCACTTCGCGTCGAAAGACCAGTTGGTCGCCGAGGCGTGCACGGTCGGGGTGGCCGGTCTGGTTCAACAGTTCAGGGAAGACGCCCTGGCGGGGGGCGAACAGGGCTTTGCATCGATCGTGGGGAGCTACCTCTCTGCAGGCCACCGCGCGAACCGGGAGCAGGGCTGTCCCCTGGCCGCGATGGGCAGCGAGCTGGTTCGAGGTGATGAGCAAACACGCGCGGCCGCTTTCCAGGGTTTCAAGGATCTGGTCGATGTCATGGCGCAAAGTCTCGGCAGCTACGAGCCAGAGCAAGCCCGTTCACATGCCATTTTTGCGATGGCGGCCATGGTGGGCGCGCTCACCATGGCCCGCATGATTCCCGACGAAACGACTTCCTCGGCCGGTTTGGAGAGCGTTCAGCAGCACCTGCGTTCAATTTGAATAGCGCCCGGACGTCGCAAGGCGTCCGTTTTTTTATTTCTAACTGTGCATATGCACTTTCAATTCATCCACCACGGAGATATACCATGACTCAACGTAAATACCTGATTACCGCCGCCACTGGCAAGACCGGCGTTCACACCATCAATCAGTTGCTGAAGGACGGACAAAGTGTTCGCGCGATGGTGCATCGCGAGGATGATCGCAGCGAGAGCCTGCGCAAGGCCGGTGCAGAAATCGTGGTGGGCGACCTGCTGGACCACAATGACGTGCTGCGCGCCGTCGAAGGTGTTTCGGCCGCCTACCTGTGCTACCCGGTGCGTGAAGGCTTTATCCAGGCAACGGCCTACTTTGCTGACGCTGCCAAACGCGCCGGTCTCGATGTGGTTGTGAGCATGTCGCAAATTTCCGCCCGCGAAGACTCGGACAGCCATGCTGCTCGCGACCACTGGATTGCCGAGCGTGTGCTGGACTGGTCCGGTGTGCCAGCCGTCCACCTGCGTCCCACACTGTTCTCGGAATGGTTGACGTTCCCATGGGTTCGCAACCGCCTGGTCGAAGAGGGCAGGATCACCCTGCCGCTCGGCGAAGGCCGTCACGCGCCAATCGCCGCGGAAGACCAGGCGCGCGTCATCGCCACCATCCTGACCAAGCCGGCAGGTCACATCGGCAAAACCTACCCCTTGTATGGCCCGGTGGAGTTCAGCCAGAAAGAACTGGCAGCTGAACTTGGTCGCGTGCTGCACCGTGACATCGTCTACAGCCCGAGCACCCTGGAAGAGTATGAGGCCTATCTGCACACCTTTGGTTTGCCGGAATTCATTATCCAGCACTTCATCGCCATCGCGGTCGACTACCAGAACGGCATCTTCGCCGGTGTCGACGGCGTGATTGCCGAGATGACGGGCCAGGCGCCGCAAACCGTCGAGCAATTCGTGAAGGCCAATATTGAAGTGCTCACGCCTTGATCGGCCCCGGCCATGAAAACCACCTGAACACGATCTTCATCACTGGCGGCACATCGCCGTGATGGGCTGCCTGCCGCGAAAGTTGCCGCGGCAGGCAGCCTTTGCATGTCCGTCGTGGACAGGGCAGCTAAAAATGGTGTGCGACTTCGCTCAGCTGGCCGCGCAGCGTTGACGAGTTCGCGGCGCCCACGCTGTGCTCGAACGCCGTCTGCGCCTGCGCCCAATGGGCCTGGGCCTGCGTGAAGATCTTCCGTCCTTCGGCCGACAAGGTGAGGGCGCGCTTGCGGGAATTCTCCGGGTCGGCAGACTGCACAATGTAGCCATTGCGGGCAAGCGGCTGTACCGCGCGCACCAGGTTGGTCCGGTCCATGACAAGCTCGTCGGAGAGTTCCTGCATGCCGATGCCGGGTTGATCGTGAATCGCCGCCAGGAGGCCGAACTGCACCGAGCTCAGGCCTGTCGGCGCCAGGGCGCGGTCGTAGAACGCCGATACGGCACGCGCCGCCTTGCGCAAGGCGAGGCAATTACAGGACGCAAAGTGCAAATCGGGTTTCATCTTTTCCTCTGGCATGCCGGGCATTCGGGCGCTTTCATTATCAAGCTTTCGCCGAATGACCACAAGGCCAGCCACCCTGGGCCGCGGCGACGTGACCGTTGCAAGGGAAACGGCCTCGACCCCCTCGGGCTTTCTTCATGGCCTGGTGGAAGCGATGCGTGCGCCTGGATGGAGATGCCCCATTCACCCCGGCCTGGTCGCAAACGCCTTCAAACCCTGATCCACCGTATCCCAGGCCAATCCACTCCTGCTGTAAGTCACTACCCCCGGCGCAAACACCGACGGTGCATCGAGCGCCCCCACATGCACCGCCACCAGCTCAGGCATGCTGGCAAACGTCAAATAAAGCGGCGTGCCGCAGCGGGGACAGAAGGCATTCGTCTTCACATGCCCGCTATCGGCAGTGATGTCCCAGTGGGAAGGGGCGCCGCTGATCTGCATGGTCTTGTGGGCCCGAAACGTGATGTAGGAACTGTGTCCGGTCCCACTGCGTTTCTGGCAGTCCGTGCACTGGCAATGGTTCTGGAAAACCGGCTCGCCAGGGATCTCGAAGCGGATGTCGCCGCAGGCGCAGCCGCCGGTGGTGAGGGTTGTCATGGTGGAGTCTCCGTGGATCAGGCGGACTTTGGTTTGGCGGCGAGGTCGAGGCCGCGGCCCGTTTCGAGGAAGGATTTCATGCTGGAGAGGACGACTGGCCACCCCTTGCTGACCCCATTGTGCATCCCGCTGCCCGCTTCGAGTTCATCGTGCGTAACAGTTAGCTTCACCATGTCCGGATAGGGCTCGATATCAAAGGTGACGCGGCTATAGCTCCCAGGCTGGTCGGCCTGCGAAGCGGCGGCCCAAGTGATGACGAGGCGTCGGGGTGCGGTAGTTTCAACGACTTTGCCGACGATCTCGACGGGGCGGGCCTCGTTGGCGCGGATGTGCTGCCAGGTCGAGCCGGGCTGCCAGTCGGAGACGTTTTCGTGGTCCCAATATTGGCGGGCGAGCTCGGGCTGGGTGATGGCCTCGAAGACTTTTTCGGCGGGGGCGGCGATGTAGGTGACGTAGATGAAGCTGGCTTTTTGCTGGGACATGTCATTCTCCTTCGAGTTGTTGTTTCAGCGTGTGCAAGAGGCTGAGCCGTTCGCGTTCGAACTTGCGCACCCAGCGTTCGTAGACTTCATGCAGCGGTACCGGATTGATGAAGTGGATTTTTTCCCGGCCGCGCTTGACCGTGCTGACCAGATTGGCGTCTTCGAGGATGCCCAGGTGCTGGGTGACCGACTGCCGCGCCATGTCCAGGTGCTCGCATAGCTGGCCGAGCGACTGGCCGTTTTGCTCGTACAACAGGTCGAGCAGTTTTCTGCGTGAAGGGTCGGCCAGGGCCTTGAATACTTTATCTGCGTCCATGGGAGGCAGATTGGCAGGTAAACGCCTGCATGTCAAGCGCAGGGTTTTGCCTGCGTGTTGCCGGAGCTGCCAGTTCAGCACGCATCTTGCGCCCGCAGTGGCGGACTGTGCGGTGCGATCGTGTCCATGGGGCACGCCGCACCAACTTTCGGCTCAACCGGCATAATCGTGCGTGAAACCCTTCCAAATCAGGAGCCCGGCTCGTGAAAAAGTTCGACGTCGAACGCGATGCGGCGGCGGCGCTACCCTCAACCACAACATAATATGGATGCCAACCGCCTCAGCGACATCACCGCCTTCGTCACCGCCGTCAAGGCGGGCAGTTTTACTGCGGCGGCCGA
>JBJMVV010000217.1:0-31075 GCA_045810505.1 Massilia sp.
AGATGGGCGATTCGGAGAGCCTCGCGCGAGTACGCGCGAGTCTTCGAATCCCACCCTCGCCGTCCGTAGCAAGAAAAAAGGCCTCCCGCAGGGGAGGCCTTTTTTCTTGCTACTGGCGGAGAGGGTGGGATTCGAACCCACGGTACGATTTAACGTACGCCTGATTTCGAGTCAGGTACATTCGACCACTCTGCCACCTCTCCGGTGATTCATTTGAACTCTTGGCCAGGTGAGTAGCACAAGGGTGGTCTTCAAATTCTTTTCGCTTGCTGCTGCGAGGACAAAATTATAGCAAAGCCAGCGGGAAATGGAAGGGGGAAATTGGAAAAAGCCGAAAATTAGGCTGTCAATCGCTCCAGGCCGCCCATGTAAGGCCGCAGCACTTCCGGAATCACCACGCTGCCGTCCGCCTGCTGGTAGTTCTCCAGCACCGCGACCAGGGTGCGGCCCACCGCGAGACCGGAGCCGTTCAAGGTGTGCAGCAGCTCGGGTTTGCCGGCGGCGTTGCGGAAGCGCGCCTGCATGCGGCGGGCCTGGAAGGCTTCGCAGTTCGACAGGGACGAGATTTCGCGGTAGGTGTTCTGGGCGGGCAGCCAGACTTCCAGGTCGTAGGTCTTGGTCGCGCCGAAACCCATGTCGCCGGTGCACAGGGACATCACGCGGTATGGCAGGCCGAGGCCTTGCAGGATGGCTTCGGCGTGGCCGACCATTTCTTCCAGTACGGCGTAGGAGGTGTCGGGATGCACCACCTGGACCATTTCGACCTTGTCGAACTGGTGCTGGCGGATCATGCCGCGGGTGTCGCGGCCGTAGCTGCCGGCTTCCGAGCGGAAGCATGGGGTGTGGGCCGTCATTTTCAGGGGCAAGGTGTCGAGCGCCACGATCTCGTCGCGCACCAGGTTGGTCAGCGACACTTCCGAGGTGGGGATCAGGTAGAAGGTCTCGCCCTCGCCTTCCACGCCGCCCTTTTTCACCGAGAACAGGTCCGCTTCAAATTTGGGCAACTGGCCCGTGCCGCGCAGGGAATCAGCGTTGACCATGTAAGGGGTGTAGCACTCGGTATAGCCGTGCTCGCCGGTGTGGGTGTTGAGCATGTACTGGGCCAGGGCGCGGTGCAGGCGGGCGATGCCGCCTTTCATGACGGAGAAGCGCGAACCGGTCAGCTTGGTGGCCACCTCGAAATCCAGGCCCAGCGGGGCGCCCAGGTCGACGTGGTCTTTCGGCTCGAAATCAAAGGCGGGCGGCGTGCCGACCTTGCGCACTTCGACGTTGCCGGCTTCGTCTTCACCCACCGGCACGCTCTCGTGCGGCAGATTGGGGATCGAGGCCATGAAATCGGCCAGCTTGGCCTGTACCTCGGCCAGCGCCACTTCATTGGCTTTCAGTTCGTCGCCGAGACCGGCCACTTCGGCCATCACGGCGCTGGTGTCTTCGCCTTTGCCTTTGAGCATGCCGATCTGCTTGGACAGCGCATTGCGCTTGCCCTGCAATTCTTCGGTACGGGTCTGGTTGGCCTTGCGTTCGGCTTCGAGGGCGTTGAAACCTGCCACGTCGAGCTTGAACTTGCGGCTGGCGAGCCGGGTGGCGACATTGTCGATGTCTTTGCGCAGCAGTTGAATATCTATCATTTTGGAAAGCCGGTTGAATGAGATGGTCATTGTACCAAGCCGACAGCCCAACGTTGACGAACTTTGGCGAGCGCTGCGCCTCGTCCGTGGTCCTGCAGTTTTCTTACAAGGCGGCCTTCTGGGCGGCGGTGAGGCGCTGGCCCTTGATGACCACGACCTGCATCTGCGGCGCGCTGGCGGCCTTCACGATGGCGGGTGCGGCTGGTACAGCAACCTCGGCCGTGGCGTAGCTCGCAAAGGTCGCCATCAGGGCGGCCGCGAGGAACAGGGCTTCGAAGTTTTTAGGGGCGCGTTTGACGAAATTCATGATGCTCTCCAGTTGAACGCAATGATTACAGTGCAGCCTTCTGTGCGGCGGTGAGGCGCTGACCCTTGATGACGACGACCTGCATCGGCGCGGCGACTTCAACAGCCTTGACGATGGCTGGTGCGCTGGCAACGGCGACTGGTACATCAGCCACGGCGTAGGTCGCAAACGTTGCCGTTGCAGCGGCGACGAGGAACAGGGCTTCGAAGTTTTTAGGGGTTTTCATGATGCTCTCCTTGGGTTGAACTGCGCTGGTATGGTTGTACTTTAGCGAGCACCAAGGGGAAGCGATATCGACTTGCGATGGAGTGCAGAAAAAGCGGTGTGAGTTGTCGAAAAGGCGGATGGAAGCGCAGCAATGCTAACGCGGCGCGTTCAGCAGGGGGACTGGCGCGCGCGCCCGCCGACCTTACTATGGATGCGCAGACGCGCGCGCTGGTGCCTGTCCCATTGTTGGCTCAGTGGCAAAGCAAAGTGGGGACAGGCACGCGCGCATTGGTACGTTCCACAATCGCGCCGCTGAGCGCTTGCGCCAGTCCCCGGCTTACGATCGCGCCTCGTCGTCGAGACTGCGCAGCCAGGCCAGCTTCTCGGCAATCTTCGCCTCAATGCCGCGCGGCACCGGCTCGTACCAGTGGGGCTCTTCCATCCCCTCCGGCAGATACGTCTCGCCGGCCGCATATGCATGCGGCTCGTCATGCGCGTAGCGATACTCATGGCCATAACCCAGCTCCTTCATGAGCTTGGTCGGGGCATTTCTCAGGTGCACCGGCACCTCGCGCGATTTGTCCTTCTTCACGAACGCCATGGCGCGGTTGTAGGCGTTGTAGCCGGCATTGCTCTTGGCGGCGATCGCCAGGTAGACCACGGCCTGCCCCAGCGCCAGTTCGCCCTCCGGCGAGCCAAGCCGTTCAAAGGTAGCTGCGGCATCATTGGCGATCTGGATGGCGCGGGGATCGGCGATGCCGATGTCTTCCCAGGCCATGCGCACGATGCGGCGCAAGAGGTACTGGGGGTCCGCCCCGCCGTCTAACATGCGGCACAGCCAGTACAGGGCCGCGTCCGGGTGCGAGCCCCGCACCGACTTGTGCAGGGCCGAGATCTGGTCATAAAAATTGTCGCCGCCCTTGTCGAAGCGGCGCGAGTTCAGGGTCAGCGCATTGTCGACGAACTCGCCCGTGATGCGGGTGATGCCGGAGGTTTCCGCGGAGGTCTTGGTCTGCTCCAGCAAATTCAAAAAGCGCCGGGCGTCGCCATCCGCATAGCCGATCAAGGTCGCCACGGCCACGTCATCAAACGTCAGGTGGGCCAGCACCCGCTCCTGCGCGCGCGCGAGCAACTGCAGCAGTTCGGCATCGGTCAGCGCCTTTAATACATACACCTGCGAGCGCGACAGCAGCGCCGAGTTGACTTCAAACGAAGGGTTTTCCGTCGTCGCGCCGATCAGCGTCACCAGACCCGATTCGACAAAGGGCAGCAAGGCATCCTGCTGTGACTTGTTGAAGCGATGGATCTCGTCAATGAAGAGGATGGTGTGCTTGCCGCCCGCCAGGTAGTGCTCGGCCTGCTCGATGGAAGCGCGGATGTCCTTGACACCCGACAGCACGGCCGAGAGCGCAATGAACTCGCACTCGAAAGCCGACGCGGTCAGGCGCGCCAGGGTGGTCTTGCCCACGCCCGGCGGGCCCCACAGGATCATCGAATGGGGCCGGCCCGACTTGAAGACGAGGTTGAGCGGCTTGCCCTCCCCCAGCAGATGGCTCTGGCCGATGACTTCGCCAATGGTGCGCGGACGCAGCGCTTCGGCCAGGGGCGCGGCAGGTTCGTTCTTGAACAGGTCGGCCATCGCGCTTCCTGCCTGCTTAGTTGCTGAAGACGTCGGCGCCCTTCGGCATGACGAATTTGAACTGGGTGGCGGTGAGCGGGGGATTTTTCTCGAACTTCTTGAATGCCAGCACCGAGGTCTGACCGAAAGCATCGTGCAATTCCATTGCCTCAGGCGCGCCGTTGCGCAGGCCAATGCTGATCATCTGGAAGGTCGAGTCCTGGGTCTTCGGTTTGGCGTCCAGCCACTCCAGGCCGTTGCGGGTGCCCGCTTCCGACAGGGTGAAGTTCTTTTCCAGGTCGTTGCTGCCGAACAGGATGGCGGCCGGCGAGGAACCCAGCGCATTGCCCAGCTTTTTGACGGTGACCTGGTTGAGGTCCTTGTCGTAGATATACAACTGCTCGCCATCGGCCTGCAGCAGTTGCTCGTAGGGCTTCTGGTAGGTCCAGATGAACTTGCCGGGACGGGCAAACAGGAAGGTGCCGGTCGACATCGGCGCCGTCTTGGACGTCTCGGATTTCTTGACTTGCTGCTGGGTGAATTCGCCTTTGGCCGCCTTGGTGGTGGCAACGAAGGTCTTGAACTGGTCCAGCGCGCCCGCATGGGCCATCCCTGCAAAAGCCAGGGCCACGACAACAAACGATAATTTTTTCATCAAATTCCTATGGTTTTCATTCAGCGCTGGTGGCCGGCACCAGGATGTCCCGGTTGCCGTTGGCCTGCATGGGCGAGACCACGCCGCTGTTTTCCATCTGCTCGAGCAGGCGGGCGGCGCGGTTGTAGCCGATGCGCAAATGCCTCTGCACCAGGGAAATCGAGGCGCGGCGATTCTTCAGCACGACCTGCACGGCCTGGTCGTACATGGCGTCGCTTTCGCCACCGCCCTCGCCTGCTGGTGCGCCATCGGCGCCGCCGCCCTCGCCTTCCAGGGTGCCGCCTTCGAGGATGCCCTCAATGTAATTCGGCTCGCCCAGCGATTGTAAATGTTTTACAACTCGATGCACTTCCTCGTCTGAGACGAACGCGCCGTGCACCCGCACCGGCAGGCCCGTGCCAGGCGGCATGTAGAGCATGTCACCCATGCCCAGCAGGGCTTCCGCGCCCATCTGGTCGAGAATGGTGCGCGAGTCGATTTTCGACGAGACCTGGAAGGCAATCCGGGTCGGGATGTTCGCCTTGATCAGGCCCGTGATGACGTCCACCGACGGACGCTGGGTGGCCAGGATCAGGTGCAGGCCGGCCGCACGGGCTTTCTGGGCGATACGGGCGATCAGTTCTTCCACCTTCTTGCCCACCACCATCATCAGGTCAGCCAACTCGTCGATGATGATGACAATCGTCGGCAGCTTTTCCAGCGGTTCCGGCGAGTCTGGCGTGAGCGAGAAAGGATTCGGGATATGTTCTTCCCGCTTGGCCGCCTCGGCAATCTTGCTGTTGTAGCCGGCCAGGTTACGCACGCCCAGCTTGCTCATCAGCTTGTACCTGCGCTCCATCTCGTTCACGGCCCAGTTCAGGGCGTGGCCGGCCTGGCGCATGTCCGTCACCACGGGCGCGAGCAGGTGGGGAATGCCCTCGTAGACGGACATTTCCAGCATTTTCGGGTCGATCAGGATCAGGCGCACGTCGGCCGGATCGCTCTTATATAGCAGCGACAAAATGGTCGCGTTGATGCCGACCGACTTACCGGAGCCGGTGGTACCGGCCACAAGCAGGTGGGGCATCTTGGCCAGATCGGCAATCACGGGTTTGCCGGCAATGTCCTTGCCCAGGGCGATCGTCAATGGCGACGCGCTGTCGTGGTAGAGTTTGGAGCCGACGATTTCCGTCAGGCGCACGATTTGGCGCTTCTGGTTCGGCAATTCCAGCGCCATGTAATTCTTGCCGGGGATGGTTTCCACCACCCGGATCGAGGTCAGCGAGAGCGAACGGGCCAGGTCGCGCGCGAGACCGACGATCTGGCTGCCTTTTACGCCCGTGGCCGGTTCGATCTCGTAACGGGTGACCACCGGGCCCGGATAGGCGGCCACGACCTTCGCTTCCACGCCGAAGTCGGACAATTTCTTTTCGATCAGGCGGCTGGTGAATTCCAGCGTTTCCACCGACACCGTCTCCTGGTACTCGGCGGCAGCGTCCAGCAGCGCCAGCGGCGGCAGGCCGGAATCGCCCGGCAGGTTCTCGAACAGGGGAACCTGCTTTTCCTTTTCCACCCGCTCGGACTTGACGATCAGGGGCGCTGCAGGCGTTGCGGCTGGTTCGATCCGCACCGGCGGCGAGGAGATATGCTTTTCGACATGCTTGGCACGTTCCTGCACCAGCACCTCGTCACGCTTGACGGCCGCCACTTCGCCCTGCTTCCTGTCTTCCCTGTCCTGGTAACGCAGGCGGAACCAGTCGATCGCCATCTCGACGGCGCCGCCGATGCGCTCGGCCACGGACAGCCAGGAAATGTGGAAAAACAGGCTGCAGCCCGTGAAAAATAAGAGCAGTAATAACAGCGTGGCGCCGGTAAAACCAAAGGCCGTCAAGGCGCCGTGACCCACCAGCTGGCCCAGCACGCCACCAGGGGCGCGCGGCAATTGGGCGCGCAGCGTGTACATACGCAGATATTCGAGGCCCACGCTGCCGACAAACAGCAGCACGAAGCCGATCCAGCGGATCACCGCCTCCTGCTGGTGTTCCGGTTCCTCGGGGGCTTCGCCAGGCACCTGGGTCAGGTTGCAATAATCTTTCCACAATAACCTGGCAAAGCAGACGCACCACCACCAGGCGGAAAAGCCGAAGATGAACAGCATCAGGTCGGCCATCCAGGCGCCGGCCCGTCCGCCCAGGTTGATCGCCTTGGGCACCACCACGTCGTGCGACCAGCCGGGATCGGCCTTGTTATAAGTAAGCAGGATCAGGACAAAATAGAGGAACATCACCGCCAGCGCGATCCAGCGCGCTTCCGACAGCAGGCGCACCAGGCGGTTGGGCAGGGGTTGCCGCAGGGTGGGGTTGCGGGTGTAACTGTTCGCAGCAGGCGTAGTCGTTTTGGTCATACTGGAAGGGTACATGCGAGGGCTGGAATGCCGATCCGGCCATTCTAAGGCATCTGGCCCCGCCTGGGCCCCTCATTCATGCTTGTGCGCATCATCGTCTATAATCGGTGGTTTGCTGTGGCGCCCTTTCAGCATGGCTCCCGGGGCCCTTGAATGCGGCGCGCCAAGCCCCCATCTTCGATTTCAGTCCATCACCAAAGCCTCCCATGACCACCAAAAAACACGCCAAAGTTCTGATCCTCGGCTCCGGCCCAGCCGGCTACAGCGCCGCCGTCTACGCAGCCCGTGCCAACCTCAGTCCGATGCTGGTCACTGGCGTGGAGCAAGGTGGACAGCTGATGACTACTACCGACGTCGAGAACTGGCCCGGCGACCCGCTGGGCGTGCAAGGCCCGGAACTGATGCAGCGCCTGCTCGAGCACGCTGAAAAGTTCAAGACGGAGATCGTGTTCGACCATATCCACACGACCTTCCTGAACGAAAGGCCGATCCGCCTGTTGGGCGATAGCCACGAATTCACCTGTGACGCCCTGATCATCGCCACCGGCGCCTCGGCCCAATACCTGGGCCTGCCATCAGAAACCGCCTTCATGGGCCGCGGCGTGTCCGCCTGCGCCACCTGCGACGGCTTCTTCTACCGCGGCCAGGAAGTGGCAGTCATTGGCGGCGGCAACACGGCCGTCGAGGAAGCGCTGTACCTGTCGAACATCGCCTCGAAAGTGACGCTGATCCACCGCCGCGACAAGTTCCGCGCTGAGCCGATCCTGGTCGACCGTCTGAAAGCCAAGGCCGCCGAAGGCAAGATCGTGCTGAAATACAACCACACTCTCGACGAAGTGACGGGCAACGAGGGCGGCGTGACGGGCCTGAACATCAAGTCGACCGAAACGGGCGAAATCACTGCCCTGAGCGTGCACGGCCTGTTCGTGGCGATCGGCCACAAGCCCAACACCGGCATTTTCGAAGGCCAGCTCGACATGCACAACGGCTACATCAAGACCCGCACCGGCCTCGAGGGCATGGCCACCGCCACCAACGTGCCGGGCGTGTTTGCCGCCGGCGACGTGCAGGACCACGTCTACCGCCAGGCCATCACCAGCTCGGGCACGGGCTGCATGGCGGCGCTGGATGCACAACGTTACCTGGAAGCGCTGGAGGACTGATCGGGCATGGCGGGACTGAAGGACTTTGCTGACCTGAAGGGATTGCGCGAAACGCTCAAGGAGCAGGAGCGCGTCCGCGCCATCGAGAAAGCCGAGCGGGAGGCGCGCGAACAAAAAGCGCGCGAAGACGCCGGCGTCTTCAATGGCGCCGTCAAGAACGTCAAGAAACTGCCCGAGTCCGACCGCTATGTTCACCCGATGCGCGCAATTGCCGTGCGCAGTCACCTGGCCCGCCCGGTCCGCACCGTCGAAGAAGACAACGCGGCCGTCATGCGCGAGTCCCTGTCCGACCAGTTCGACGTCGAAGGCCTGGTCGAGAACGATCCGGGCGTGGCCTACGCCCGTCCCGGCGTCGGCCCCGACGTCATCCGCAAACTGCGCAAGCGCCACTGGCCCGTCCAGGACGAACTGGACCTGCACGGCCTGACCCGCGACGCCGCCCGCGAACTCGTCAGCGGCTTCATCGCCCGCGCCAGCCGCCGCGGCGTGCGCTGCGTGCGCATCGTTCACGGCCGCGGTTACGGTTCACCCAATGGCGAACCGGTGCTACGCGCCATGCTGCACAGCTGGCTGGTGCAGATGGAGAAGGATGAAGTGGTCGCGTTTTGCGTTGCCGGCAAGAAGGATGGCGGGCATGGGGCCTTGGTGGTGTTGTTAAAAGCGGTCCTGCAGGATTAAGCAGCAGGGGGGACTGGCCTTGCAGGCCTGTCCCCAGATTTCTGTTTGCTATTACTGCAGAAGTCGCGCCGGGGGCGCAGGTAAAAATTGAATGGGGACAGGCCTTCAAGGCCAGTCCCCGGTGCTAACCGCGTAGCCGTTACGCTAACCGTCGTGATACCCTGTTGCGATTCCCACAAGCAAATCGCACCGCATGTCGCTGATCACCTTTATCGAAGTCCTGGCCATCCTGGTGGGCGCCTTTTCCGGCTTCATCGAGGCGCGCCGAAAGCGCATGGACCTGGTGGGGGTGTTCACGGTGGCCTTCATTACCGCGTTCGGCGGCGGCACCCTGCGCGACATCCTGCTCGATCACCGCCCCCTGTTCTGGGTCACGCACCAGGAATACGCCATCCTGATTTTCGTGCTGGCGCTGGGCGCTTCTCCCCTGATCCGCGCGATGCGCCAGATCGTCTCGGAACGCCTGATCGTCATTGCCGACGCGATTGGCCTGGGCCTGTTTTCCATCGCAGGGGTGGCGTCTGCCCTGGATGCGCAGATGCCGCTCTTCATCGCCTCGATGATGGGCGTGATCACGGGAATTTTCGGCGGGGTGCTGCGCGACATCGTCTGCAACGAAGTGCCGATGGTGTTCCGGGATGGCAAGCCCTACGCCATCTGCGCCTTTTTCGGCAGCTGGATGTTCCTGATCATGATCAAGCTCGAGCTGCCGCACGATTTTGCGCTGTGGTCGAGTGCTTTCGTGATTTCGGCGCTGCGCCTGTTCAGCTGGAAGTTCGACCTGCGGCTGGGTCGGTAGCCGGGGACTGGCCCTGCGGGCCTGTCCCCATTTTTCCTGCACCAATCCAGCGTGAGCTTGTGGCAGGAAAATAAGTGGCAAGTTCGTGGTTGTGTGGTACCGGAAAAATGGGGACAGGCCTGCAAGGCCAGTCCCCGGTGCTTATACCGCGTCAGGCCCGGTCTCGCCAGTCCGAATCCTGACCACCTGCTCCACATGCTGCACAAAAATCTTCCCATCCCCAATCTTGCCAGTCCGGGCAGCCTTGATGATGGCGTCGACCACCTGGTCGGTCATGGCATCGTCGACCACCACTTCCACTTTGACTTTCGGCAGGAAGTCGACCACGTACTCGGCGCCCCGGTACAGCTCGGTATGACCCTTCTGGCGCCCGAATCCTTTTACTTCCGTGACGGTCAGGCCGGTGACGTTCACTTCGGCCAGTGCTTCGCGCACTTCGTCAAGCTTGAAGGGCTTGATCACGCAGGTAATCTGTTTCATCGCTAAATTCCCTCAGGTTTGCTGTTGCATAAAACATCATGGCGATTCTAACCGATAGCAGGCCTCAAACGCTGTCCGGAATGGTCTTCAGTTCGGCCAGCCAGACGGCGGCCTCGCCGTCGCTGGGCGCGCGCCAGTCGCCGCGTGGCGAGAGCGAGCCGCCTGTGCCCACTTTCGGGCCGTTCGGCACGCAGGTGCGCTTGAACTGGCTGGTCTTGAAGAAGCGCCCGACGAATATGCCCAGCACCCGCTTGATCTCGGCCAGGGTGTACTGATTGCGCGCCACGGTCTCGTCGTACGGCCAGGCGCCGGCCAGCTTGTCGCCCCAGGCCGTCAAGGCCAGGAAGGCGACTTTTGAAGGCGCAAAGCCGTAGCGGACGATGTAGTACAAATTAAAATCCTGCAGCTCGTAGGGCCCGATCACGTCCTGGGTTTTCTGCGCCGGGGCGCCGCCCGCATCGGCCTGGTCTGCGCCGGCCGGCACCAGTTCCGGGCTGATCTCGGTGGCCAGGATCGCCAGCAGCACATCGGCCCCGCCAGCAACCACACCCGTCTCGGCCATCCAGCGCACCAGGTGCGAGATCAGGGTCTTGGGTACGCTGGCGTTGACGTTGTAGTGCGACATATGGTCGCCCACGCCGTAGGTGCACCAGCCCAGCGCCATCTCGGACAGGTCGCCCGTGCCCAGCACGATGCCATTGTGGTGGTTCGCCAGCCGGAACAAATGGCTGGTGCGCTCACCCGCCTGGACGTTTTCAAACGTGACGTCGTAGATCGGTTTGCCGGTGGCGTACGGGTGGCCGATATCGGCCAGCATCTGCAGGCAACTGGGGCGGATGTCGATTTCGGCGGCCGTGCAGCCGACCACCTCCATCAGTTTGCGGGCCTGGTCGATGGTGCGCGAACTGGTCGCAAAGCCCGGCATGGTGTAGGCGAGGATATTGGTGCGGGGAAGATTCAAGCGGTCCATCGCCCGCGCGCAGATCAAGAGCGCATGGGTCGAATCGAGCCCGCCCGAGACGCCGATGACGACTTTCTCGATACCGGAGGAACGCAGCCGCTGCACCAGCGCCTGCACCTGGATATTGACCACTTCCAGGCAGCGCTCGTCGCGCCGGGCCGGATCCGACGGCACGTAGGGAAAGCGCTCGACATGGCGCTGCAGCGGCAGCGCGGCCTGCGCCGGTACGGCCAGGGCAATCCGGATGACGTCGAACGCCGCCACTTCCTCGGCATGGCGCTTGACCGAGCGCGCAAACGTCCCCTGGCGCATGCGCTCGCGCGAGAGCCGTTCCAGGTCGATGTCGGCAAAGCCCAGGTGCGACTCCTCGACGAAGCGCCCGGTCCTGGTGAGCAGTTCGCCGTTTTCGCAGATCAGCGACTGACCGTCCCAGGCCATGTCATTGGTCGATTCGCCGCTGCCCGCCGAGGTGTACATATAGGCGGCGATGCAGCGCGCCGACTGCTGGGCGACCAGTTGCTGGCGGTATCCCGCCTTGCCCACCAGCGCGTTCGAGGCCGACAGGTTCACCAGCACGGTGGCGCCGGCCAGCGCGGCAAACGAAGACGGCGGGATCGGCACCCAGACGTCTTCGCAGATCTCGACGTGAAAGCGGAACAGGGGCAGCTCGGCCAGTTCAAACAGCAGGCCGACCCCGAAGCGCGCTTCCTGGCCACACAGGGTGATGTTGGTCGCGGTGGCCGCATCGGCGCTTGAAAACTGGCGGCCTTCGTAAAATTCGCCGTAGTTGGGCAGATAGGTCTTGGGCACCACGCCGTGGATGCGGCCCTTGGCCAGCACCACCGCGCAGTTGAACAGCAGGTGGTTCGAGCGCACCGGCATGCCGATCACCAGCACGATGTCGAGCTTTGCGGTGCCGTCCAGAATCGTCTGCAGGGCGCTCTCGCAGGCGTCGAGCAGCGCGCGCTGGTGGAACAGGTCGTCGCTGGTGTAGGCGGCCAGGCCCAGTTCAGGAAAGGCCGCCAGCACGGCGCCCTCGCCTGCCGCCTGGCGGGCCAGGGCGATGGTGTGCTCGGCGTTGAAGACGGGATCGGCCACGCGGCAGCGGGGCGAGGCCACCGCGACGCGGGCGAAATCATGGGAATACAAGTTGGCGAAGGATTTTTTCATCGGCTCACAGGGTTTCCGGCGACCGTCATGGCGTCACGTCAGGGGCGGCGCGTCAAAACAGGGGCACGACCGAACCGTGCACGCCGTTTTGCGTAAAATGGGTCGTGATCGTCGGAGAAAATTGGACAATGAATTATCGCACGCATATCGTATCTTCCCTCGCCGAGATCGGCCAGGCGGCCTGGGACGCCCTGGCCGCCAGCCAGAACCGCCCCAATCCCTTCCTGTCCTACGCTTTCCTGCACGCCCTGCACGAGTCGGGCAGCGCCGCGCCCGACGCCGGCTGGCAGCCCCAGTTCATCGCCCTCTACGACCAGGACGACCGACTGGCCGCCGCCCTGCCCCTCTACGTCAAGCTGCACTCCTACGGCGAGTATGTGTTCGACTGGGCCTGGGCCGACGCCTATCAGCGCAACGGGCTTGACTACTACCCCAAGCTGCTCTCGGCGATTCCTTTTACGCCCGTGACCGGCCCGCGCCTGATGGCCGTGAACGAGAAGGCCCGCGCGGCGCTGCTGAAGGTGCTGGTGAAGACCCAGCAAGCGACGCCCGTCTCCTCGACCCACATCCTCTATCCGCCCGAGGAACAGGCGCGCCAGTTGCAGCAGGCCGGCTACATGCTCAGGAGCGGCGTGCAGTTCCACTGGCTGAACCAGGGCTACAAGGATTTTGACGCATTCCTGGCGACCCTCGAGCACAAGAAGCGCAAGAACATCCGCGCCGAACGCAGGAAGGTACGTGAAGCCGGGGTGAGCGTGCGGCGGGTGCGCGGGGGCGATGCGACGCAGGACGACTGGCGCCTGTTCAACCGCTGCTACCGCCATACCTACGCCGCGCACCACTCGACGCCCTACCTGAACCTGGATTTTTTCCAGCGCATCGGGCGCGACATGCCGGACAATATCCTGCTGGTGATCGCCGAACGCGATGGCCGCCCGATCGCCGCATCGCTCGTGATCCACTCGGACGAAGTGCTGTACGGCCGTTACTGGGGCGAACTGGAACACGTGCCATGCCTGCACTTCGAGTGCGCTTATTACCAGCCGCTGGAATTTTGCATCGAGCAGGGCATCGCCGTCTTTGAAGGGGGCGCCCAGGGCGAACACAAGATGGCGCGCGGCTTTCTGCCCACCCGCACCTGGTCGGCCCACTGGCTGGCCCACCCGGCCTTTGCCGACGCCATCGAGCAGTACCTGGCGCGCGAGGCGGGCGGCATCGATGACTATATTGATGAGCTGAACGACCGCAATCCCTTCAAGGCCTGAAGCGCCGACGTTGCGTGTTTGCGACGCCCCGCGGGGTATCGCCCTGCGTTTACGACCTGATTCTGCGCCATTTCCTCCTCCGCGCCCCGCCTGTGCAAATTTGCACACAGGCCGTGCACGCCTCTGTCTTTCACCTGCTGGGGAAACGCGGCACACTGCGTTGCATTGCGCATAAGTGTGATTCAAAACGCGCAAGCCATAAGAATATAAAACCCAGGAGACATGCATGCGTATTTCGAAGAACCCCTTGGCGCTGCGGCGTTCCGTCCTTGCCGTCATGATGTGCCTGCCCGCACTGGGCGCCGGCACCGCCCAGGCCCAGACCCAGACCACCAACGCGGCCGGCGATACGGCCGGCAGCAGCCGCGAACTGGAAAAAGTGGTCGTGACGGCGCGCCGCCGCGCTGAACTGATCCAGGATGTGCCAGGCTCGGTCAGCGCCATCTCCGGCGCCGAACTGGAAAAGCAGGCCATCCCCGACCTGGCCGCCCTGGCCGACAGCCTGCCCAGCACCACCCTGAAAACCTCGCGCGGCACCAACACCACCCTGACCGCCTTCATCCGCGGCGTCGGCCAGCAGGACCCGGTCGCCGGCTACGAGCAGGGCGTCGGCATCTACCTCGACGACATCTACCTGGCCCGCCCCCAGGGCGCGCTGACCGACATCTATGACCTGGAGCGTATCGAAGTGCTGCGCGGCCCCCAGGGCACGCTGTACGGCCGCAACACCATCGGCGGCGCCGTCAAGTACGTCACCAAAAAGCTGCCCGCCACCATGGGCATTGAGGTGAAGGGCACGCTGGGCAATTACAGCGAGCGCGACCTGGTGTTCAAGGGCAGCCTGCCGCTGTCGGACACCCTGCGCGTTGGCGGCACCCTGGCCACCTTCAACCACGGCGGCTACGGCCATAACGTCGTCAACGGCAAGGACAACTACGACAAGAACGTCGCCGCCGGCCGCATCAGCGTCGAAGCGACGCCCAACAGCGACCTGTTCATCCGCTTCGCGGTGGACCGCACGGTGGACGATTCCAATCCCCGCCAGGGCTACCGCTACACCAACACGCCGGCGCCTGAAAACGCGCCGCCGCTGAACAACCTGTTCGACACCCGCGCCAATCTCTACAAGGTCAACGGCCACGATCAGCAGGTCATCAACCACGGCGTCTCGCTGCTGGTGGACTATGCCATCAACCCGGTGCTGTCCTTCAAATCGATCACCGCCCACCGCGGTTCCGACACCTACGCCCCGATCGACTTCGACTCGACCCAGTTCGCCGCATGGGAAGCGCCCACCATCTACCGCGACAAGCAGGACAGCCAGGAATTCCAGTTCACCTACACGGGCGACAAGATCCAGGGCGTGGCCGGCCTGTTCTACATGAAGGCCAACGCCTTCAATGAATTCGATGTGCTCTACAACGCATTGGGCGGCCTGGCCCTCTACACCCGCGACGACATCGACAGCCGCACCTACGCCGCCTTTGCCGACGTCAGCTACAGCATCACCGACGCCATCAGCGTCACTGCCGGTGGCCGCTACACGGACGACGACCGCAAAGCCGCCATCTTCAAGAAGACCTATGTGGGCCTGACCGGCTCGCCGACCCTGGGCAACCCGAACGCCATCGGCGGCGCACCGAATACGGACCTGGGCAAGGACGCCCTGCACCGCACCGACAAGAAATTCACCCCCAAACTGGGCTTCGGCTGGAAGCTCATGCCGGGCCAGAACGTCTACGGCACGGCGGCCAAGGGCTTCAAGGGCGGCATGTTCGATCCCCGCATGGACCTGCTGGCCACGGGCGGCCCGAATACGCCTACCTCCCTCACCAAGCGCGAGGGCGTTAATCCTGAAGAAGTCACGTCCTATGAACTGGGCCTGAAGTCCTCGATGATGGGCGGGCGCCTGCAAACCAATGCGGCCGTGTTCTATTCGGACTACAAGAACATCCAGATCCCCGGCTCGGTGCCCACCTTTGCCGCCAACGGCAGCGTCAACGGCTTCGCCGGTTCGCTCACCAACGCCGGCAAGGCCAAGATCAGCGGCATCGAACTGGAAGCGATGTGGCATGTCACCGACCAGCTTCACGTCTCGGGGATGTACTCGCACCTGGACGCCAAGTACAAGGAATGGCTGGTGGCCAACGGCGCCGGCCTGGTGAACATCGCCGGCCAGGCCGAATTCCAGAACACGCCAAAAAATACCGCCAACCTGTCGGGCAGTTACGACTGGCCGCTCGCGATGATGGGCCGCACCGGCACCGTTTCGCTGCTGGCCGGCGCCTCCTACAAGAGCCCCGTGTTCCAGTCCGAGATCGTGCGCAATACCGGCATCGCCACCATCGATATCACCGTCCCGCAAAACCTGATGCTCGCGCAAAGCGGCTACACCCTGTACGACGCCGGCCTCGTATGGACCTCGAGCGACCGCCGCGTGCAGGTCGGCCTGCATGGGCGCAACCTGTCGGACAAGCGGTACAAGGTGGCCGGTTATGCGTTTGGCGCGTTCTTCAATTCGATCACCGGTTTTTATGGCGATCCACGCACTTACAAGCTGACGGCAAGTCTCAAATTTTAAACGGAGGGAGGGGGACTGGCGCCGCCAGGTGCCTGTCCCCCTTTTAACGTTGAAGTCAAAAAGGGGACGCAGCCGCATGCGGCCGCCCTTCGGCGCCAGTCCCCGGCTTCGTTTTACGTCCCGTGCACGAACAACTCCGGCTGCGCATCCGCGTATTCGCGCAGCAGATTCCACACTGCCCGCACCCGCGGCAAGCGGTACAGGTCCACCGGCGCTACCATCCAGTACGCCCGCTCGGCAAACACCACGTCCTGCAGCACCGGCACCAGGCTGCCGTCGGCGGGAATCACGTAGGGCGGTGCGAACATCAATCCCAGTCCCGCGGCCGCAGCTTCGGCCTGCGCCATCATGCCCGTGCAGCACAGGCGCCGGCGCGGCGTGAAACCCAGCGCATCGAGAAAATTGAGCTCATTGCTGGCCAGGCGGTCCTGCACGTAGTCGACGAAGTCGTGGCTGGCCAGGTCCGACTGCTGGCGGATAGGCGCATGGCTGGCCAGGTAATCGGGCGAGCCATACAGATACAGGCGAAACGAGGCCAGGCGCGTGACCATGTAGCGCCCCGTGCTGGGTGCATCCAGGGTCACGCCAAGATCGGCCTCGCGGTTGGCCAGGTTGGCAAAGCGCGGTTGCACCAGCAGGTCAATCGACAGGTCCGGATGCTCGCGCAGGAAGCGCGCCAGCAACGGCGTGATCACGCGCACCCCCAGCACCTCCGGCACGCCCAGGCGCACCACGCCGCGCACCTCCACCTGGTTGCCGCTCAACTGGTCCTGCGCCGCCAGCGCGGCGCTTTCCATCACTTCCGCGTGCGGCAGCAGGGCCAGCCCCATCTCGGTCAATTCATAGCCTTCGCGCGAGCGGTCGAACAGGGTCGAGCCCAGTTGGACCTCAAGCCGGTCGATGCGGCGCGCCACCGTGGTGTGCTCCACCTGCAGGCCGCGCGAGGCGCCTGACAAGGTGCCGGCCCGGGCCAGTTCGAGGAAAAAGCGCAGGTCTGTCCATTCAGGCAAAGTTTTCATGGGCTTGATTGTGCATCAGTGCACAGCCTGCACGCAATCGGCGCAGCCGCCCGGCGCCCTGCTTTCATCGCTGCAGCGCAACAGAGCAGCCTGCTTTTGATGTGCATTAATGCACAAAGGGTGTTCACAAGGCTGTCTTTCGAACAGCGCGCATTTACGTCACACTGCACGCACTCAAATCCGACGACCACGGGGCGCCAGTGTCCAACACCATCGAGTCAGAAACCGCATCAGCTGCGCGCGCGTACGCCGATATTGCTTTCACCAGCAGCGACGGCCTGCGCCTGCACGCGCGCGACTATGCCGGCGCGAGCGGCTTTGCGCGCCTGCCCGTGATCTGCATCCACGGCCTGACCCGCAACGCTTCCGACTTCGACGAGGTGGCCCCCGAGATCGCCCGGCTGGGGCGCCGCGTGATCGCCATCGACGTGCGTGGCCGCGGCGAGTCAAGCTGGGACCAGAACCCCGCCAACTACAACCTGGCCGTCTACGCCAACGATGTCGTCATCCTCGCCCGCGAGCTTGGCATCGCCCGCGCCGTCTTTGTCGGCACCTCGATGGGCGGCCTGATCACCATGACCCTGGCGCTTCGCCACCTCGACCTGATTGCCGCCGCGGTGCTCAACGATGTCGGCCCGGTGCTCTCGCCGCGCGGGCTGGCGCGCATCGCCGGTTATGCGGGCAGGGGCGAAGTGCTGCGCTCGTGGAGCGAGGCGGCCGGCTACCTGCGGGCGATCAACGAGGTGGCCTTCCCCGACTATACCGAGGACGACTGGCAGCGTTGGGCGCGCCGCGCGTTTTTTGAAAAATCGCCGGGCGAACTGGCGATGCGCTACGACGCCAGGATTGGCCTGGGCATGCGCAGCGGCGCCGTCAAACCCAGTTCGATGATGGCGCGCTTTGCCTTCAAACGGCTGGCGCGGCGCCGCCCCACCCTGCTGGTGCGGGGCGCGCTGTCGGACCTGGTCGAGCTGGAACAGCTCAATTTGATGCGCAGCCTGGCGCCGCACATGGCCTATGCGGAAGTGGACAATGTGGGCCATGCGCCGATGCTGACGGAGGCCCAGGCGAAGCTGGCGCTGGAGGAGTTTCTGGGCCGGGTGGAATAGAGAAAAGACCGTCGCTGCACTGCACGATGGACACTGTAGCATTTTGGCTGCATGGTGAACGGCAGTGTCGCTTATGCTGCGCTGTCGCACAAATAAAAAATACGGAGATGCTTGACACATGAAACCACGTTTGACTTTGCTGGCGGTAGCGATGGCCGCCACCTTCGCATCTGGCATGGCCACGGCCGCCGATCTGAAAATCGCCCTCATCACCGGCAAGACCGGCGCCCTCGAACCTTACGCCAAGGAGACCGAGGCGGGCTTCATGATGGGCCTTGAATACCTGACCGGCGGGAAGATGGAAGTGGCGGGCCGCAAGCTCAAGGTGATCGTCAAGGACGACCAGAGCAAACCGGACCTGGGCCGCACCCTGCTGGCCGAGGCCTATGGTGACGACAAAGTTGATATTGCGGTCGGCACCAGTTCGTCCGGTTCGGCCCTGGCGATGCTGCCGGTGGCCGCCGAATACAAGAAGGTGCTGGTGGTGGAACCTGCCGTGGCCGACGCCATCACGGGCGAAAAGTGGAACCGCTACGTGTTTCGCACGGCGCGCAATTCCACCCAGGATGCGCTGGCCGCCGCCACCACCTTAAAAAGCGGCAGCGTCGCCTTCCTGGCCCAGGATTACGCCTTCGGGCGCGACGCCGTCAAGGCGGCGCGTGAAGCCTTGATCACGACGAAGAGCGGGGCCAAGGTCGTGCACGAAGAATACGCGCCCCAGGCGGCCACCGATTTCACTGCCTCGGCCCAGCGCATCTTCGACGCCTTGAAAGACAAGCCGCAGCCGCGCGTGCTGGCCATCATCTGGGCCGGGCCCAACCCGATGAACAAGATCGCCGGCATGAAGCCGGAGCGCTATGGCATCACCCTGGCGCCCGGCGGAAACATCCTGCCCGTCATGAAAACCTGGAAGGCCTTCGCCGGCACGGAAGGCACCATCTATTATTACTACGCCTTTCCGAAAAATAAAATGAATGACTGGTTCGTGGCCGAACACAAAAAACGCTTCAATGCGCCGCCGGACATGTTCACGGCGGGTGGTTTTGCCGCCGCCAGCGCCGTCGTCAGCGCGCTCACCAAGGCGGGCGGCGGCGACAGCCTAAAGCTGATCGCGGCGATGGAAGGCATGAGCTTCGACACGCCCAAGGGCGCCATGAACTTCCGCAAGGAAGACCACCAGGCGCAGCAGGCCATGTACCACTTCCGCATCAAGGACGCGCAAAAAAACCCACAAAAAGACGAGTGGGACCTGCTCGAACTCGTGCGCGAGATCCCGGCCAGCGAAATGCCGCTGCCGGTGCGGAACAAGCGCTGACATGAAAGCGCTGACATGAGCCAGGCAGCCTCCCTGTCCACGCGCGACCTGACCGTGCGCTTCGGCGGCCACGTCGCCGTCGATGCCGTCACGGCCGACTTTTTCCCGGGCACCCTGAGCGTCATCGTCGGCCCCAATGGCGCCGGCAAGACGACCTACTTCAACCTGATGTCGGGCCAGTTGCCGGCCACCTCAGGCCAGGTGCTGCTGCAGGGTGTGGACATCACCCGGCGCGGCGCGGCCCAGCGCACGGCGCTCGGGATCGGGCGCGCCTTCCAGCTCACCAACCTGTTTCCCAGCCTGTCGGTAGAAGAAAACGTGCGGCTGGCCGTGCAGGGCCACGCGAACATGGGTTTCGTGCAAAGCCTGCTGTCGGTGTGGTCCGATCACCGCGAGCAGATTGCGCGCGCCGACCATTACCTGGAGCGGGTCGCGCTGGCCGGCAAGCGCGGCGCGCAGGTGGCTTCGCTGCCGCATGGCGACAAGCGCAAACTGGAAGTGGCGATCCTGCTGGCGCTGGAGCCGTCCATCATGATGTTCGACGAGCCCACCGCCGGCATGAGCGTCGACGAAGTGCCGGTGGTGCTGGATCTGATCGCCCAGGTCAAGGCAGAGCGCAACAAGACCGTGCTGCTGGTCGAGCACAAGATGGACGTGGTGCGCCGCCTGGCCGACCGCATCCTGGTGCTGCACAACGGCGCACTGGTGGCCGATGGCGAACCGGCTGCCGTGATGGCCTCGCCGATTGTGCAGGAAGCCTACCTGGGAGCGGCCCATGCCTGATCCTTTGTTGACGCTCGAAGGGGTGCACACCCACATCGGCCAGTACCACATCCTGCAAGGGGTGGACCTGGCGGTGCCGCGCGGCGGCCTGTCGGTTCTGCTTGGCCGCAATGGCGCCGGCAAGACCACGACGCTGCGCACCATCATGGGCCTGTGGCAGGCCAGCGCGGGACGGATCGTGTTCGACGGCCAGGACATCACCAGGCTCGCCACACCGGACATCGCCCAGGCGGGCATCGCCTACGTGCCCGAATCGATGGCCGTGTTTTCCGAACTGACTGTGCGTGAGAACATGCTGCTGGCAGCCCGCAACGGCCCGCTCGACCAGGCCCGCGTCGACTGGATCTGCGGCTTCTTCCCGGCCTTGAAAAAATTCTGGCACTACCCGGCGGGCAATCTCTCGGGCGGCCAGAAGCAGATGGTCGCCATCGGCCGCGCCCTGGTGGAACCCAAAAAGCTGCTGCTGGTGGACGAACCGACCAAGGGCCTGGCCCCCGCCATCATCCACAGCCTGATTGCCGCCTTCGCGGAACTGAAGGTGCTCGACACCACCATCCTGCTGGTCGAACAGAACTTCAACGTCGTCAAGACTCTCGGCGACACGGTCGCGGTGATGGATGACGGCGGGATCGTGCACGCCGGCGCGATGGCCGACCTGGCAGGCGACGACGCTCTGCAACAGCGCCTGCTGGGACTCTCGCTGGCCGCGCACCAATGAAGGATTGATGATCATGACAAGCCTCGCCGCCACACCAGCCCCCGCACCTGCTGCCGCCTTGCCCGCGGCGCGCCGCGACATCGCGCCCCTGCTCCTGATCCCCGCGCTGCTGCTATTGATGCTGCCGCTGGTTGGCAGCCTGCCCACCTGGCTGACCCTGACCGTGGCGGGACTGGCGATGGGGATGATGATCTTCCTGATGGCCAGCGGCCTGACGCTCGTCTTCGGCCTCATGGACGTGCTCAATTTCGGCCACGGCGCGTTTGTCGCCGTCGGCGCCTACGCCGCCACGCTGGTGCTGCTGCCCATGCATGGCTGGCTGGAGGCCGATTCGCTGTTGATGAACCTGGCCGTGCTGGCGCTGGCCATGCTGGTGGCGATGGGCGTGACGGCCATCCTTGGCTGGGCGTTCGAACGGATCCTCATCCTGCCCGTCTATGGCCAGCATTTGAAGCAAATCCTCATCACCATGGGCGGCATGATCGTGGCCGAACAGCTGATCAACGTGATCTGGGGCGCCGACCAGATTCCCCTGCCCTTGCCGGCGGCCCTGCGCGGCTCGATCGTGCTTGGCGAAGCCGCCATTGAAAAGTACCGGCTGCTGGCCGTCGTGGTGGGCCTGGTGGTGTTTGCCGCGATGATGCTGGTCCTGAACCGCAGCAAGATTGGCCTGTTGATCCGGGCCGGCGTGGAAAACCGCGAGATGGTCGAAGCACTCGGCTACCGGGTGCGCCGCCTGTTTGTCGCCGTTTTCGCGGCCGGTTCCGCGCTGGCGGGCCTGGGCGGCGTGATGTGGGGCCTGTACAAGGAGACCCTGTCGGCCTCGATGGGCAGCGAAGTGATGGTGATCGTTTTCATCGTCATCATCATCGGCGGCCTGGGGTCCGTGGGCGGCTGTTTCATCGGCGCGCTGCTGATGGCGCTGGTGGCGAACTACGCCGGTTTTCTGGCGCCGAAATTTGCGCTGGTGTCGAATATCGTGCTGATGATCGCCGTGCTGCTGTGGCGTCCCGCCGGCCTGTATGCGGCCAGCCGCCGCTAAGCCACTAAAGAATTCAAGATGAGCACCACCACCACCACCACCACCCTTGCAAGCAGCGCGCCCGCGCGCGCACGCCGGCCCGCTCCGTTTTCCCGCTTGCTGTCGGGCGACCTGCCCCGCAGCCGCCTGCTGGGCGTGGCCCTGTGGGCGATTTTCCTAGGCCTGGCGCTGGCGCCCTTCATCACCAGCGGCGCCCGCCCCCTCAATACGGCCGCCACGATCTGCATCTACATCGTGCTGGTGGCGTCCTACGACCTGCTGCTGGGCTATACGGGCATCGTGTCCTTTGCCCACACCATGTTCTTCGGGATCGGTGCGTACGGCGTGGGGCTCGGCCTGTCCTACGGCGAACCCACCTGGGGGGGCGCCGCCGTGGGCCTGGCAGCCGCCCTGCTGCTGACCATCGTGCTGGCCCTCGTCATCGGCTTGTTCGCCCTGCGCGTGCGGGCCATCTTCTACGCCATGATCACCCTGGCCGTGGCGTCGTCGTTTGCCGTGCTGGCGTCGCAACTGTCCGATTTTACGGGCGGCGAGGATGGCAAGACCTTCGGCGTGCCGGCAGCGCTGGGGGCGGGATTCAAACTGTTTGAGACTGAGGTCGCCGGGCGCGCCATCGACGGCAAGCTGCTCACCTACTATCTGGTGTTTTTTGGCTGCCTGCTGCTGTTCCTGTTCCTGCTCCGCCTCGTCAATTCGCCGTTCGGGCGGGTGCTGCAGGCGATCCGCGAAAACGAGTTCCGCGCCGAGGCGCTCGGCTACCGCACCATGGTGTACCGGATCTGGGCCAATGTGCTGGCCGCCCTGGTCGCCGCCCTCGCCGGCGCGCTGATGGCGCTGTGGCTGCGCTACGTCGGGCCGAAGACGACCCTCGGATTCGAAGTGATGACGGACATCCTCCTCATCGTCGTCATCGGCGGCATGGGCACCATGTACGGCGCGGTGGTGGGCGCAACCCTGTTCATCCTGGCGCAGAATTATCTCAAGGCGGCGATGGCGGGCGGCGCCGAACTGCTGGCCAATGTGCCCTTCGCGGCCCAGGCCCTGCACCCGGACCGCTGGCTGCTGTGGCTGGGCGTCTTGTTCGTACTGTCGATTTACTTTTTCCCCAGCGGGATCGTGGGCAAGCTGCGCGGGCGCCAGCCATCCCATTGAAGTGTTGCCCATTTGAATTAAATCAAAACGGGGTTTTCCAGGGCGTTTAAGGTCGGTCGGGCGGTACGACCGCCTCGACGCCGAAAGGAAGCCCCATGACACCCCACCCCTCTGTTCTATGCCGCGTGCTGTTTGCCGCACTTGCGCTGGCCACCGGCGGCGCGCTCGCCCAGGACGCCCCCGCCGGCATGACCGCCGTGCGCGACCCGCAAACGGGCCAACTGCGCCCCGCCACCGCCGCCGAACTGCGCGCCCTGGGCGCCGCACAACTGGCGCTGCGTCCCGCCGCCGCCGGCGCCGGCCCCGTAAAACTGCGCAGCGACGGCCGCCGCGAAGTCCACCTGGGTGAAGCCGCGCTGGTGCAGGCGACCGTGCGGCGCGATGCCGACGGCAAGCTGACGATGGACTGCGTGCAGGGGGAGGACGACCATGCACACCATTAAATCGGCCATCGCCCTTGGCCTGCTGTGCCTTGCCGGCACTTTCGTCGGCGCCGCGCAGGCCGTCACCATCACCATCATCAACCGCAACGATCCCGGCGTGGGCTTCAACGATCCCACCCCGGTCGCGCCGATCGGCGGCAACAGCGGCACTTCCCTGGGCCAGCAGCGCCTGATCGCCTTCGAGTACGCCGCCTCGGTGTGGGGCGCCACATTGAGCAGCGCGGTGCCGATCCGCGTCGCCGCCTCCTTCGTGCCGCTGGCCTGCACGGCGGCCACCGCGACGCTCGGCTCCGCCGGCGCCAGCGACATCTATGCCGATTTCCCCAACACGCCCCGTCCGGCCACCTGGTATCCGGCCGCTCTCGCCAGCAAACTGGCGGGGATCGACCAGACCCCGCCAGACGCGCCGCACATCGTCGCGCGCTTCAATTCGCGTCTGGGCCTGTTCGACGATTGCATGCCGAAGGACGGCTTTTATCTTGGCATCGACGGCAAGGCCGGCACCCGCATCGACCTGGTCACGGTGCTGCTGCACGAGATGGCCCACGGCCTGGGCTTCCAGACCTTCACCAGCGACCAGACGGGCAAGCGGGTCAACGAACTGCCCTCGGTGTGGGACCACTACCTGGTCGACAACCGCGGCGGCAAAATCTGGGCCCAGATGACGGATGCGGAGCGCAGCGCCTCGGCCATCAGCGGGGCCGGCCTGTCGTGGAACGGGCCGCTCGTCACCAGCGGCGTGCCGCAGGCGCTCTCGCCCATGTCGCAACTGCTGGTGGCTGGCCCGAACGCCGGCAGCGCCGCCGGCGCCATGGCCGTCGGCGATGCCGGTTTCGGCCCGCCGCTGGGGGCGCTGACGGTAACGGGCGAATTGATGCCGGTGGTTGACCAGGCCGACGGCACGGGCCTGGCGTGTACCGTCTTGAATGAGATGAATCATGCCGCCGTGCGGGGCAATGTGGCGCTGGTCGACCGCGGCGCCTGCACCTTTGTGGAAAAGGCGAAGAGTCTGCAGGCGGCCGGCGCGATTGCCATGATCGTGGCCGACAATGCGCCCGTTGAAGTCACGGATCTGGGCGGCGCCGATCCGGCCATCACGATTCCCGCGGTGCGGGTGTCGCAGCAGTCGGGCGCCCTGCTCAAGACCGCATTGAAAGGCCGCGCCGCCGACCATTCGGGCGTGCTGGCCAGCCTCGGCGTCGATCCCGCGCACCTGGCGGGCACCGACAGCACGGGACGGATTCGGATGTACACCCCGCTCGAGTACGCGCCAGGATCGACGGTGTCGCATTTTTCAACGGATGCGAAGCGCAATCAGCTGATGGAGCCGTCGATCAGCGGGGATTTGTCGCATGCGGTCGATGGGGTGGATTTGACGTATGCGCTGCTGAAGGACATCGGGTGGTGATCTTGCCGGGGACTGGCCCTGCGGGCCTGTCCCCATTTTAAAAATCCACCAAAGCAAGAAGGGGCCGATTACGGATGAGCGGCCCCTCTTTTTTTTCGCGGCCACCGGCGCGTGGGCGGGCGGCTTCAAAAATGGGGACAGGCCTGCAAGGCCAGTCCCCGATGCTGCTTACTTCGCCTGGGCGTTAAACGCCTTCACGCCATTCAAAATCTCTTCCTTGGCCGCCTCAGGACCTTCCCAGCCCTCGATCTTGACCCATTTGCCCTTTTCGAGATCCTTGTAGTGCTCGAAGAAGTGCTGGATCTGCTGCAGGCGCAGGTCGTTGATGTCTTCCGGCTTTTGCCAGTGGCTGTAGATCGGCAGGATCTTGTCGACCGGGACGGCCAGCACCTTGGCGTCGCCGCCGGCTTCGTCCGTCATCTTCAGCACGCCAATGGCGCGGCAGCGCACCACGACGCCGGGGAACAGGGGGAACGGGGTGATCACCAGCACGTCGCATGGGTCGCCATCGTCCGACAGGGTGTTGGGCACATAGCCGTAGTTGCACGGATAGTGCATGGCGGTGCTCATGAAGCGGTCGACGAAAATCGCGCCGGATTCCTTGTCCACTTCGTACTTGATCGGATCGGCATTCATCGGGATTTCAATGATGACGTTGAAGTCGTTCGGCACGTCGCGGCCGGAAGATACTTTGTTGAGGCTCATGGCTAATCCTTGGTTCAGGTGATTTTGTTAACCCCGAGATTATAGCGGATGCATACGCCATCGCTGGCGCGGCACCGCTTCGGACCGGGTGAATGCTAGAGTAAGTTGGCCAGCGCGCACTGGCGGTAGTGGGCCGCCGCCTGCTCATGCTGGCCCAGCGCCTCGTGCAGCTGCGCCAGCTTGAGGTGGCATTCGCGCACCATCTTCGGCGCCGAGGCGTCCGACAGGGCCTGCTCCAGGTAGCGCTGGGCCTTGCCCCACAGTTTCTGCTTCAGGCACAGGGCGCCCAGGGTCAAGGCCAGCTCGGCGTCGTTGGGACGCTGGCGCAGCCACTGCTCGCATTTTTCAATTTGCGCCAGCAGGGCCGGCGTGCCCGCCGGTGCGGCCGCATCGCGGTAGGCCCGCACCACGCGGTCGTCCCACTCCACCGCGAGCGCTTCCTCGACGGTGGCGCGGGCCTCGTCGTGCAGGCCCCGCTCGTTGAGGGCGCTCGCCGCGCGGGCGGCGATGTAGGGTTTGATACGGTCCGCGGTCGGCACCGTCGACCAGACGCGCAGGATCGATTCGGCGTCGTGGGCGCTGTCGCACAAGAGCGCATCGTAAGCCAGTTCGCGCAGGCGCGCCGACAGGGCCGGATGCAGGGCCTTGTGCTTGTCGAGCGAGCGCACCAGGCGCAGCACCTCGGGCCAGTTCTTGGCCTGCTGGTGGGCGCGCATCGACCATTGCAGGGCGTGGATGTGGCGCGTGCCGCTGGCGTTCAGTTCAGCCACTGCCTGCAGCGCGGCTTCCGGCTTGTGATCGTCGACCATCAGTTCCGTGACGGTCATCAGGCGCGCCGTCTTCAGCGAGGCATCCTGCGCGGCGCGGGCCAGCCAGTTGTCGCGCCGGGCCGGCTCGCGCATGCGGTGCGCGGCCCTGGCGCCGATCAGGGCGGCGAGACCGGCGTTTTCAGGCAGTTCGGCGGCCCGCACGGCGGCCTTTTCGGCGTGGCCGAAGCGGCCTTCGAACAGGGCTTTCAAGGCGTCGCGCAAGCCCTTGTTGCCGTCGCGCTCACGCTTGCGCTGGCGGTAGGCGGCCACGCGGGCCGGCATGCCGGCGGTGGCCGAGAAGGCCCGCACCAGCACATACACGAGCGCAAACAACAGCACTTCGAGGACGATGACGAAATTGAGCGACAGGTCGATCCGGTGCGGCGGGTAGAACAGCACCACGTTGCCAGGATTGAAGCGGGCGGTGACGGCGATGCCGATTGCCCCTGCCATCAGCGCGACCAACCAGAGTAAGAGACGCATGGCTTAAGGCTTCGCTTTGTAAGTGCGCACGGCGTTGAGACTGTCGGCCAGGGTCGGCATCTCGATGGCCAGGTTATTGCCCTGCAGCTGACGCAGCATGCTGATAGCGGCCTGGGTGCTGCGCGCGCGCGTGTCGAAATACTTTTGCAGCGCATCCTGCACGGTTTCGAGGTCGCTGCGGAAGGCCGCCTCGTTGCGCGACAACAGGGCCAGGCGCGCATTCAGGAGGCGCAGTTTCAGGTTCTCGCGGGTGAAGTAGGCTTCGCGCGGCGAGAGCATCAGGGCCTCGGGCGTGTCGACCCGGCGCACCCGGATCAGCTGGCGCACTTCGTCCCACATTTCGCCGGTCCAGCCATGCCACAGCGCGGCCAGGCGGGCCGTCACCGGATCGGGCGCGGTCAGCACGTCGGCCTTGGAAGGCGCGCCCTTGACTGGCTTGACGGGGCGCGGCGCCGTTTTGGCCAGGTCGGCCGGCGCCACGGGCGTCGCATCGGCCAGCATGGGCAGGGTGTCGATCTGGGCGATCACGTTATCGATGCGCAGCGACAGACCCGCCACGTCGATGCCGGGCAAGGCCTTGAGCTTGTCGGTGTCGCGCGCAATCGCCCGGCGGATGGTGATGAACTGGGGCTTGTCGGTGCGCGAGAGCGAGCGGTCGGCGTTGGCCAGCGCGATCAGGGCGCCCGACACATTACCTGCCAGTTGCAGCTGCTGGCTGGCGGTGGAGAGCACCTGCTCGATTTCAGCCAGCGCCCATTCGTCGCGGTTTTTCGACAGGTCCTGATACAGCTGTTCAAGCGCCAGCTGCTGGCTTTGCGCTTCGCTCTGGCGGCTCTCGAGCGCGGCCACCTTCACCTGCAGTTCCTTGTTCTGCTCCTGCACCTGGCGCGCCAGGGCCAGCGTCTCATTGCTGGTGGTCTCGCTTTTTTGCAGGCTTTTCGCCAGTTCCTGGCGCAGGTGGGTGAGCCTGGCGTGGGTGGACCAGGCCAGCGCGGCAAGCAGCAGCAGGACGACGATGGCGACCTTGGCCAGCGGGGTCTGGAGCAGCTCGATGAAACCCGGCGAGGGCAGTGGCTGGGCGGGCGCGGATGCGACGGCGACGTGGTTGGTGTTGTCGGGCGTGGATGGCAATTCGTTCATGCTCGTGATTGTAACGCGGCAAGGATGCTCGCGTCGCCTGATCCTGTGAGGGTGAGACGGGTGGCGCCCAGCGCTTCGGCCGTTTCGGCAATCCGGGCGTGGGGGACGATCAAATGCTGTTGTTGCAATTTTGCGACAGCGGCGGCGCCGCCAAGCTGGCCGGCCAGCGCGAACAGGCCGCGCAGCGCTTCCGAGCTGGTGATGACCCAGTCGCAGGGCCGCCCCAGCAGTGCCGTCAGCTTTGCGGCCAGCGCGGCGTCGAGCGCGGGCACGCTGCGGCGGTAGGCCGCCACCGTCGTCACCTCGGCGCCGGCCGCGCGCATCGCGTCGGCGATCAGTTCCCGGCCCGATTCGCCGCGCACGATCAGCACGCGGCGGCCTGCCAGCGCCGCCACGTCGAGCGACTCCATCAGGTGCTCGGAATCGCTGCGGCTGGCGTCGCGGGGACTGTGGATGGTGGCGTTGGCGTCAACCAGGCCGTGCGCGGCCAGGCTGGCGCGGCTGCCCTCCCCCAGCACGGCTACCGCGACGCCCTCGGGCCAGGCAGTGATGTGGGCGAAGGCGGCGTCGATGGCGTTGGGCGAGACAAAAGCGGCCAGCGCGAATTCGCTGAGCCTGGCCAGCACGGCCTGCAGTTCGCTGCTGTCGGCCAGCGGCTCGATCTGCAGCAGCGGCAGCAGCACGGCCTCGCGGCCAAGGTTTGTCACGGCCGCGGCCAGCGCGCCTGCCTGCGCGCGCGGGCGGGTGATGATGACGGGGCGCGCCGGCTCCGCTGCCGTGGCAGTGGCCTCAGGCGCCATCAGCCTGCGACTGCAGCTTGCACGCTTCCAGGATGGCGTGGGCGTCCTGCGCTTCGAGCAGGTCGGCCACGCGCTGACCCAGCGCCTCGGGCGCATCGGCCGCGCCACTCGCTTCGGCCAGGGCGACCCGGCCGCCATCGGGGGTGGCGACCATGGCGCGCAGGCGCAACTGGCCGTTGCCTTCGTCGGTTGCATAAGCGGCCAGCGGGATCTGGCAGCTGGCGCCAAACACCTTGGAGACCTTGCGCTCGGCGCTGACGGCATTAAAAGTGGGCAGGTGGTTCAGCGGCGCCAGCACGGCGCGCAGGTCGACGTCGCTGCGCCCGGACAGGATTTCAATCGCCATGGCGCCCTGCCCTGCTGCCGGCAGCGAGGCCCCGGCGTCCAGGCAGGCGCGGATGCGCTGCGGCAGGCCCAGTCGTATCAGGCCGGCGGCGGCGAGGATGATGGCGGCGTATTCGCCCCGGTCCAGCTTTGCCAGGCGGGTGTCGAGATTGCCGCGCAAGGGTTTGACGACCAGGTGGGGGTAGCGCGCCGCGATCAGCGACTGGCGGCGCAGGCTCGAGGTGCCGACGATGGCGCCGGCAGGCAGCGCCTCGAGGCTTTCGTAATCGTTCGAGACAAAGGCGTCGCGCGGATCTTCCCGTTCCAGCACGGCGGCCAGCTCAAAACCTTCAGGCAGCTCCATCGGCACGTCCTTCAGGGAGTGCACGGCGAGATCGGCGCGCTGTTCAGCCATCGCCACTTCCAGCTCCTTGACGAACAGGCCTTTGCCGCCGACCTTGGAGAGGGTGCGGTCGAGAATCTGGTCGCCACGGGTGGTCATGCCGAGAATCGTGATCTGGCAATCTGGATATAATAAAGTCAATCGGGCGCGCACATGTTCGGCCTGCCACATGGCGAGGCGGCTTTCGCGCGACGCGATAACCAGACTGGATGGCGCCTTGGGTGCGGCCTGTGCGGCCGGCTCAGTTGCTACACTTGCTACAGTTGCGTTCAACACGGATTCTTTCATTTCGTAGGCCAGTGCGCGGACAGCGCGGACTGCTTCACCACTTCGGGACATGGCTGGAATCACAAATTTTATCATGCGCCCCTTTTGCAGACTCTGGCCATAAGGCTCGGCGTCCACCTTCCTCTGCATCCACCTCTTGACCAAGGCCGACATGCTCACGCCCCCCGCAGCACAGCTCTCATCGCCCGCCGCCGCTTCTGAACACGACAAGGACGCGCCTTTAAAAGAAGACATCCGCCTGCTCGGCCGCCTGCTCGGCGACGTGCTGCGCGAACAGGAAGGCGAAGAGGTCTTCAACGTCGTCGAGACGATCCGCCAGACCGCCGTGCGCTTTCGCCGCGAGGACGACGCCGACGCCGACATCGAACTGCGCACCCTGCTGAAAAAACTCACGCGCGAGCAGACCATCTCGGTGGTGCGGGCGTTTTCCTATTTTTCGCACCTGGCCAATATCGCCGAGGACCAGCACCACATCCGCCGCCGCCGCGCCCACCTGCTTGCAGGCTCGCCAGCGCAGGCAGGCAGCGCCGGCTTCGCCCTCGACAAGCTGAAAAAAGCCGGCGTCGACGGCGCCACCGTGCAGCGCTTTTTTGACGACGCGCTGATCGTGCCCGTGCTGACGGCCCACCCGACCGAGGTGCAGCGCAAATCCATCCTCGACGCCGAGCACGATATTGCGCGCCTGCTGGCCGAACGCGACCAGCCCCTGACGCCCAAGGAAGCCAAAGCCAACCTGGCGCTGCTTCAGTCGCGCATCGCCACCCTGTGGCAGACGCGCATGCTGCGTTATTCAAAACTGACGGTGGCCGACGAAATCGACAACGCCCTGTCCTACTACCGCATCACTTTTCTGCGCGAGCTGCCTGGCCTGTACGACGATATCGAGGAAGAATTGGCCGGCCATTTCGGCGCCGAAGCGCCGTCGGCGGGCGCCTGCTACATCCAGATGGGCAGCTGGATCGGCGGCGACCGTGACGGCAACCCCAACGTCAACGCCGCCACCATGCAGCAGGCCTTGGCCAAGCACGCCACCACGATTCTCGATTTTTATCTCGACGAGGTGCACTTGCTGGGCGCCGAATTGTCCGTGTCGACCCTGATGGTGAGCGTCAGTCCCGCCCTGCAGGCGCTGGCCGAGGCCTCGCCCGACCAGTCGCCGCATCGCAGCGATGAGCCCTACCGGCGCGCGCTGATTTTCATTTACGCCCGCCTGGCATCTACAGCGCGCGCACTGGGCGC
>JBJMVV010000218.1:0-3718 GCA_045810505.1 Massilia sp.
CACGTAGGACGGGTGGCCCGTGCCGCAACCGAGGTTCACCAGGCGGCCTTCGGCCAGCAGGATGATGCGCTTGCCCGACGGGAAGATGATGTGGTCGACCTGGGGCTTGATGTTTTCCCACTCATATTTCTTGAGCGAGGCAACATCGATCTCGTTGTCGAAGTGACCGATATTGCAGACGATGGCCTGGTCTTTCATGGCCAGCATGTGCTGTTCGGTCAGGATGTGATAGTTGCCGGTGCAGGTGACGAAGATGTCGCCGTGCTCGGCTGCGTAATCCATCGTGACGACGCGGAAGCCTTCCATCGCGGCCTGCAGGGCGCAGATCGGATCGATTTCGGTCACCCACACCTGGGCCGACAGGGCGCGCATGGCCTGTGCCGAACCCTTGCCCACGTCACCGTAACCGGCGATGACGGCAACCTTCCCGGCGATCATGACGTCGGTGGCGCGCTTGATGCCGTCGACCAGCGACTCACGGCAGCCGTACAGGTTGTCAAACTTCGACTTGGTGACGGAGTCGTTGACGTTGATTGCCGGGAAAGCCAGCTTGCCTTCCTTGTGCATCTGGATCAGGCGGTGCACGCCCGTGGTGGTTTCTTCGGTCACGCCCATGATGTGCGGCAGACGCTTGGAGTACCACTTCGGATCGCGCGCCAGGTGCTGCTTGATCGAGTTGAACAGGCAGATTTCCTCTTCCGAACCTGGATTGTCCAGCACGCTGATGTCTGCTTCGGCACGCACGCCCAGGTGCAGCAGCAGGGTGGCGTCGCCGCCGTCGTCGAGGATCATGTTCGAGTACACGTCCTGGCCGGGCCATTCAAAGATGCGATGCGAGTAATCCCAGTATTCGTCGAGCGTTTCGCCCTTGACGGCGAACACGGGCGTGCCGGCGGCGGCGATGGCGGCAGCGGCGTGGTCCTGGGTCGAGTAGATATTGCACGAAGCCCAGCGCACCTGTGCGCCCAGCGCTTCGAGCGTCTGGATCAGCACGGCCGTCTGGATGGTCATGTGCAAGGAACCGGTGATGCGGGCGCCTTTCAAAGGCTGGCTGGCGGCGAATTCTTCGCGGATCGCCATCAGGCCCGGCATTTCGGTTTCGGCGATCTTGATTTCTTTATTGCCCCACGCAGCCAGGCTGATATCGGCAATGTGGAAGTCGTTGAGGTTTTTGAGTACGGCGTTCATCACGCCCTCCTTTCAGTTGAGAAAAAGGTACGTGAGCGCGGTTGCAGAAGACTCCGAGCCTGGCGAAATTTAATTCGTCGCAACGCTCCTCGGAACGCAGAAGTTTATCACAGGATGACGGCGCCAAAAAGGACGGAGCGGGACAAGCTGCACCGCTCAGCCACACAATTATGCGCAATCTCGCATAATTCTGAACTAAAAAAGGGGACAGACCGGGCCCCCTTTTATCCTGTTTACGACAGACCGGCCTCGGCGCGCAGCAGCGCCACTTTATCGGTGCGCTCCCAGGTGAACTCGGGCTCTTCACGGCCGAAGTGGCCATAAGCCGCGCTCTTCTGGTAGATCGGGCGCAGCAAGTCCAGCATCTGGACGATGCCTTTTGGACGCAGGTCAAAATGCTCCATCACCAGCTGGGCGATTTTTTCATCCGAGATGACGCCCGTGCCTTCCGTGTAGACGGTGATGTTGATCGGCTTGGCCACGCCGATGGCGTAGGACACCTGCACCTGGCACTGGCGCGCCAGACCTGCCGCGACAATATTTTTTGCCACGTAGCGGGCCGCGTAGGCTGCCGAGCGGTCCACTTTCGATGGATCCTTGCCCGAGAAGGCGCCGCCGCCGTGGGGCGCTGCGCCGCCGTAGGTGTCGACGATGATCTTGCGGCCCGTCAGGCCGCAGTCGCCCTGCGGGCCGCCGATGACAAAGCGGCCGGTCGGGTTGACCAGGTAGCGGGTGTTGTTGAGCCATTCACGGGGCAGCACCTGCTTGATGATTTCCTCGATGACGGCTTCTTCGATCTGGCTGTGCGAGACGTCGGGATGGTGCTGGGTCGAAAGCACCACCGTGTCGACGCCAACCGGGCGGCCGTCGACGTAGCGCAGGGTGACCTGCGATTTTGCATCTGGACGCAGCCACGGCAGGCGGCCATCTTTTCTCAGCTGCGACTGGCGCTCGACCAGGCGGTGGGCGTAGTGGATCGCGGCGGGCATCAATTCGGCCGTTTCATCGCAGGCGTAACCGAACATCAAGCCCTGGTCGCCAGCGCCCTGATCCAGATCAAGGCCGGCGCCTTCGTCAACGCCCTGGGCGATGTCGGGCGACTGCTTGTCGTAGCAGACCATCACGGCGCAACCTTTATAGTCGATGCCGTAGTCGGTGTTGTCGTAACCGATGCGCTTGATGGTTTCGCGTGCGACCTGGATGTAGTCGATATTGGCGTGGGTGGTGATTTCACCGGCCAGCACCACCAGTCCCGTGTTGCACAGAGTTTCAGCGGCGACGCGCGCTTTCGGGTCTTCGGCCAGAATGGCGTCGAGGATGGCGTCGGAGATTTGGTCGGCGACCTTGTCGGGGTGGCCTTCGGAGACGGACTCCGAGGTAAACAGATAGTCGTTGGACATTACAAGCTTCCTTTACTGGTTTTGAACGTTTGTCGCAGTAAGGGGGCTTGCCTGCGACGCTTTAGCGACATTTATATTCCGCTTCGCAAGTTGTCTGATTAACTCGGCGGATCCTGCAACGTGGTATTTTACGCTCCTTGTAAATTTTTAGCTCGACTACGCGCCTGAACGCCGGCGGCCCCACCCATGCTTGTACTCCTGTTCCGCCTTCTGTCTTTCCTTCCACTGCGCTTGCTACATATATTAGGGGCCGGTCTCGGCTGGCTGGTCTACCTGGTGTCGCCCTCGTACCGGCGGCGCCTGCGCGGCAATCTCGAACATGCCGGCTTCGGCGCCGTGCTGCCCCAGGCCATCACCGAGGCCGGCAAGGCCATGTTCGAGCTGCCCTTCCTGTGGTGCGCGCCGCTGCAACGGGTGGCTGCCAGCGCCATTGAAGAAAATTACGAACTGGTCGAACAGGCCCTCGCGGCCGGACGCGGCATTGTGTTTTTGACGCCACACCTGGGCTGCTTTGAGATCACCGCCCAGCAGGTGGCGCTGCGCACGCGCCTCACCGTCATGTACCGTCCGCCCAAGCAGGCTGCGCTCAAACCGCTGGTGGAAGGGGCGCGCGCACGCGGCATGCTGCATCTGGCCCCGGCCACCCTGGCCGGCGTGCGCATCCTGGCGCGCGCCCTGAAAAAAGGCGAACCGGTGGGCGTGCTGCCCGACCAGGTGCCGCAGCAGGGTGAAGGGGTGTGGGCGCCGTTTTTTGGCCGCCCCGCCTACACCATGACTTTGCCGGCCAAACTGGCGCAGATGAGCGGCGCGCCGGTGCTGCTGGTCTACGCAGAGCGGCTGCCGAAAGGGCGCGGCTTCCGCCTGCGCTTCTCCCGCTTTGAAGGCAGCCTGGAGGGCACCCCCGCCCAGCAGGCCGCCGCCATCAATGGGGCGATGGAACGACTGATTGCCCTGTGCCCCGCGCAGTATTATTGGAGTTACAACCGTTATAAACAGCCTGACGGCGTGGCCGCGCCACAGCAGGAGGCTGCATGAGACTCGTGTTGGGATTCATGTGGCTGCTGCACTGGCTGCCCCTGCCCTTGCTGGGCCGCTTCGCCAAGCTGGTCGGCAGCGTGCTGTTCCTGCTG
>JBJMVV010000219.1:0-6243 GCA_045810505.1 Massilia sp.
AACATAAGACGTTTTACCGACGTATCAAGATGATCAGCCCAGAGTCCACCGGCGCCGCCAGCACCTCCCCCGAATCGCTGCATGCGCATGCATTGAAGCAGGCTTTCCTGCGGGGCGCGGGGGTCGCGCCCGACGCCATCGCAGCCGAATTGACGCCGGAAATGATGGAGCTGCTGGGCAAGATGATGGCCAGTTCCTTACAGGCGACGATCGACTTGTTGGCGCTGCGCTCGCTGGTGAAGCAGGAAGTGCATGCCGATGTGACAACCGTGTTGGTACGTAACAACAATCCCCTCAAATTTTTCCCGGACAGCCAGACCGTGCTGACCCAGATGCTGCGCAAGAAAATGCCCGGTTTCATGGAGCCGCTGGAAGCCCTCGACGACGCCTGGAGCGACCTGCGCGGCCACCAGTTGGGCGTGGTCGCCGGCACCCGCGCCGGCATGCAGGCGGCGCTCGCCGCGCTGGGCCCGGATACGATCAGCGCCGCGCTGCCGCCGGCCGGATTGCTCGACAGCCTGGTCCCCTCGCGCCGCGGCCAGCAGATGTGGGACGACTACACCCGCCGCCACGCCGGCGTGGCCCGCTCCACCGATGAACAGCTGTTCGGCGCCGCCTTCCTTGCCGCTTACGAGGCGGCGGTGGAACGGGTCAAGGAGGGGCAGGCGTGAAGCGCCCTGGCGTGCGCCTGTCCTGGTCCGAGGTGACCAATCCCGGTGCGCGCCCGGGCAACCAGGACCGCATCGGCGCGGCGCGCCATGCGCAATTGGCCTGCTTCGTCGTCGCCGATGGCGCTGGCGGCCATGCCGGCGGCGAGACGGCCGCCACCCTGGTGCGCGATGAAGTATTGGCAGCCTTCCTGGAGTCGCCCGCGGCCACGCCCGCGGCGGCCGCGCGCTGCATCGACAAGGCGATCGCCCGCGTTGCAGCAGTCAAGGCGGCTGATGGCGCGGTCAACAAGCAGCTGACGGACATGAGTTCCACCGCGGCCGTGCTGCTGGTCGACCAGGATGGCGCGGCAGCCTGCTGGGCGCACCTGGGCGACAGCCGCATCTATCTGTTCCGCGCCGGTGCACTGCTGCACGCCAGCGCCGATCACAGTTTCGTCCAGCAGCTGATCGAAGGCGGTTACGCCGATGCCAGCGCCGCCCGCAGCCACCCGCAGCGCCACGTGCTGCTGGCGGCCATCGGCGCGGAAAACGGTTTCGCCGCCAGTGTCAGCGACTGCGCCGACCTGCTGCCTGGCGACGCCCTGCTGGTGTGCAGCGACGGCCTGTGGGAATGGGTCGACGAAGCAGCCATGCTGGCGGCGCTGGCCGGAAGCGCTCGCGCCGAGGACTGGCTGGCCGCCCTGTGCGCCCGCGCCGCGCAGGCCGCGTCAGGCACATACGGCGTCGAACGCGATAATTTTTCGGCCTACGCGATCCGCGTGCACGCCCAGGAGAATGCAGCATGACGCTGGCGCCGATCGCAAAGCCGACCGAGACCGTTGAAGGCGCCGAGGTGCGCGCTAAAAGCGGCTCGGAGAACTGCCTGCCGCCCGGCACCCGCCTGGCCGATTACGAGATCGTCGAGGTGCTCGGCGAAGGCGGCTTCGGCATCGTCTACCTGGCCTTCGACCATTCGCTGCACCGCCACGTGGCGATCAAGGAATACATGCCCTCGGCGCTGGCCATGCGCGGCAACGACGCCGGCGTGTCGCTGCGCGCCGAACGGCACCAGGACACCTTCCGGATCGGCCTGAAAAGCTTCATCAACGAGGCCCGCTTCCTGGCCCAGTTCGACCACCCTGCCCTGGTCAAGGTGCACCGCTACTGGGAACAGAACCGCACGGCCTACACCGCCATGCAGTTCTACGACGGCCGCACCGTCAAGGACATCGTCGCCCACAATCCCGAACTGGTGAACGAAGCCTGGTGCCTGCGCATCCTGGCCAATATCCTGCAGGCGCTGGAGATGCTCTACACGATGCAGATCGTGCACCGCGACGTCTCGCCCGACAACATCATCGTGCAAGCCAGCGGCGACGCCGTGCTGCTCGATTTCGGTTCGGCGCGCCAGGTGATCGGCGACATGACGCGCGGGCTCACCGTGATCCTCAAACCCGGTTATGCGCCGGTCGAACAGTACGCCGGCGACGCCTCGCTTGAACAGGGCGCCTACACCGACATCTATGCGCTGGCCGCCGTGATGTACCACGCCATCACGGGCAAGGCGCCGGCCAGTTCGATCGCCCGCATGATCCAGGATCCGCTGGTGCCCCTGCGTGTACTGGCGCCGCCCGGTTACAGCGAAGGTTTTCTGGCAGCGATCGACCAGGGGCTGGCCGTGCTGGCGCAGGACCGCCCGCAAAGCATCGACGCCTTCCGCGCCCTGCTCGGCATTCCGGCCGGCGCGCCGCGCGCGAGCGCCGGCGCCCCACGCCAGCCGCTGGCAAGCGCAACGAGCCTGGAGACGGCGGCTGCTTCGGCTTCGGCTTCGCCGGCGCCCGCCGCGCGCATGCCGGTTGGCGCCGAGCCCAAGCCCGCCGTTGTCACGTCTTCTGCGCCAAAAGAGACGCCGGCAGCCGCAGCGCGAGTGAAGAAAAACTGGCTGCCGCTGGTCGGCGCGGCCCTGCTGGTGCTGGTCGCCGGCTGGGGCCTGTCGACCCTGATCGGCGGCGGCGAAGACACCATCATGCTGGCGCAGCAGCAGCCAAGAAAAGCCGCGCCGGACAATCCGCCGGCGCCCGTGGTGGCCAGCGCAGCGACCAGCGCCGACACGGCCAGCTCGCTCGATCCGCGCGAGAGCGTGCTGGCGCCGGCAGCCAGCGTCGCCACGCCGGCGCCGCCGGCGCCGGAACCCGCGCCGGTGGCCGACAGCGCCGCACGCGCCGTCAAGACTGCGCCAGTGGTGGCAGCCGCGCCAGCCGCCCCCGCCGTCGACAGCGCAGCCGTCAACTTTGCCATCAAGCCCTGGGGCACCGTCTTCATCGACGGGCGCGAACGGGGCGTGAGCCCGCCCCTGAAGCATTTGACGCTGCCGGTCGGCAGCCACCAGATCAGGATAGTCAACCCGGGCTTTCCCGATCACCACCGCGTGATTGAAGTGAGCAAGGGCAAACCAGTGGCGGTAGATTTTGATTTCGCCGCCGGCAAATAGCAGGTATCACATCAACGCAGCAGACCAGGGCAGGACCGATTCATGACCTCACTTTTGTTTTCCAGGCCAGCGCGCCTGGCCCTCGCCGGCGCCGCCGCCACCATTTTCGCCCTGCTGGCCGGCTGCGCCAATACGCCCGGCAGCAGCAATGCGGCGGGCACGCACCCGCCCGCATCCGCAAGCGGTTCGGGCTCGGGCTCGGGTTCAGTCCTGGGTTCGATCTTCAGCCCGGCCAGTGCCAGCAGCGCCGCCGCCAGCACGGCGACCTCGCCGCCCTCGGGCCTGGCCGACGGCATCGCCCTTTACAACAAGGGCGACTACAACGGCGCCATCAAGCGCCTGGGCCAGAGCGACGTCGTCGCCGGTCCGAAGCCGACCCAACTGGCCGCGCTGAAATACACCGCCTTCAGCTACTGCGTCACCTCGCGCCAGAACCTGTGCCGCCAGCAGTTTGAAAAGGCCCTGAAACTGGACGCCAGTTTTGACCTGGCGCCGGGCGAATACGGCCACCCGCTGTGGGGCCCCGTATTCGTCAAGGCGAAAAAAGCTGCCACCGCCCGGGGTTAATCAAAACCCTTCCAGCACGATCTTGCCGCGCGCCTTGCCGCTTTCAAGCATGGCATGGGCGCGGCGCAGATTGGCCGCATCGATGCGGCCGTAATGGGCGTCGAGCGTGGTGCGCAGCACGCCGGCGTCGACCAGCCGCGCCACTTCCGCCAGCAGCTTGCCCTGCTCGTCCATGTCCGCCGTCTGGAACATCGAGCGGGTGTACATGAATTCCCAGTGCAGCGAAATCGACTTCTGCTTGAGACGCTTGACGTCGAGCGCCTGCGGATCGTCGATCAGGGCCAGGCGCCCCTGTGGCAGCAAGGCCTCGACCAGGTCCGCCAGGTGGGCGTCGGTCTGGGTCAGCGAGGCCACCAGGTCAACCTGTTTGATTTCGCCGACGGCCAGTTGCGGCGCCATCGCCGTCGCGTGATCGATCACGGCATGCGCGCCCAGGTCCAGGCACCACTGCCGCGTTTCAGGGCGCGAGGCGGTGGCGATCACGCGCAGCCTGGTCAACTGGCGCGCCAACTGGATCAGCATCGAGCCGACCCCGCCGGCGCCGCCCACGATCAACAGGCTCTGACCGTCGCCGCCGCCGGGCACGACACCGAGGCGGTCGAACAGCAGTTCCCACGCCGTGATGGTGGTCAGCGGCATGGCGGCCGCCTCGGCGTCACTGAGGCTGGCGGGCGCGCGCGCGGCGATGCGGAAATCGACCACGTGCAGTTCGCTGTTGGCGCCGGGGCGGTCAAGCGCACCGGCGTAATAAACCCGGTCGCCCACGGTAAAACCGGTGACCTCGGCGCCGATGGCTTCGACCACGCCGGCCACGTCCCAGCCCAGCACTTTGGCGCTGCCCTCGGGCGGCGCGGCATTGGCGCGCACCTTGGTGTCGACGGGGTTGACGGCAATCGCCCTCACCCGCACCAGCAGGTCGCGCGGGCCCGGCGCAGGCGCGGGCAGTTCGAGGTCGAGCAGCGCCTGTGCGTCGCTGATGGGGAGATTGTGGCGGTAGCCGATGGCTTTCATGGGAAGACTCCTTCATTGTCAATGCAGGCAGTGTAGTGCTGATAACAGCGCTATACAATGGCGCTTGGAAAGGATCACTTTCAAATGAAAATTGAAAATATCGATGACCTGCGCGTGATCGTGCAGGCAGCCCGCACCGGGTCCCTGACGGCAGCGGCGCGCGCGCTGGGCGTGACGCCGGCGGCCGCAAGCGCTACCCTCAAACGGCTCGAAAGCCAGATGGGCACGCGCCTGTTCGAGCGCTCCACCCGGGCCCTTCGCCTGACGCAGCAGGGCTCAATCATGGTCGACTACGCGCAGCGCGCACTGGACCTGATCGCCGAGGGTGAGCTGCAAGCCACCGAAGGCAATGTGGAACTGCGCGGCACCGTGCGGGTGTCGGCGCCGTCGGACCTGACCCGCACCACCCTGCTGCCCATGTTCGACGATTTTCTGGCGCTGCATCCGGGCGTGCACCTGGCGCTGGGCGTATCGGACCAGCCGCGCGACGTGGTGCGCGATGAAGTCGATCTCGCCATCCGCTATGGCGAACTGGCCGACTCCCAGTTGACGGCCCGCGTGCTGGCGCTGGCCCGGCCCATCGTTGCGGCTTCTCCGGCTTACCTGGAGAAGCACGGTACGCCGCAGACGCCCCAGCAACTGCTTGACCATAACTGCCTCACCTTCAACCGCGGCGGGCGGCGCTACCGCCTGTGGCGCTTCGCCCGCAATGGCAAGTGGGTCGAGGTGCGGGTCGAGGGCGACCGCAGCGCCGATGATGCGTCACTGGTCTCCGCCTGGACCGTGGCCGGCCACGGCATCACTTTGCGCAGCGATATCGACCTGCGCGCCGACATCGCCAGCGGACGCCTGGTGCGCATCCTGGCCGACTGGGAGACGGAACCCTATCCCCTGCACGCGCTGATGCCCAGCGCCCGCTTCGTGCCGCAGCGGGTGCGCGCCCTGGTCGATTTTCTGGCCGCGCGTTTTAAGGAAGACCTGCCTTGAAACGCGCGCGGTCTTATAGCCTGGTCTAATAGCCCGGTCTCATAGCCTGGTTTCGAACACCAGCCGCAGCGTGGCCCAGGTGGGCGTGCCCGTCACCGCCACCAGGCTGCCCGCGGCCCCGGCATAACGGCCCAGCTCCTCGCGCCGCTGTCCCAGCAGGTTGGCCACCGAAAGGCGCCACGCCGAGCGCGCATCGACCCGCCACAGCGCGCTCGCGTTGAGGTCGGTCTGGCGGGCGCCCACCAGTGTGATCCCGCCGGGTAGCGCCGAACGCGCCCCGCCCTGCACGTTCAGTCCCGCCGCCAGCAGCAGGGGCGCGCTGCTCAAACGCCGCTCGATGGAAATCGCGCCGCTCCAGGGGGCCTGCTCCGGCAGATGGTTGTCGGGCCCTGCCAAGCGCTCGATGCGCGACCAGTTGCGCGCGCCGTTGACGCGCAAGGCATTGCCGCCGAGGGGCGCTTTCCACTCCAGTTCCAGCCCGTGGGTTTCGGCGCGGCCCGCGTTGACCGGGGTGGCGATCCAGCTTGCGCCGCTCTG
>JBJMVV010000220.1:0-3792 GCA_045810505.1 Massilia sp.
ACACACTAACCCTACACGAAGAACATCCTAACTAAGGTTTCAATCATGGGAATCTCCTAAGCCGCCTGGACGTCGCCGGCCGCCTGGCCGAAGTCTTGCGGAAAATGGTTCAGGGCCGACAGCACGGGGTAGGGCGTCATGCCACCCATGGCGCACAAGGAGCCGTGCAGCATGGTGTCGCACAGGGAGCGCAGCAGGATCACCTGCTGGATCCCTTCGCCGGCGCGGATCTTGTCGATCACTTCCACGCCGCGGGTCGAGCCGATACGGCAGGGTGTGCACTTGCCGCAGGATTCGACGGCGCAGAAGTCCATCGCGTAGCGCGCCAGTTTCGCCATGTCGGCACTGTCGTCGTGCACCACGATGCCGCCGTGGCCCAGCACGGCCCACAGGCTGGCAAAGGCTTCGTAGTCGAGCGGGGTATCCCATTGCGATTCGGGCAGGTAGGCGCCCAGCGGTCCGCCCACCTGCACCGCCTTGATGGGTCGCCCGCTGGCGCTGCCGCCGCCATAGTCGTACAAGATCTCGCGCAGGGTCGCGCCGAACGCCAGTTCGATCAGGCCGCCCTGGCGGATATTGCCGGCCAGTTGAACGGCCAGGGTCCCGCGCGAGCGCCCCATGCCGTAGTCCTGGTAAAACTGGGCGCCCTTCTCCAGAATCAGGGGCACGGCCGCCAGCGACAGCACATTGTTGATGACGGTGGGCTGGCCGAACAGGCCGGCCAGCGCGGGCAAGGGCGGCTTGGCGCGCACCACGCCCCGCTTGCCCTCCAGGCTTTCCAGCAAAGCCGTCTCTTCGCCGCAAATGTAGGCGCCGGCGCCTTTTCTTACTTCCAGCGTGAAAGCGCGCCCGCTGCCGGCCAGGTTCGCGCCCAGCAGCCCCGCCGCCGTCGCGCTGGCGATGGCGCTGTTGAGGGCCGCGATGGCATGCGGGTACTCGCTGCGCACGTAGATAAAACCGGCGGTGGCGCCCACGGCCAGGCCGGCGATGGTCATGCCCTCGACCAGCACAAAGGGATCGCTTTCCATGATGATGCGGTCGGCAAAGGTGCCGGAATCGCCCTCGTCGGCATTGCAGACAATGTACTTTTGCGCCGCTTGCGCGCGCAGCACCGTGTTCCACTTGATCCCGGTCGGGAAGGCGGCGCCGCCCCGTCCCCGCAGGCCCGAGGCGGTGACGGTGGCGACGATATCGGCCGGCGCCAGTGCCAGCGCCCGCTGCAGGCCGGCGTAGCCGCCGTGCGCCTGGTAGTCCGCCAGCGAAAGGGGATCGGTGCGCCCGCAGCGGGCGAACGTCAGGCGGTGCTGTTGCGCGAGGTAGGGGATGGCTTCGACCAGGCCGAGCGCAGCCGGGTGCTTGGCTTCTCCCAGGTGAAAATCGGCGTCGAACAGGCTGGCCACGTCGCTCGCGTCGATCTTGCCGAAGCCGACACGGCCCGCCGGCGTGGCCACTTCCACCAGTGGTTCCAGGTAGAGCAGGCCGCGGGTGCCATTGCGGACGATGTCGACGGCGATGTTGCGGCGCGCCGCTTCGCTGGCGATGGCGGCGGCCACCTCATCGGCGCCCAGCGCCAGCGCGGCCGAATCGGTGGGAACGTAGATGCGCGCGCTCATGCGGCCTCCCCGGACTGGCTGCGCAGCCGCGCCAGCAACTGGTCGAAGCGGGCCGGGGTGACTCGGGCGTGGACGGCTTCGCCGATCATCATGGCCGGCGCGGTGGCGCACTGGCCCAGGCAGTACACGGGCTCCAGCCCGAAGGCGCCGGTGGCGTCGCGGCCATGCAGGCTGCAGCCCAGCGCCTGTTCGGCGTGGGCCAGCAGGGCGTCGCCGCCCATGCTCTGGCAAGCCTCGGCGCGGCAGATCTGCACCGTGCGGCCGGCCGGTGGGCTGGTGCGGAAAAAATGATAAAAGCTGATCACGCCATGCACCTCGGCGCGCGACAGATTGAAACGCTGCGCGATGCCCTCGACCCAGTCTGGCGGTATGTGTTTGATACGGTCCTGGATGGCATGCAGGGCAGGCAGCAGCTGGTGCTGGGACAGCACACCGTTTTCGGCAAACGGTGCGAGCAGGGTGTCGATGGCGTCTCGGGTCATGGTTTTGAGCGGCTTGCATATGTTCTGTAAAACATATATAACCGCTTCATCAGTGAGTGTCAGCCCAAGATAGCAGGGCTTGTGAAACGCTTCAATATGAAGGATTTTGCATATGATGAAGGTTGAAATCCGCCCCGACTGGATCGTGCGGGACGGCCAGGGCAGGCCGACGCCGCTGCCGGTGCTGCTCGATTTGCTGCAGGCCGTGAGCCAGACGGGCAGCATCAGCAAGGCGGCGACGCAGCGTGGCCTGTCGTATCGCCACGCCTGGGGCCTGCTGCAGGGCTTCTCGGAGCAGTTCGGCGCGGCCCTGGTCTACAAGGTACGGGGACAGGGCACGGTGCTCTCGCCCCTGGCTGAAAAACTGATGTGGGCCGACCGCCGCATCCAGGCCAGGCTCACTCCCATGCTCGACAGCCTGGCTTCGGAACTGCAGCAGGAACTGGCGCGGGTGCTGGCCGTCGATGCCCAGGTGCTGCGCATCACCGCCTCGCACGGCTTTGCGGTGGCGGCGCTGGTGGGGCAGTTGCAGGGGCAGGGCGTGAGCGTGGATATCAAGTACCGCGGCAGCAGCGAGGCGGTGGCCGCCCTGTCGCGGGGCGAGTGCGAACTGGCCGGCTTTCATTTGCCGGTGGGGCGCTTCGAGCAGGCCGCTGCGGCGGCGTTCCGGCCCTGGCTCGATCCGGCGCGCCATGCCCTGATTCACCTGGCCTACCGGGTGCAGGGCCTGTTTGTCGCAAAGGGCAACCCGCTGGGCATCGAGTCCCTCGCCGACCTGGCGCGACCCGGCGTGCGCTTCGTCAACCGCCAGGAAGGCTCGGGCACGCGCGTGCTGCTGGAACTGCTGCTGGCTGATGCCGGCATCGCCACCGGCGCCATCAGCGGTTACGGCACCGCCGAATTTACCCACGCGGCCGTGGCGGCCTACGTCGCCAGCGGCATGGCCGACGCCAGCTTCGGGGTCGAGACGGCGGCGCGCCGCTTCGAACTCGATTTCATCCCCATCATCCGGGAACAGTATTTTCTCGCCTGCGACAAGGCGGCCCTGGACACGCCCCTGCTGCAGGCGGCGCAGGACGCCATGGCGAGCGAGGCCTTCAAGACAGCGCTGGCCGCACTGCCGGGTTACGACGGCGCCGCCTGCGGCACACTGCTCGACATGCACACCCTGTTTTGACAGCGGCGCGCTATAGTAGCGGCGACGTCCACTTCACCCAGAACGCGCATGGCATCCTCTTCCGACCTCACTGACGACAGCAGCAACGACCCGGACCTCGACGGCGAACTGGCGCAGCTGAACGCCCAGCTGGTCAAGGCCGAGGGCAGGGTGTTCATTCGTTTTACGGGGCTGGTGCGCTTTGAGGACCTGCGCGTGCCGTGGCAACTGGTGCCGCCCCAGGGCGTGCTTGCAAAGCCCAGCAAATGGCGAAAACTCGATCCTGAGGCGCAGCGTTCTCTCGTGCTCGAACGCGCCACCTCCGGCGCCTTCGAAGACCTCCAAAAGCACGTCGAAGGCTTCGTGAGGGAAATCGCCGAGCTGGCCGACGACTGCGATTTCGATGCCATGACCTTCCTCGGCACCCTGGCCGAACTGGAGACCTCGGAACCGGCCGAGTATGTGTTCGACCGCATCCGCCAGCGCATCATCCACGCCGTCGAGCGCGAGCAGGAAGAGCGCCATGCGGCCCGCACCAAGC
>JBJMVV010000221.1:0-4344 GCA_045810505.1 Massilia sp.
GTGCCTTGGGCCGCCATGGCGCCGGCGACGAACAGCAGGGAATCGCCAGGCAGGAAGGGCAGCACCACCACGCCGGTTTCAACAAGAATCACGGCAAACAGCACGCCGTACACGAGCATGCCGTGGCTTGCGGCAAAGGCGGCAAGGTGGGTATCGAGATGCAGGACCCAGTCAAACAGCGCCGCCATGCTAGCGCAGCTCGATCCGGATAAGCGCTGGCATTTTGCCGCGTGCGGGTGTTTTATCGTTCAAGGCGTTCTCCTGCTTTAGTCGCGATGCAATGCCATAAGGATAATCGCAATACCGGCGCGCACGAATTGCATGGGCGTAAATTCAATGATGGCCTTTCTTGATGTCGTCGCCATGGATTTGTTCATGCAGGACCGATATCGACTGGACCGGCACGCTCTACGGTAGCGCCCTCCTGTTTTCAATAAATCTATAATCAGCTGCAGACAGCGGCCTTCAATGGAGACGTCATGAAAATTTGGAAAATTCGCGCGCTCGCGCTGCTCGTGTTAGCGGCTTCCCAGCCAGCGGTTCACGCGCAAGCACCCGATCGGACGGCGCAAGAAATTACCTTCATGCTCGACGCAGTGGCCAATTCACCGTGCCAGTTCAACCGCAACGGCAGCTGGTATGCGGGCCCCGCCGCACGCGCTCACCTGCAGGATAAATACGATTATTTACGCAAGCGAAATCTGGCGCCAACGGCAGAACTGTTTATCGAGCGGGGCGCCAGCGTCAGCAGCATGAGCGGAAAACCTTACCAGATTCGCTGCCCGGGTCTAGCGCCGGTCGACAGCGCCACCTGGCTGCGCCAGCAGTTGGCGCGCTTCCGCAAGGAGGCAAGCTAGCCTGCCAATGAAAGTGAGGACGCGCTGGTCCGCTTACAGCAACTGCGGCGTCTCCACTGGCTGCGGCGCCAGGTAACGCCGCAAGGCATCGGCCTCCTGGCTGGGGCTGCGGCCGAAAAAGCGCTTGAACTCGCGGCTGAATTGCGAGGGGCTTTCGTAGCCGACCTGGGCGCACGCGGCCTGCGCGGTCATGCCGCTGCGCGCCATCAGCAGCCGTGCCTGGTGCAGCCGCGCCGATTTCAGGTACTGGATCGGCGAGCAATGCGTCACCGACTTGAAGTGCACGTGAAAGGCCGGCACGCTCATGCTTGCTTCTGCCGCCAGCATGCCGACATCGATGCTGGCCGCGTAGTCCGAATGAATGCGGCGCAGCGCCTTGGCGATGCGGCCGAACTGGCCCTGGCCCGTCAGCGCCGCACGCATGGCGGCGCCCTGCTCGCCCATCAGCACCCGAAAACATATTTCACGCACGATCGACGGGCCCAGCACGGCCGCCTCGAGTGGCGAACCCAAGGTCTCGAGCAGGCGCAGCACGGTGCCGCGCAGGCGCGCGTCCATGCGCGTGGTCATCATGCCCTTTGGCGCGGCCGGCAACTCGTTATCGGACTGGTCGATGGCGAACATCAGGTCGGCCAGGGTGCTGCGATCGACCTGGATCGACAGGCCCAGAAAGGGTTCTTCCGGCGTCGCTTCGGTGGCGCTGGCAAACGGCATCGGGATGGCCACTACCAGGTACTGGTCGGCGTCGAACTGCAGCACGTCAGCGCCAAAGAAGGCGCGCTTGCGCCCCTGCAGCGCGATGGCGATACAGGGCTCCGACATCACCGGCGTCTTGGCCACGCACTGGGTAGAGCGCGTCAAACGCACCGCGGCCACGGCGGTGTCGGTATAGCCGTCGTCCCGGGCAAGCTGGCGGTGCAGTTCTATCAGGCGGTCCACGTCGCATCCTCTGCTGCGTTGAAGAATAGGAATGATCCATCAAAATGGCTGGCTTCGCCATCGTTTCAAGGTCGAACTATAGGAATAGGCAAGAAACACATAGGCATGTGCATTTGCAGCAAAGGCGCGGCGACGTACGATGCAGGCTCGTGTTATTGCCATGGAAGGAAACGCATCATGAACGCACCATTGCAGCGTAAGGTCATTTTGATTGCGGGGGCTGGCCGCGGCGCCGGGCCGGCGACGGCGCGCCAACTGGCGGCGCAGGGGCATCATGTCGTGCTGGGGGGACAGGGATCGAGGCGAATGCAAGGCCTGGTCAGCGAGATCCGCGAGGCGGGCGGGTCGGCGGAGTGGTTCAAGCTCGATGCGAATGTGCCGGAGGAGATGAGCGAGTTTTTGGCGTTTGGAGAGGATGTGTTCAAGCGGGTTGATGTCGTCATTAATAACGCTTGATTTATAACGCTTGAATTGCCCCATGGGCGATGACAGCGCCACGTAAGCAACCAGGCGCAATGTAGTTGATCGCCGCGGCGGCAGCAACACTGTTGTGTGGCGTGAGGACGAATGGCGCGGACAGTGTGAGGTAAGCTCGTCTGCGATCCTCACGCCACCTCGTGTGTGAAACGGCAGCACAACTTTTTGACAGGAAAAAACATGTCCTCTCACACCCTTTTGCCTGGCCGCGTCGTGGCCGCCCTGCTCCTCGCACTTGTCACGACGAGCGCCTCTGCCCATCCTGGTCATGGCGATGCCGGCTTGCTTGCCGGCTTGTCGCACCCGTTCGGCATCGACCACCTGCTGGCGATCGTCGCCGTCAGTTTCTGGTCGATCACCTTGCCAGGCAAGCAAAAATGGTGGGGCCCGACCGCCTTCATGGCGGGACTGACGGGCGGCGCCTTGATCGGTTTCGGTGCAGCAGCTTTTCCCTACCTGGAACAGGCGATCGCCGTCAGCGTCGTCCTGATCGGCGCCCTGCTCCTCATCCCGCGCTCGCGTTTTTCCACCTCGACGGGGCTGGTGCTGGTGGCGCTTGCCGGCGTCGTGCATGGCCTGGGTCATGGTGCGGAAGCGCCGCAAGGGAGCCTGCCTTCCTACGCCGCGGGATTTTTGCTCACCACCGGCCTGCTCCATGTCGGCGCCGTGTTGATCGGCATGAGGCTGCATGGCCACGTCGCCGGCACGGGCGCGGCGATCCGGCGCTTGCTGCGGCATTGAGCCACCATCAGCGACGTGCGTCAGCTTCCTGGAATCGATCGCACTGCCCCATTATTCCTCCCTGTACCAGGATCTCGCCAACGGCAGGCGCCTGGCGCTCGCCGGGGACGCCTGCACGCTAGCCCCACTCTCGAGCCACGGTGATCAAGCGGCATCGTCAGAAAATTAATTTCCTGACGATCACTATCGCGGATAAACTGTTGCTTATGAAAAATTTAATATTGCTTGTAGCGATACTCGCTCTCGCCGGCTGCTCCCGGCCCAGTCAGCCGCCGACTTCTGAATCGCCGCAAGGCGTGCTTGCGGAGCGATACACCGGCGCCGCGGCGGCGGCATCGGACAGCAAGGCAGCGCCGACGGCGACGCGCCGCTACCTGGCAATGACGCACCGGCTGACCCTGCTGGTTCCTGAAGCACGGTTGGCGCAGGACTTTGCGGCCATCCAGCAAGAATGTATCAAGCTCGGCTGTGAGATCGTCAGTACCGACCAGGAAGCAGAGGGGCGAAACCGCTCGACCAGCGCCAGCTTTACGGCGCGCGTGCCGCCGGCCGCCTTTACCGGTTTTTTTAGCGGCGTCCAGGCCCACGGCAAGCTGCTGTCCCACCATAGCGAGAGTGCGGACAAGACAGCTGAAGTGATCGATGTCGACGCGCGCATCAAGAATCTGGAAGCGCTCAGGACGCGCATCCTTGAACTGCTGGCGAAAAATGCCGGCACGTTGAAAGAGTTGGTGGAGGCAGAAAGGCAGTTGGCCGAAACACAGGCCGCGCTCGACAGCATTAACGGCCAGCGGCGTGCTTTGGCCGCGCAAACTGACATGATCAGGATTGAAATCGCCTTGCGGGTCGCGTCGCCGCGCAATGACGGAAAGTGGACCGGACCGGTCGTCGCCGCCGCCGATGAGGCAGGCGATGTGTTCATGGCCAGCGTGGCGTTCTTGTTGACGACCTGCGTGGCCATTTTGCCTTGGTCAGTGGTGATCGGCGCGGTGTTGGTGCCGCTGTGGCGGGCCTGGCGCAGGCGAAGAAATGGCAAAAGGCCAAGCGAAAAAAACTGACCATCCTGGATGCAGGTCAGGCAAGCCGTTTCAGGACAAATCGAGCGAAACAGCTTGCCGTCCAGTACGGCCGATTCCCGCTTTTACTTACCCGCGCTGTATTTTATTGTTCGAGTACACCCAGGTGTACTCGGCGCCAAACAGGAAAATCTGCGCCGAATAGTAAAACCACGCGACGAGAATCACGAACGAGCCCGCCGCGCCGAAGCCCGAGGCGACGTTCGATTTCGCAAGGTACAGGCCGATCAATGATTTGCCGACGTTGAACAGCA
>JBJMVV010000222.1:0-16838 GCA_045810505.1 Massilia sp.
AACGTTCTTACTCAAGCACAGCGTCGTTGCCGTCGCCTTGACGCTCGCTTCGTCCCAATTTGTACAGGCACAGGAAGCCGCGCAGCCACTGACCAAGGTCACCATTACTGGCTCGAACATCAAGCGCGCCGAAAAAGAAGGCACGTCGCCGGTCGAAGTGATCACCTCCAAGCAGATCGCCGCCACCGGTGCAAGCACGGTGCAGGACCTGCTCCATTCCATCCCCGCGTTCGGTTCGGGCTCTTCGGTCGACACCACCGATGGCAGCTTTTCGAAAGGCGCCTCGACCGCTTCGCTGCGCGGCCTGGGTTCGTCGTCGACCCTGATCCTGCTCAACGGCCGCCGCATCACCGCCTCCGCCTACGCCGATCCCAACCAGGGCAAGTCGGCCGTCTACGACCTCAACACCATCCCCATCTCCGCCATCGAGCGCGTCGAGATTTTCAAGGATGGCGCCTCGGCCGTGTACGGCTCTGACGCGATTGCCGGCGTCGTCAACTTCATCACCAAGTCGGAGTACACCGGCGCCCAGCTGTCGGCCAATTACTCCGGCAACGCCAAGAATGAATTCAACCGCAAGGCCGTGAACGGTATTTTCGGTTTCGGCGACCTGGAGCGCGACCGCTACAACGTGTTTGTCAGTGCGGATATCGCCCAGCGCGGCAGCACGCTGATCAAGGATGTCGACGCCATCGACAAGGCGCGCCTGGCGGCCGTCAACGGGCGCCTGAATCCCCTCTCGAGCAACCTGAGCGATCAGCCCTTCTTCTACCGCGAGCGTACGCCCGGCTTGCGCAACTTCGCCAACAGCTATGCGCTGCGCGCCGACGTCATCAACCGCACCAATTGCCCCACCGGCAATCAGATCACGGGCGACATGGCCGCCAATAATCTGCTGGCGACCTCGACCCTGGTCGGCCGCACCTTCTGTAACTTCAACCTGAACGACTACAACGAAGCTCAGGGCGCTGGCAAGGATTACAACCTGCTCTCGCGCGCGACGGTGCAGCTGTCCAAGGACGTGCAATCGTTCACTGAATTCGGCTACAGCCGTTCCGACCGCGACTATCTCGGCGCACCGCGCTCCTTCCAGAGCACCTCGCCCACCACGGTGTTCTCGACCGGCGCCGCGCAGGATTTCCAGGTCATCCTGCCGATCGGCCACCCTGACAATCCCTTCCCGAACTCGCGTTCGGCCGTGGGCCTGCGCATGAACAGCAAGGGCGGCTCGGACAACAAGAACGAAACCGTGCGCCTGGTCACCGGCCTGAAGGGCACGACCGGCAAGTTCGACTGGGAAACGGCCGTCCTGTACAACCGCAATGAGCGTACCGAAAATTACTTCGGTTTCCTGTACAAGCCAACCGTGCAGCGCATCATGACGGAAAACCGCACTTTGGCGGCAACCCTGGCTGATCCGACCTCGACGGCGACGGTTCAAAACAGCAATTTCTCGCAGGTGGTGCAGCTCGATGCCAAGGCATCGACCACCATCGGCACCTTGCCAGGCGGCGACATTGGTCTGGCCTTCGGCGCCGAAGGCCGCCAGGAAAAGATCGGCCTGGTCCCTGACGCGCTGACCCAGCGCGGCGACATCGTCGGCCTGGCCAACTCGGCCATCGACGGCAGCCGCAAGGTCTATTCGGCCTTTGTGGAAGCGCGCACGCCATTTAGCAAGGCGTTCGAGATGGACTTCGCGGCCCGTTACGACAAATACCCCGACAACAAGAGCTTCGTGCCCAAGGTCGGCGCCAAGTGGGAAGTGTCGCCGATCGCCAGCCTGCGCGGCACGTTTGCCCGCGGCTTCCGCGCCCCGGCCCTGATCCAGGTGTCGCCAGGCGGCGTGCAGTCGTTCTCGACCGTCACCGACTCGGCCCGTTGCCCGGATGGCGTCAAGGCGCTGCCAGGCGCTGACCAGGTCGATTGCGCGAAAGGCATTTCGAGCCTGTCAGCCGGTACCCCAGGCCTGGAGCCTGAAAAGTCGAAGAGCTATTCCCTCGGCCTGATCCTGTCGCCCACCAAGGACATTGATGTGCTGGTGGACTACTATCACATCCGCAAGGAAAAGGAGACTGCACTGCTGAGCGCGCAGTTCGTGATCGACCATCCTGATCTGTATCCTGGCGCCGCCATTCGCGCCACCAATACGGGTTCCCTGCTGGTCGATGCCAGCGGCCGGCCGATTCCCGGCACCGGTCCGCTGACGGCCGTCAACCGCTCCTACGTCAACCAGGGCAGCACGGAAGTGTCGGGCCTGGCGTTTGAAGTGGCAATGCGCAAGTCGCTCGGTGAGATGGGCAACCTGAACGGCAAGCTCAACTGGGAATACGCGCTGACCTACAAGCGCGCCGAGCGTCCAGGTGAAGCCGAAGCCAACGTCGTTGGCACCGCCGGCGGCATTTCGGACTGGGCAACGTCGGTGGGCGATATTCCTCGCAACCGCGGTTCGTACACCCTCAACTGGACCCGCGGCGTGCATGCGCTGAGCGGTTCGATCGACTACGTGGGCCCCGTGTCGCTGCTGCGCCGTTCGGAAAACCGTGACGTCTATCCTGTGCCTTACTGCCACTACGGTGTCGGCCAGCCAAGCACGGCCTATCAGCTGGGCGGTCTGCCGAAGTTCAGCGACTATTCGAACGGCACCTGCTCCGTCGACAGCTTCACCACGCTGGGCATGTCCTACACCTACACGGGCGTAAAAAATCTGGCGCTGAACTTCAACATCCGCAACCTGCTCGACACCGCGGCGCCTTACGATCCACGCTACCCGGTGGGCGGCTACAACACCCAGCTGCATAACGGCCAGGGCCGCTATTTCAAGCTGACCGCGACTTACACCTTCATGTAAAGCGTGATGTTCCTCCAGCCGCTTGCCCGGGCTGGTGGTCAAAAAAAAAGCCGCCCGGCATGCCGGGCGGTTTTTTTTCGCTTTTAATATGCGGGCTTGTCCGAGTCTCAGGCGCCAAACAGGCTCAGCCACAACGCCGTGACAGCCTGCGCGTGCCGCGCCACCAGCGCCGGCTCCACCCGTGCATTGTCCTGGCCCTGCAGGCGCACCTGGTGCTGCAGCTTGCGCATGGCGCGATAGGCGTCGGCCACCGCGCCGGCCTGGTCCGCATCAATCAGGCCCAGTTCGCCGCAGGATTTCAGCAGGGCGATATTGCCGCTGTTGGCGGTCAGCTGGGGAAACTCGTGGGCGTGGCGCAGCACCAGGTATTGCACCATGAACTCGATGTCGATCATCCCGCCCGCATCCTGTTTCAAATCGAACCCGGCGCCCGGCGTCTGCGCTGCATGCATGCGTTCACGCATCTTCTGGACTTCCTCGCGCAGGCATGCGCCGTCGCGAGGGCGGCGCAGCACCTGTTCGCGGATGGCCTCGAAACGGGCGCCGATGGCTGCATCGCCTGCGCAGAAACGGGCGCGCGTCAAGGCCTGGTGCTCCCACACCCAGGCCGAGCTGGCCTGGTAGCGCTCGAACGCGGTCACCGACGACACCAGCATGCCCGAGGCGCCGTCCGGGCGCAGGGCGGTGTCGATGTCGAACAGGATGCCGGCCGAGGTGTGGGCCGTCATCCAGGTGATGAAGCGCTGGGCCAGCTTGGCGTAGTTGGCGGGCGCGTCCTGATCCTCGTCATCGAACAGGAAGATGACGTCGAGATCCGACACATAGCCCAGTTCCTTGCCGCCCAGCTTGCCATATGCGATGACGGCGAACGAGGGCGTGTCGCGGTGGCGCGTGGCGACCGTGCGCCAGGCGGCCTTGACGGTGGCGTCGACGATCAGGTCGGCCAGCGCCGACAGGTAGTCGGCCAGGCGCTCGACCGACAGGGCGCCGGCCAGGTCCTGGGCCAGCAGGCGAAATAGCTGGGCGTGGTGAAAATCGCGCAGGATGTCCATCTGGCGCTCGGTATCGCCCGCCGCGCCGTCAAGCTGGGCAGACAGTTCCGCGGCCAGGGCAGGGCAGTCGGGCGCGCCGCCGCGCACCCGGTCGTCGAGCAGTTCGTCGAGCAGAATCGGGTGCTGGGACAGGAAGGTGGCGGCCCAGCCGGAGGCATTCATCATGCGGATCACCCGCTCGAGCGTGTGCGGGTATTCGATCAGCAGCGACAGGTAGGCCGAGCGGCGCGCCACCGCCTCGAAAAAGTCCAGCAGGCGCGACAAGGTTGCGCTGTGGCGGCCCACGCCGGCTTCAGCCACCACCCGCGCGATCAGGGGCAGGGCGGCATTGAGCAGCGAGAGCAGGCGGGTGCGGCTGGCCTCGGGCAGCGATTGCAGGCGCGGCGCTTGCCAGGTGGCCATCAGGCGCTTTGCCGCGCCGGCAGGCTCGTCAAAGCCGAGGCCGGCCAGGCGCGTTTCAATGGCGGCCAGGTTGTCGATATCGGCTTCGCCGCCGCTCGACTGCAATTGCATGTCGTCGTCGCCGACCTGCGCTTTTTCGCTGAAGATGGCGTCGAACTGGCTGGCGACAAAGCGCCGGTGCGCGGCCAGTTCGCCCAGCAGGGTGTCCGCGTCGGGCAGGCCCATCATCGCCGCCAGCAGGCTGCGCTCCTCGTCCCCGGCGGGCACCGTGTGGGTCTGGGCGTCGTCGCGGTATTGCAAGCGGTGTTCCAGGTTGCGCAGGAAGGTGTAGGAGGCCAGCAGGGCCGTCACCGTTTCTGCCGGCAGCAATTGTTTTTCGGCCAGCACGGCCAGGGTCGCGCGGGTCGAGCGCTCGCGAAGGGCCGCGTCGCGCCCGCCGCGGATCAGCTGGAACACCTGGGCCAGGAATTCAATCTCGCGGATGCCGCCGCGGCCCAGTTTGACGTTGTTGCTGCGGTCGGGATGCAGGCGTTCCTGGCGGTCGACCTCGGCGCGGATCTGGCCATGCATGGTGCGGATGGCGTCGATCACGCCGAAGTCCAGGTAGCGCCGGTACACAAAAGGGCGGACGATGGCGTCGAGCGCCTCGATGTCCTGCGCATCGCCCGTCACGGCGCGCGCCTTGACCCAGGCGTAGCGTTCCCATTCGCGTCCCTGCACGATCAGATAGTGTTCGACCATCGACAGGCTGGCCACCAGCGGCCCGGAATTGCCGTTCGGCCGCAGCGCCATATCGACGCGGAATACAAAACCGTCTTCGATCACCTCCGACAGGGAGGCAATCAGTTTTTTGCCCAGGCGGCCGAAAAACTCATGGTTCGACAGGCTGCGCTGGCCAGGGCCGGCCGCGCTGTCGCCGTCTTCCGGGTACACGAAAATCAGGTCGATGTCGGACGACACATTCAGTTCACCGCCGCCCTGTTTGCCCATTGCCAGCACCATCAGTTGCTGGGGCCGCTGCGATTCCGCGCCGATCGGCATGCCGTGCAGTTGCACCATCTCGTCCATCAGGGGCGACAGGGCGCGGCGGATGGAAAAATCGGCCAGCGCCGTCATGGCCGCCACCACTTCGGCCAGGTCGGCCTGGCCGGCCAGGTCGCGCTGGATCAGGGCTGCCACGACGAGATTGCGCAGGCGGCGCAGGGCGCGCGGCAGGGGCAGCGGGCCGCTTGCGCCGGCCGCCATTTCACGCTCCAGTTCCGCGCCGTAATCACAGCGTTCAAGCGATAATGCAGCCAGCGCCGCGACGCGGGCGGCGCGGCCCGGATCGGCCGCCAGCCAGCGCTGATAAAAGCGCGAGTAATTGGCGGGGAAGGCCGGATCGGCGGTATGCAAGGCAGCTGTCATGGAAGGTTCCAGCGGGTGGCGTGGACGAATAAGATGCGGTGAGTCAAGGATGTAGGCGTAAACACGGGAAACACCCCCGCCAGCGGCTATGCCGGGCGTGCGATGCGGTAAAATTGCGCCCGCCACGGTAAGGTCCGCGGCAACACGATGGTAAGCCAGGCGGCGGCGTTGGTGCAAGCGCCTGGTATGCAAATGACAATGACAGGGGCGCAAGCCCACAGAACAGGAGCACGGATGAGGATGTCGTCAAGCAGGGGCAATGGGCCAGCGCTGCATTGCCTGCGCATGCCGCGACCGCCCTGTGCGCAGTCGACAATGCCAGGCGTGGTCAACCCGCGGGGATGTTATTAGCATTTTGATCGACAAGCAGAATGCGGGAGACGAGCGCGAGCAGGAGCCGAAGCGTGAAGGCGAGGGCGCGCACCCTCACTCCCAGGAACCGTCCGACGAGCACGCCTACCATCTTCCCCATCCTCATCTCGCCGAGCGCTGGCGCAAGCTGCGCACCGCCTGGCGCCTGTGCGACCAGGCCTCCCACCACATCCTGAGCTGGACCGTCAGCTTCGCGCTGCTGGTGTATTTCGCCTTCGCCATCCTGTTCCTGGCGCTGCGCTACGCCGTTCTGCCCAATATCGACTATTACAAGGGCGATATCGAGCGCATGGCCAGCCGCGCCGTCGGCAACCCCGTTACCATTTCCCGCATCTACGCCTCCTGGCAGGGACTGCGTCCCAATCTGTTTCTGGGCGACGTGGTGCTGCGCGACGCCGGGGGGCGCCCCGCCCTGACCCTGCCCAGCGTGTCCGCCACCTTCGCCTGGTGGACCCTGCTGGCCGGCGACGCCCGTTTTGAATCGCTTGAACTGATCCGCCCGAGTCTGGACGTACGGCGCGATACGGCAGGCCGCCTCAGCGTGGCCGGCATTGTGCTGCAGGGACAGCAGGGCGGCCCGCCGAACGACTGGGCACTGCGCCAGCACCAGATCGTCATCCGCGACGGCCATATCGACTGGACTGACCAGCAGCGCGGCGCGCCCACGCTGTCGCTCGACCAGGTCGAGCTGACCCTCAACAACCGCTGGAACCGCCACCGCTTCGCCCTGCGCGCCACGCCGCCGGCCAGCCTGGCCGCGCCGGTTGATGTGCGGGCCGATTTCACCAGTCCCCGCTTTGGCGCCAGCCGCGCCGCCGTCTCGCTGTGGAAGGGCGAGCTGTACGCGGACCTGCGCGACACCGACCTGGCGGCCTGGAAGCCCTATCTCGACTATCCCTTTGAACTGAACCAGGGCAAGGGCTCGGTGCGCGCCTGGCTGACGCTCGACCAGGCCCGCCTGGCAGCCTTCACGGCCGACGTGGCGCTGGCCGGCGTGGCCGCCAAACTGGGCGCCGACCTGCCGCCGCTGGCGCTCGAGCAGGTCAGCGGGCGCCTCTCCGCCAGCGAAACCATCGCCCCCGTCGCGGCCGAAGGCACGCCCACGTTCGGCAAGTATGGCCACCGCCTGTCGCTGGAGCGCTTTGCCGTCGTCACCAGCGACGGCCTGGTGCTGCCGCCGACCACCCTGTATGAATCGTACACGCCGGCGACCCGTTTGAAACGCGAGAAAACCGTGATCAGCGCGCGTGCGCTCGACCTGGCCCTGGTGGCCCAGCTGGCAGCCCAGGCGCCGCTTGCGCCCGGTGAAAAAACCTTGCTGGCCGAACTGGCCCCGCGTGGCCGCCTGCTTGATTTCTCGGCCGAATGGGAGGGCCATTATCCGGCCCTGGCCAGCTACCGCGTGCGCGGCCGGCTCGAACAACTGGGCCTCAATGCCCGCGCGGCGCGGGCGCCGCAGCCGAAAACCGCCACCACGGAAGCGGTGCCGGGCATGCCGGCCATTCCGGGTTTCGACCGGCTGACGGGCACTGTGGACGCGACGGAAAAAGGCGGCACCATCAGCGTCGATTCGAGCGAGCTGGCCGTGCAGTTGCCGCAATGGTTTGCCGATCCCACCATGAAATTCGACAAGCTGGCGCTGCAGGCGCGCTGGGATTTCCTCAAAACGGAGCAGCTGGCGCTGCAGATCGACAGTTTCGCGGCCAGCCAGGGCGCCCTCAAGATCACGGCCAACGGCAAGCACCTGCTCCCGCTGGCGCCCGGCAAGGGACCAGGCGAAGCCGACCTGCACGCCAGCCTCACCGGCTTTTCCATCAAGTCGCTCGAGCGCTACCTGCCCTTGCAAACCCCGCCGCATCTGCACGACTGGCTGGTGGGCGCGCTGGAAGACGGCATGCTGCAGGACACCACCTTGCGCCTGCGCGGCGACCTGGCCCACTTTCCGTTCCAGGGCGACAGCGCAGCCGAACGCAACCGAGGCGAATTTCGCGTCGCCGGCCGGCTGGAAAATGCGCGGCTCAATTACACGCCCGGCCGCTTCGGCAAGGATGGCAAGGCGCCCCTGTGGCCCCAGGCCGAGCACATCAACGGCACCATCGTGTTCGACCGCACCCGCATGGAAATCAATGCCGCCACCGCCACCACCGCCGGGGTGGGCCTGAGCGCCGTGAAGGCCGTCATTCCCGATCTCCTGTCGCACGACATGCAACTGGAGATCGACGGCAACGCCGCCGGACCCCTGCAGGAATTCCTGCGCTACGTCGCCGCCAGCCCCGTCACCGACTGGATCGGCCATTTCACGGAAGACGCCCGCGCCAGCAATGGCGCCCGGCTCGGCCTGAAACTGCGCATGCCGCTGGCCCACCTGCTCGACACCAAGGTGCAGGGCGCGCTGCAGCTGATTAATAACGACGTGGTCCTGTTCGAGGAGTTGCCACCCCTGCAGGCGGCCATCGGCAAGATTGAATTTACCGAGCGGGGCGTCAACCTGAACGGCGTGGGCGCCAGCTTCCTGGGCGGCCCGCTGGCGCTGACGGGCGGCACCCAGAAGGACAACAGCATCCTCATCAAGCTGGCCGGCACCGTCACCGGCGACGGCCTGCGCAAGACCTGGCCCGCGCCCGCCATCGAACAGATCACCAGCCACGTCACCGGCGAGAGCCGTTTTACGGGGTCGGTCGCGGTCAAGGAGCACAAGGTCGAGGTGGTGGTCGATTCGACCCTGGCCGGCATCGGCCTGGGTTTTCCGGCGCCGCTGACCAAGACCGCCGCCTCCGAGAGCATGCCACTGCATTTCGTGCTGACGGGCCTGAACACGGGCGATGCGAATATTGCCCGCGACGACATCCGGCTCACGCTCGGCTCGGCCGTGTCGGCCCGCTACCTGCGCCAGAAACAGGGTAAGTCGCCCTGGATGGTGCTGCGCGGCGGCATCGGCGTCAACGTCCCGGCGCCTGAACCGGACAGCGGCGTCATGATCAACGTGAACGTCAAGTCGCTCAACGTCGACCAGTGGATGGCGCTGGGCAGCGCGGTGGCGGGGGCGCCGCCGGCGCCTGCTGCACCGGCCATACCGGCCGCCGCCGACGCGCCTGCCGCCGACACCGCGGCGCTGGCCGAAGCACCCGTGCGGTCCGGTCCGCAAGGCCTGGCCCAGTACGTTGTCGCCGACGTCATGGCCGGCCGCGCCGATGAGCTGACCATCACCGAGCGCAAACTCGATCATGTCGTGATCGGTGTATCGCACCAGAAAAACAGCTGGCAGGCCAACGTCGACTCGCGCCAGGCCTCCGGCTACATTACCTGGAACGAGCCGGCCAACGGCCAGGGCCTGGGCAAGGTGACGGCGCGCCTGGCCACTCTTATCATTCCCGAATCAGCCGCCGCTGAAGTCAAGGACCTGTTGGAAGGCAGCAAGAGCGCAGCCTTGACCAGCATCCCGGGGCTGGACATCGTCGCCGAGCGTTTTGAACTGTTCAACAAACCGCTGGGCCGGCTGGAACTGGTGGCCAGCAACGAACGCGCCGCCGCCGGCCGCGAGTGGCGCATCAGCCGCCTGTCGCTGGCCAATCCCGATGGTGAGCTCAAAGCGTCCGGCAAGTGGCTGACACGGGAAGGCAAGAGCACCACCAATCTCAACTTCAACCTCGACATCGCCGACGCGGGCCGCCTGCTCGACCGCATGGGCTTTCCCGATACCTTGAAAAAAGGCAAGGGCAAGCTGTCGGGCGATGTCAGCTGGAACGGCCTGCCGTTCTCGCTCGACGCGCCAACGCTCAGTGGCGCCATTGTCATGAACGTCGCCGCAGGCCAGTTCCTGAAAAAAGATCCGGGCGCCGCCAAGCTGCTGGGCGTGCTCAGCCTGCAAGCGCTGCCGCGCCTGCTCAAGCTGGACTTCCACGATGTGTTTTCCGAAGGCCTGGCCTTTGACGGCATCAGCGCCACCGCCATCATCAACAAGGGGGTGCTGAAAACGGAGAACCTGAAAATGTGGGGCGTCGCCGCCACCGTGCTGATGGACGGCACGGCCGATATCGCCAACGAAACGACGAATTTGCGGGTCGTGGTCGTGCCCGAATTCAACCTGGGCACGGGACCGCTGGTGTACGCCCTGGCCGTCAATCCCGTCATCGGCATCGGCAGTTTCCTCGCCCAACTCTTCCTGCGCGCCCCCGTGATGGAAGCGCTGACCTACGAAATGAAGGTCGAAGGTCCCTGGAAGGCGCCCGTCGTCACCAAGATGGCGCAGCGAACTGCAGTCAAGCCTGCGGTAAAGTAATGCTTTGACCCAAGCGATACACAGTGACACAGGCGCTGCCGCGGTGGCGGCGCCACGCCTCTCTACAGGACCAACATGACCCGCCTTGCCGCCATCCAGATGATTTCGACACCCGATGTCGCCAGCAATATCGCCACCGCGCGCCGCCTGGTCGCCGAAGCGGCGGCGGGCGGGGCCACCTTGGTCAGCCTGCCTGAATACTGGCCCATCATGGGTTTGAAGGACACTGACAAGGTGGCGCACGCCGAGCCCGTAGGCGAAGGCCCGATCCAGGCCTTCCTGTCCGGCGCCGCGCGCGAACACGGCATCTGGCTGGCCGGCGGCACTTTGCCGCTGGTCTCTCCCAGCGCGGGCAAGGTGATGAACACGACCCTGGTCTACCAGCCCGACGGCGCCCCGGTGAGCCGCTACGACAAGATTCATTTGTTTGGCTTCAGCAAGGGCGAAGAATCCTACGACGAGTCGCGCACCATCGTCCCTGGCGCCAACGTCGTCACCTTTGACGCCCCCTTCGGCAAAGTGGGCCTGGCCGTCTGCTACGACCTGCGCTTTCCCGAACTGTTCCGCGCTATGGGCGACTGCAGCCTGATCCTGGTCCCGGCCGCTTTTACTTACACCACCGGCAGCGCCCACTGGGAGATCCTGCTGCGCGCCCGCGCCATTGAAAACCAGTGCTACGTCCTCGCCGCCGCCCAGGGCGGCCTGCACGCCAACGGCCGCCGCACCTGGGGCCACACCATGCTGATCGACCCCTGGGGCAAGATCGTCAACGTCCTGCCGGAAGGCGAGGGCGTCGTCGCCGGCGCCATCGACGCCGCCCTGATCGACGTCATCCGCACCAACCTTCCTGCACTCAAACACCGCCGCTTATAAATTTCGGTAAAATCAAGGCATGGAAGACTTGCTTGAGCTGTAAGCACCAACTAAACAAATTTCCCCGAGGCGAACTCCGATCCGAATCGGGTTTGCGTACTCCCCAAATTTTCCCGGCTCCGCCGGGCAAATTTGCCTAACTAATTTCCACCCAAAAGTAGGTTTTTACTTTTGGGTGATCATGTCCAAAAGTAGGTTTTTACTTTTGGGTGAAGGAGCTTTCATGTCGCCATTCGAACCCAATCTGTCCACCCTCGCGGTCGCCCGCGACATCCTGCTGACCCCGTTCGGCCTGGACGAATCGAAGCTGCTCAAGACCCTGGGCAGCATGTTCACGCACAAAGTCGACTACGCCGACCTGTATTTTCAATTTACCAAGAGCGAAAGCTGGAGCCTGGAAGAGGGCATCGTCAAGACGGGCAGCTTTTCCATCGACCAGGGCGTGGGCGTACGCGCCGTGTCAGGCGACCGCACCGCATTTTCCTATTCCGACGAAATTTCCGAAGCGGCCCTGATGGAAGCGGCCGCCGCCACCCGCACCATCGCGCGCGCCGGCAGCGGCAAGATCAAGGTCGCCAGCGCCACCGTCGCCACCGGCGGGCGCTCGCTCTACCTGCCGAATGACCCGCTCGACTCGCTCGACGCCACGGCCAAGGTGAAGTTGCTCGAACGCGTCGAAAAAATGGCGCGCGCCAAGGATTCGCGCGTGGTGCAGGTGATGGCAGGTCTGGCAGGTGAATACGACGTCGTGCTCGTCACCCGCAGCGATGGCGTGCTCGCTGCCGACATCCGCCCGCTGGTGCGCGTGTCCGTCACCGTCATCGTCGAGCAGAACGGCCGCCGCGAAATGGGCTCCTCCGGCGGTGGCGGACGCTACAACTACGGCTACTTCAGCGACGCCGTGCTGGACCAGTACGCCGCCGAAGCCGTGCAGGCCGCCGTCGTCAACCTCGACGCCCGCCCCGCACCGGCCGGCCCCATGACCATCGTGCTCGGACCCGGCTGGCCCGGCGTGCTGCTGCACGAAGCCATCGGCCACGGCCTCGAAGGCGACTTCAACCGCAAGGGTTCCTCCGCCTTCTCCGGCCGCATCGGCGAGCGCGTCGCCGCCAAGGGCGTGACCGTGGTCGACGACGGCACCCTGCAGGACCGCCGCGGTTCGCTCAACATGGACGACGAGGGCAACCCGACCCAGTGCACCACCCTGATCGAAGACGGCATCCTGCGCGGCTACATCCAGGACACCATGAACGCCCGCCTGATGAAAATGCCCGTGACCGGCAACGCCCGCCGCGAATCCTTCGCCCACCTGCCGATGCCCCGCATGACCAACACCTACATGCTGGCAGGCGACAAGGACCCCGCTGAAATCCTCGCCTCCGTCAAAAACGGCCTCTACGCCGTCAACTTCGGCGGTGGCCAGGTCGACATCACCAACGGCAAATTCGTCTTCTCCGCCAGCGAAGCCTACATGATCGAAAACGGCAAAGTCACCTACCCCGTCAAGGGCGCCACCCTGATCGGCAACGGCCCCGACGTCCTCAACCGCGTCTCCATGATCGGCAACGACATGCGCCTCGACTCCGGCGTCGGCGTGTGCGGCAAGGAAGGCCAAAGCGTGCCCGTCGGTGTGGGCCAACCGACCCTGCGGATCGAGGAAGTTACTGTGGGCGGCACGGCGTAGTATCAAACAAAAGTGAAAACCTACTTTTGTTTGGGCGAGAAGTGTCGAAACCTTGAACAATCAAACAAAAGTGAAAACCTACTTTTGTTTGGGCAAGAAGTGTCGAAACCTCAAACGAGCAAACAAAAGTAAAAACCTACTTTTGTTTGGGCAAGAAGTGTCGAAACCTTAAACGCCCAGAACAAAAGTGAAGAGCCACTTTTGTTCTGGTTGAACGGGAAAAATCCTTGGCGAAGCCAAGGATTTTTTAGTTTACGCAACCCCGATTCATGCGAACTTCGCCGCGATGATGGGCTGGGATGGTGGTTTGACTGTTACTGCAGGCGATCGCAAGCGATCAGCCGATGGGCTAAGGGCGTCTCTGAGAGAAAGTCGAGGTGGCGGCCCGGCATGCTGGGACTGCGGAGCCTTGAAAAGCGGATTGATGTGGTGAACTCTACTTTTTGCATACTGCAGAGTCCATCATCGAGGCGAAGCAATCGCGAGACGGGGTTGCGTTTCTGAATTTGACCGGCTCCGCCGGGCGAATTTGCCTGACCATTCCTAAGCAAAAGTAGCGTCCCACTTTTGTGTGCTTTTTGAATACGCCAACCAGAGACATGATGGGCCAGGTTGGGGCGGTGGTCCGTCAGTTTCTGCAAGCGATTCGAAAGGGAACAGCCGATCCTGCATGGGTGCCGCGAATAGTTGCATTGAACAGCTTGCAGTATGTGCAAACTCGCAATCCCGCGACAACCGCATTCATGCGGTAAGCTTTACTTTTTGCACACTACCAAGCCCATCATCGCGGCGAAGCATGCATGAATCGGGGTTGCGTCCCCCGAATTTGCCCGGCTTTGCCGGGCAAATTTACCTGACCATCCCCAAACAAAAGTAGCCCTTCACTTTTGTTTGGTCGTCACAAGGTCTTCTCCATTCAGTCCACACAAAAGTAGGTCTGTACTTTTGTGTGTTGGTTTAAGGTTCAGTCACTTCAGTCCACACAAAAGTAGGGGCTCACTTTTGTGTGCTTATTTGTAATAACCGCTAGAGAAGACGAGGTCGTCGGACTTTTCGAAGTAGACGGTCTTGGCCTGGATTTCCTTGGTCACAGGGTTCGACCACTTGTAGTCGGAGGTGCCTTTGCCGCCGGACTTGGCCTTGGCGAGGATGTCCTTGATGAACTCTTTGCCGTCGGCGTCTTTCAGGGCCGAGACGTCTTTGCCGATCAGTTTGGCGTTGGTGCCGTGCGCGAGCACGGTGCCGTTCAGGTCGTACACGGAGATGTACAGGTCACGGTCGATGAACTGGCCTTTGTTGTTCGATACTTCGGCCAGCGTCTTGTCCTTGCCGTTGGCCTTCAGATAGGCGACGGCTTTCTTGACCATGGCGGTGGCTTCAGCCTGGTTGCCCTTGTCAGCGGCGAAGGCGGGCGCTGCCACGAGGGCGACGGCGACGGCGAGGGTGCGGAATAATGCTTTCATGTAAATCCTTTGCGTGTAAAACCCGTGATTGCCTGAGCAAGGTGTCGGCGCTGGCTGACTAACTAACAATGAGTAGCCGAAACGCCACACTTGGCTCGAATATGACCGAAGTCGGGTACAAGACATGATTGTTTTGCCTTGCATCAATATAGAATACCCAAAATCTTATCTCAGGGCAAAAATAAATGTACTTGCGCAATATGAGGATCGGCGCCCGACTGGCTGCCGGCTTCGGGACACTGCTGGCGCTGTTGGCGGTTGTCGTGCTGATTAATACGGTGCTGGGCAATGCCAATCGCGACCGTATGAGCGCGGGCGCAGAAGCGGCCAATCGTAAGACTGTGCTGGTGGCGACGATGAAGAGTGCGCAACTGCAGAGTGGCATCGCGATCCGCAATATCGGCTTGCAAAGCGATGTCGCCGCCATGCAAAAGGAACAAGGGCGCCTGAAGGACTTGCAGGTCCGCTATGACACGGCGCGCGGCGCGCTGTTGGCGATGCCGCTGGGAAGTGCGGAGCAGCAGCGCCTGGCCGAAATTGCACGGATTGACGCCGCCCTGCAAAAGCCGTTCAAGCAAGCCCTCGACCAGGCGCTTGCCTTCGACGGCGAGGGCGCCATCAAGACCATCATCACCCAGATCGACCCGCTGAACCAGGCGGCGCTGGCCGAGATGGACCAGTTGGTCGAGCACGCCAATGCCACCACCAAGGCCGTGCTGACCGAGGCTGCCGCGCGCGACTTGCAACTCAAGCAGATCACCCTGGTCGTGAGCGTGCTGGCCATTGCAGTGGGCGCCGCCTTCGCCTGGCTGATTACCCGCACCATCGCCGGCCCCTTGCACGAAGCAGTCTCCATCGCCGAGCGCGTTGCCGCCGGCGATCTGACCTCGAATATCGAAGCCGGCGGGCGCGACGAGATCACCCGCCTGTACGCCGCGCTGCGTACCATGAACAGCAGCCTTGCCGCCATGGTCGGCAACGTGCGCACCGCCACCGACAGCATCGGCACGGCTTCACGCGAGATTGCCGCGGGCAATCTTGACCTGTCGAGCCGCACCGAAGAGCAGGCCAGCGCCCTGGAGGAAACCGCCTCGTCGATGGAAGAACTCACCGCGACCGTGCGCCAGAACGCGGACAACGCCCTGCAGGCCAACGCGCTCGCCGAATCCGCATCGGGCGTGGCGCGCCGCGGCGGCGACGTGGTGGCGCAGGTCGTCTCCACCATGGGCTCGATCAATGCGTCGTCCAAAAAGATTGTCGATATCATCAGCGTGATCGACAGCATCGCCTTCCAGACCAATATCCTCGCCCTGAACGCCGCAGTGGAAGCCGCCCGCGCCGGCGAGCAGGGCCGCGGCTTCGCCGTCGTCGCCTCCGAAGTGCGCTCGCTGGCCCAGCGTTCGGCCGGCGCCGCAAAAGAAATCAAGGCCCTGATCGACGACTCCGTCGCCAATGTCGGCGTCGGCAGCACGCTGGTGGCAAAGGCCGGCGAGACGATGCACGAGATCCTCGCCAGTGTGCAAAGCGTCACAACCATCATCGCCGAAATCCGCGTGGCCAGTGCCGAACAAAGCACCGGTATCGAGGAAGTGAACCAGGCGATCAGCCAGATGGACCAAACCACCCAGCAAAACGCCGCCCTGGTCGAAGAAGCCGCCGCCTCCGCCGAGTCCCTCCAAGACCAGGCCGCCAGCCTCGCCCGCCTCGTCTCCGTCTTCAAGCTCGACAATGCCCAACCAGGCTATGCCACAGCCTCTAGCACCCCAGCACACAGCGCACTACGCGGCACCCGGCACACAGCCACTGAGCCCCGCCTGGCTATCGCAGACGCCGCGTAGCGAAAAAACGGGGACGCAGCTGCATGCAGCTGCCCTCCGGCGCCATTCGTGGCCCGGCCAGTCCCCGATACTGCAGACAGCCGCAAAAAAAAAGCTCGCCAAAACTGCAGTCCATCATCGCGGCGAAGCTCGCATACCCTCGAATTTGCGTCCCCGAAGTTGCCCGGCTCCGCCGGGCAAATCCACCTGACCATCCCCAAACAAGAGTGGCTCTTCACTCTTGTTTGGTCGTCCCAAGGTGCTCTCCATTCAGTCCACACAAAAGTAGGTGTGTACTTTTGTGTGTTCAAAACTTGTGCCGGAACCCCACAGAAAGGAAGCGCCCCACAGCCCCACTGTAATCGAGCGGATTGAACGCCGCCTGCCCATAGGTCAGCGGGTCGATCGGCGCCACCTTGTCGAACACGTTCTGGATGCTGGCGAACCATTCGCTGTTGGGACCGGTTGTCCAGCGGCCGGTCAGGTCGAGCGTGGTGAACGAGGCGATGCGGCAGCCGTTGGGGGCGTCGCTGCCGTTGGCGAAGTGGGAGGCGCAGCCTTCGGGATCATCCTTGAAAAGCACGTTCTTGAGAGGCGCGCGGTAGTTGACGACGGCCGACAGGCGCCACGGCGACATGTCC
>JBJMVV010000223.1:0-3988 GCA_045810505.1 Massilia sp.
CCGATCGCCCACCGCGCCTTTGAACGTTTTACCGATGAAGGCCCGCTGGCCCTGCTGCCCCAGGAAGGCAGCGACGGCCTGCAGTACGCCCTGGTCTGGTGCGCCCGCCCCGCCCGCGCCGCTGAACTGCTGGCGCTGGACGACACCGCATTTTTACAGGAGCTCGACGCCATGTTCGGCGCGCGGCTCGGGCGATTTACCAAAGTATCGAAACGGGCCACGTACCCGCTTGGCCTGAACGCCGACGCGGCCAGCACGGCCCGCACGGTCGCCATCGGCAACGCCGCGCAAACACTGCACCCGGTCGCCGGCCAGGGACTCAACCTGGGCCTGCGCGACGCCACAGTGCTGGCGCGCCTGCTGGCCGTGGCCGCCACGCCCGATCAGCTGCTGGCGTTTAATAGCGCCCGCCAGACCGACCGCAAGCTCACCATCGGACTGACCGACACCATGGCGCGCGTGTTCGCCGGCACGGGCCCGCTGCAAGCGCTGCTGGGCCTGGGCCTGGGCGCCATCGACGCGTTTGCGCCGGGGCGCATGCTGCTGGCCGAACTGATGATGTACGGCCGCCGCTGATTACTGCACTGCCTTGTCCGCCGTTGCGGCCACATCGACCAGCAGCTTGGCCACTTCCGTGAAGAAGGGCTGGTTGATGTGTTCAAAGGTGTCGCCCGGCTTGTGGTAATCCGGGTGGTCTTCCACTCCGAAGTACAGGAAGGGCACGCCCGCCTCGTGAAAGGGGCCGTGGTCCGACGCATCCGTCCAGTTTTCTTCGCCTTCGCCCTCGTCGTGCCCCAGCTTGACGTTGACGGTGTGGCGGGCCGCCGCTGCCGTCACCACGGGAATCAGCGCCCTGGTGTAGCGCGTGCCGGCCGCGTAAATCTCGTTGCGGTCGTTGTGGCTGACCATGTCGAAATTGATCTCCAGCGCCAGCTGCGATTTTTTAAACGGCAGCGCAGAGACAAAGGCGTGCGCGCCGCGCAGGCCGATTTCCTCGCCATCAAACGCCGCGAACACCACCGTGTGCGCGGGCGGATGGGCCTTGAAATACGCCGCCACGGCCAGCATCGCCGCCACACCGGAGGCATTGTCGTCCGCGCCCGGATACAGCTTGCCGTTCTTGATGCCCAGGTGGTCGTAGTGCGCCGAGACGACGAGAAAGCGCTCGGGCGTGGCGGCGCCCTTGATGAAGCCGACGTAGTTGACGGCGTCGATGGCGCCGATCTTGAAGGGCTGGGCGTAGCCGGCGCCGAATGGCAGCAAGCCCAGGTCAGAGAAGCGCTGCGCGATAAAGGCGGCGGCCTTGCGGTTGCCCGCCGTGCCGGTGGCGCGGCCTTCGAAGGACGGCGCGGCCAGGGTGCGTACGTCGTCGAGCAGGCGCTGCCCGTCGACGCTGGAAGGGGCGGCCTGGTCCTGGGCCAGCGCACCGGCGGCGACCAGGAGGCAGGCGAGAGCGAGCGAAGCGTGTTTCATGAACCATCCTGGAATGAACAGAAGGGCAGCATAGCAAAGCCTCGCCGCCTCATCCATATTTTTAAAGTATCGGGAGGGCACTGCACGGATATTATACTTATTGCAAGGGGCGTTATACGATGGGCCTAACGCCGGGACATCACCGGCGGCACCTATCAAACCGGAGACCTCCATGTCCATCATTCGCCCCCTTGTCCTCGCCGCGGCCGCCCTGGCCAGCACTGGCGCCAGCGCCGCCCCCATCGAGATTCTTTTCGTCGGCAACAGCTACACCTTCGGCCGGGTCGATCCCGTCATGAGCTACAACGCGGCCAATGTGCACGACCTGACGGCTGCCTTCAACGCAGCCAGTTCGACCGGCTCGAATCCCTGGGAGCCCCACCCCTGGGGCGGCATCGCCGGCATCTTCAAGCAGTTTACGGTGGAAAAAGGGCTCGATTACGACGTCTCGATTTCGGCGCGCAATGCCGCTTCCCTGCGCGGCCACTTCCTTAACACGGCCAACGCGGCGTGGGATTTGCGCGGCAATATCGCGTCGCAAAAATGGGACGCCGTCGTGCTGCAGGAGCAGAGCGATGCATCGCTGCCGTATGGCTCCGGCAAGAACGCCAATCCCCTGCAGTTCCGCGCCTACGCCGACAAGATCGAACAGTTCATTCATAACGGCGCGGCGCAAAGCTACACGGAGACGGCCATGTACGGCGGCCTGGCCAACTGCCAGCTGGCCGGCGGCAGCGTCTCGGCCTGCAACCAGGTGCGCAGCATCGGCGCCAATGCCAACGCCAACCCCAACGCCAAGGTGTATCTGACCGAAACCTGGGCCCGTCCCGACATGGTGTTCGCCCACCTGAACACGACGCCCGATACCAGCAGCCCCACCGGCAGCCCGATTCCCGTTGCCGGCTCGCCGGCGACGCTGTATTACAACACCCTGGCCGCGATGACCAAGGACCTGCACGATTCCATCTACGGCGAAGCGAGCGCCAACGGTCATTTCGCCGGTGTGATCGGCGCCGGCGACGCCTTCCAGATCGCGCTCGACACGGGCGCCGTCAAGACCACCGGCTTTTACGATGCCAATGGCGTGTTCGTGCCCAACGACGCCAGCAGCATGAACCTGTGGTGGGACGACTATCTGCACGCCAGCAAATACGGCTCCTACCTCGACGCGCTGGTGCAGTTCGGGACCATCACGGGCCTCAATCCCCGCTCGCTGGGGGGCGCTGAAATCGCCGCGCGCGATCTCGGCATCTCGCAAGCGAACGCCTTGACGCTGCAAACCATCGCGGCCCGCCAGCTGGGCTTTGCGGTGCCCGCGCCGGCAACCTTGCCGACCCTGGCGCTGGGCCTGGGCGTGCTGGCGCTGGCGCGGCGCCGCTCACGGCCGTGACGCCAGGCCGGCCGCGCGCAAGGCCGCGCGGTCGAGCCGCCCGCTCCAGGCGCACAGGGCCAGGCAGGCCACCGCGTTGCCGATCACATTGGTGAGCGGCCGGCACTTGAGCAGGCGTTCGATGCCGACGATGTAGACCAGGGCGGCCGGCGGAATGCCCGGCACGGCGGCCAGGGTCGCAGCGAGGGTCACGAATGCCGATCCGGCCACCCCGCTGGCCGCTTTCGAGGTGACGATGGCCACCGCCAGCACGGGCGCCAACTGCGCCGCGCTCAAATCGATGTCGCAGGCCTGGGCCAGAAACAGCAGGCACAGGCCGATGTAGATCGCGCTGCCATTCAAATTGAATGAAAACCCCAGCGGGATGACGAGGCCGGCGAGTGGGCGCGGGCAGCCCGCATCGGCCAGCTTGTCGATCAGGCGCGGCATGGCTGCCGTCGATGAGGCGGTGGCCACCACCAGCAGCAGTTCTTCCTTGATGCGCTTGACCAGGGCGCCCAGCCGCACCCCGCTGGCCGCAGCCAGTGCGCCCAGCGCCACCAGAATAAACCACAGCGAAGCGCCATACAGGCATCCCAGCAGTTTTGCCAGCGGCAGCATGGCGGCCGCGCCATAGGTCGCCACGGCAAAGGCAATCGCGCCAAATGCGGCCAGCGGTGCAGCCAGCAGCAGCACCCGCAGCACGGCAAACAGGCCGGCAGCGCAGCGCTCGCACAACTGCAGCAGGGGCGCCGCGCGCGGTCCCGCCAGTGCGATGGCGCCGCCCGTGACGATGGCGGCGGCGAGCACCTGCAGCAGACTGTTATGCAGCAGGGCGGCTGTCACGGTGGCGCGCAGGGTCGGCGCTCCGGGGCCCGCCGCAGCGGCGGCCAGGTGCACGCCGGCGCCCGGCTGCAGCCACAGAGCCGCTGCCATGCCCGTCAACAGCGCCAGCAGGGACAATAGCTCAAACAGCAACAGGGCCTTGATGGTCAGCGCGCCCGCGCGGCGCAGGCTACCGATGCGGGCCAGCGAGCCCACCACGGCGAAAAACAGGATCGGTCCCACCAGCAGGCGGATCACGCTGACAAAAGCGGCGCCCAGCCATTCAAGGCGCAGCGCGGTGGCGGGCAGCGCCAGGGCAAA
>JBJMVV010000224.1:0-3804 GCA_045810505.1 Massilia sp.
AGGTAGATGTTGTTGCGGTTGATTGCGTTCACAGGATATCCGTTGTCGTTGGCGAACTTCAGCCAGGTTGTTTGGAGAACTTCTTGTTTTTGTGTTTTTGAGAACGTGCCAATATACCTAGTTCCACACGGAAACAATGTCGAAAGGTGCAATACGGCTCGATTTGTTGCTTTTGGGATACACGATGGCGGGCGAATTGATGCCTGAATGGCAAGCTTGGAGCTGCGGGCGGGGCCACCCGGCCCTGCGCACGCTCAGCGCAGAACAAGGTATGGGCTAAAGGCCAGCCAGCACGACCCGGTTGCGTCCTGCCGCCTTGGCGTCATACAAGGCGCCATCAGCTGCTCGCAGCAGGCCATCGGCAGCCATCAGCGGCGAGGCCAGGGCGCTTGCCGCCCCCACGCTGATGCTGACAAGGCCTTCGGGTGCGCCCGCATGGACCAGCGCCAGGGCCGCCACTGCCGCGCGCAGATGTTCTCCCACCAGGGCGGCGTGTTCGCCGCCGGATTCCGGCAGCACCACGCAGAATTCCTCGCCACCGTAGCGGGCCACCAGGTCGCCCGGACGGTGCAGGCTCGCCTGCAGGGCCGCGGCCACTGCAGTCAGGCAGGCGTCGCCCGCCTGGTGGCCATAGTGGTCATTGAATTTTTTAAAGTGATCGATGTCGAGCATGATGACGGCAATCGGCTGGCCGGCCCGCTGACAACGGGCCCACTCGCGCCGCAACACCTCGTCGAAATGGCGCCGGTTGGCCAGGCTGGTCAGCGAGTCCGTCACCGACAGCATCGCCAGCTTGCGGTTAGCCTCTTCCAGCTGCGCCGTGCGTTCGGCCACGCGCGCTTCCAGGCCGTCGTGCATGCGCGCGTGGGCGATGGAGATCATGGCCTGTGCGCCCAGCATGCGCATCAATTCCACCCGCTCCTGCGTGAAGCAGCCCGCCACCAGGCGGTTTTCCAGGTATAGCAGGCCGTCGATGCGGCCGCCCTGGCGGATCGGCAGGCACATCACCGATTGCGCTGCGCTGCCCGCCACATAAGGGTCGGCGCAAAACAGGGGCGCCCTGCCGATGCGCGCTTCGATGACGGCGTCGCCGCTGCGCAGCACATAGCGCAGCACGGACAGGGGCAAGATCAAAGCGGGACCCGCAGCGCAATCGGCGTCCGGGCCGGCGTCAATGTCAATGCCGCGGCCTGTCAGCACGGTCGCCGCGCCATCGATGTCCATGTCGGCCTCGAGCCGCCAGCCGTCCGCATGGCGCAGCAGCAAGCGCGCAATCTGGGCGCCGGAGTTTTCGCGCACGATGGCGATCAGTCTGGCCAGCACAGCGCCCAGCCCTACCTCGTTGCCCAGCGCCTGCGCGGCCTTGAACAGCGACGCCAGGTCGAGCGTCTGATTGCCGGCAGCGCGCGCCAGTGAAGCGACGCCATGCACGGAATTGTGGCTGATGGTGGCGGCGCCGTGGGTCGATTGCGCCGCCCGCTGCGCCTGCAGGGCCGCCACCTTCGCCAGCGCACCCCACTGGCGGTAGCGCGCAATGGCGTCGTCCAGAAACACGGCGGCGACCTTGGGCTGGCCCTGCGTCTGCCAGAACTGCGCCGCCAGTTCCAGCGCCAGGGCCTGGATATTGATGAAACCATCCACGCCCGCCTGCTCGGCCGCCTGCTGGTAGGCGCGCATGGCGGTGGCGACGTCGCCTGCGTTACGCGCCTGTTCGGCGCGCACCAGCGCCAGCCGGCAGGCCAGGCTGTCGCTGGCATCGACGGCCCATGCGGCCAGGCTGTCGATAAGGGACGCAAGACGCGCCTCGATGGCCGACCGCTGCGCCCCATCGGGCTCGCCGCGCAGCGCGCGCAGCCAGATCAGCGTGGCGTAAAAGGTCGACTCGTGCACCTTGGCCTGCCCCCGCATCATGCGCGTGACCAGGTCCAGCCGCAGCGCCAGCGCCTGCGCATCGGGCCGATCGAGCAGGTAGGCGGCGCGGATCTGGCCCTGCAGGTAGTAGGCCTGGTAAAGCGCGGAGTCGCCATAGCGGGCGAGGAAAGCTGCCTCGTCGAACGGAGCGCCCTCCTCCCCCATCAGCTGGCCGATCGGCTGCACGGCGGCGGCCACGCAGCAGTCGGCCATGGCGTGCTGGCCGTTGGCGCGCATCAGGGCAATATCGCGCTGCACCGTCTCCATCAGTTCTGGCAGGTAGGCGCCAAGCGCCACCCGGTCGGTGGCGCGCACCGCCACCACCACGCCGACCTGGACAAAATCGCCGATTTCCAGCGCCCAGCCCAGCGCCTCGTCGTAGCAGGCGTCCGAATCGCGCAGGGGCCGGGTCCAGTGGCTGACGGCGGCGCCGAACATCAAGGCGCTCAAGGTGCGGGTCTGCAGATTGGCCCGGCTGCGCGCCAGCCGGTTGGCCATGGCGCCAAAGCTGTAAGCCTGCTGCGCGTCGACGCCCTTGACGACCTGCATCATCGCAAAGCCGACGTAGCCGACCGCCGTGAAATCGCTGCTGCCCTGTTCAATCGACAGGCGCGTCATCGACATGATCATCATCATGCACAGGGCTTGCTGGCCGGCGTAATAGCCGGCCATCCACAGCCCCTGCATCAGCTGCATGGCCGCCACCGCGGCCGGATCGCGCATCTCGTCGGCCGCCACCAGGGCGTCGATGGCGGCCGGCTCGCGCGTGCAGCGCAGCGCCGCCAGCGCGTCGAACTGGCGCTCGGCCAGCACCGTCAGTTCGGCAGCGTCGGCGGGCATGTCATAGCCGAGCAGCGACAATCCTTCGCGCTGCACGGCGATGGCCTCCAGCAGGCGGCCCTGCAGCTGGTACTGGTGCGCTTGCACGGCGATGCAGCGCACGTGCTCCAGCCGGTCCTGGCAATATGCGCGCACTTTCGGATAGATCGCATCCGCGGCCGCCGGGTCGCCGCACAGGTAGGCCGCTTCCGCTGCGCCCAGCGCCAGCTCGAACCACAGGCCATGCTGTTCGGGCAGCGGCTGCCAGCGCGCGGGCAGCAGGGTCAGTCCGATATCGTAGTGCGCCAGCGCTGCGTTGAAGGCGGCCGACGAACGCGCCCTGGCGGCGGCCATGCCATTCAGACGGGCCAGTTCGAGCCGTTCCGCGGGATCAGTAATCAGGGCGCGGCCCGCGTTCATCTGCTCGACGATGGCGAACAGGGTCGCTGCGCGTTCCGCCGGACTGGCGTGGGCCAGCAGCAGGCGCCCGATGCTTAGATGGTTGGCCGCGCGCAGTTCCGGCGCTGCCTGCAGGTAGGCGGCCTGCTGCACCCGGTCGTGCAGGAAGCGATAGGCCACGCCGGCGCTCACCCCGTCCTCGCTGACGTACTTGTAGCGCCCGTCGAGTGGCTGCACCAGGCCCGCTTCCAGCGCAGGCCACAGCACCGCCTGCGCCCGGGCCGGCGCCAGTTGCGCCACCACCGCCAGGGTCGCCAGCTCGAAGCGGCTGCCGATCGAGGCGCCCAGTTGCAGCAGGGTGCGCGCCGGCTCCGGCAGACGGGCGATTTTCGCGGCCAGCAGGTCGCCCACATTATCGGTGGGCAGTGCAGCGGCAATCGCGCCCAGGTCCCAGCGCCAGGCATCGACCGCGCTGTCATAGCGGACAATGCCCTGCTCGGCCATGGCCTGCAAAAACTGGTTCAGGAAAAATGGATTGCCGCCTGTCTTGCGGTGGCACAGGGCCGCCAGCGCGGCGCAGGCGGCGCCGTCGACCCGCAGCGCGTCGGCCAGCAGCTCGCCCACCTGGTCCTCGGTGAGCGGCGCCAGTTCGATGGTGGTGAGCGGCCGGCCCTC
>JBJMVV010000225.1:0-12162 GCA_045810505.1 Massilia sp.
CCTGCAGCCGATCCATGTGGGCGAACTGGTGACCTTTCTTGCTTCCGTCAATTACACCGGCACCAGTTCGATGGAAGTGGGCATCCGGGTGGTGACGGAAAACATCCAGCAGCGTCAGGTCAGGCACGCCAACAGTTGCTATTTCACGATGGTGGCGGTGGACGCCGAGCGCAAGCCCCAGGCAGTGCCGCCGCTGGAACTGATCACGGACGACCAGAAGCGGCGCTTCGAACGGGCCGTCGAAAGAAAGCTCGCGCGGCAACAATTGCATCGCCCCAAAGCGAGCGCGCCGCAACGCTAGCGGCTGGCGCGACCACGGGAATTTCCGGCCGCATCCGCTGTCCAAGTGCTTCCACCAGGGGAGACTTGCCATGAACCATACCGTCGTCCGGATCTTCGACAACGTTGAACAGGCGCAACATGCGCGCGAGGCCATGCTGGCGGCCGGCTTTGGCGCCGATGCCGTCAGCATGAGCGTGACCGGCGACGAGGCCGGCGCCGTTGCCGGCAATTTTTATGTCGGGAACCCGCATGTCGGCAATCCGCCCGGCGCGGGCGGCGACGACAGCTACCAGCGCACCTACGCCGATCCCCGGCCCTCCAGCCAATGCATCGTCACCGTCGACACGGGCGACGATGACGGCGCCATGGTGCGCGCCGCCGGCATCCTCGAACAATTTGGCGCCCGCCAGTCCGATCCGGCCCTGCGCGGACCGCACTGAGCCAGCCGTGGCATCATGTCCCGCACGGTATGAACCTTTTGCGCTGAAACGGGCATCTACCGTGAACGGGGACAGGTATGCATGCACGGGACGCAAGGGAGGACGCAGGCGGCAACAGGCGGGACGACCGCGACACCGGGGACCGGCAACTGCTGGCCCAGGTGGCGGCCGGGCGGCGCCCTGCGTTTGAAACGCTCTACCGCAGCTATTTTCCCCGCCTGGAAAGGTTTTTGGGCAGCCTGACGCGCGACCGCAGCCTGGTCGAGGAGGTCATCAACGATGCCATGCACGTGGTCTGGCGCAAGGCGGACAGTTTTGACGCCAGCTGCAAGGTCTCAACCTGGATTTTTGCCATTGCATTCAGGACAGCCAAAAAAGCGTTTCGGGGCGTCGATCCACCGGAGGAGGCCGATTTCGAGGCGCTCGAGGATGATGGGACAGGGGCGCCGGAGCGGCTGTTTGCCCTGCACGAGATGCGCGACACGGTCGGCGCGGCCCTGGCGCTGCTGCCGGCCGTGCAGCGCGCCGTGGTCTGCCTCACGTACCAGCATCATCTCGATTACAGCGACATCGCGGCCATCCTGGATTGCCCCGTCAATACAGTAAAAACCCGGATGTTCCACGCGCGCCGGCGCTTGCGGGTGCTGCTGGCCGACTTGAAGGAAACTGAGCGATGAACCTCCATCCAACGATCCCGGGCGATGCGGCTGCCCGGCACGGCACCGTCGCCCCCTTGCTGCCGTGGTCGCTCACGGGCACGCTGGCCGACGACGAGCAGGCGCTGGTCGAGCGCCACCTGCAGGAATGCGCCGCCTGCCGCGACGATCTTGCCTGGCAGCGGCAATTGCAGCAGGCGATGCCGCTGCCGCCGGGGCAGCTTGATGTGGATGCGGCCCTCGCGCGCATGCTGCCGAGACTGGAAGCGCCCCCGGCACAGCTGCCCTGGTGGCGCCGCCTGGAACGGCCCTGGCTGGCGTGGCTGGCCGGCGGACAGGCCGTGGCGCTGGCCGTGCTGGCCATGCTGCTACTCAGTCCCTTTAGATTGGCCCCGCCGGCAGACTACCGTGCCTTGGGCGCCGGGGGCGCGCGCAGTGGCGAACTGGTGATCCAGTTCCGCGCCGACACCACGGAAGCGGAAATGCGCCGCATCCTGCAAGAGAGCGGCGCCCGCATCAAGGACGGCCCCACCGCCCAGGGTGCGTTCGTGCTGTCGGCACCCGGTGGCGACAGCCGCGCCGTGCTGCAGGCGCTGCGCCGCGAGCGCGCCGTGGTGCTGGCCGAGACGCTGGGCGGGCCGGCGCCATGAACGTACTGCGGCGCCTGCTGTGTGCGGTACTGGCCGCGCTGCTGGCGGTAGTCGTTCAGCCGGCGCTGCCGGCCGATCCCGCCCAGCCCGCAACGGCGGCAAGCGCCCCGCAATTGCTGGTGATGCTGCGCATGCCGCCCCAGCATTTTCATCCGGACGGCTACGGCGCCGCCTACCCGAACGACACGGGCAAGGCCATGCGCCGCCGCGCGGCCGAGGCAGTGGCCGGTCGCCACGGCCTGCGCCTGGTCGACAGCTGGCCGATGCCGGCGATCGGCGTCGACTGCTATGTCATGCAGGCGAGCGACGGCAAGCTTCAGCAGGCGCTGGCTGATCTGGCGCGCGACGAGGGCGTGCTGTGGGCCCAGCCGGTGAACGAATTTCACGGCCTCGACGGCGGCGACCCCCTGCTGGCGCTGCAGCCCGCCGCGCGCAGCTGGCACATTTCTGATCTGCACAAATCGAGCCGGGGCCGCGGCGTGCGGGTGGCGCTGATCGACAGCGCCGTCGACGCCAGCCATCCCGACCTGACCGGCCAGATCGAGACCGCCGTCGATTTCGTCGAGCGGGGACCAATGCAGCCCGAGCCGCATGGCACGGCCGTGGCCGGCATCATCGTGGCGCGCGAGAACAACGGAGTCGGCATCGCCGGCGTCGCGCCGGCCGCGAAACTGATGGTCTTGCGGGCCTGCTGGGGCGAACGCGCCACCGATACGCGCTGCAACACTTTTACGCTTGGCAAGGCCTTGAATTTTGCGCTGACGCACCAGGCGAACATCATCAATCTCAGCCTGGGCGGGCCGCCCGACCCCTTGCTGCAAGCTCTGCTCGATGCCGCGCTCAGGCGTGGCATGAGCGTGGTCGCGGCCGCCGATGCGCTGCATGCCGATGGCGCGTTTCCCGCTTCGCATCCCGGCGTGCTCGCGGTCGGCGCGGAAGGGCAGCTGACGCGCGGCGGCGCCATGCTGGCCGCGCCCGGCGCCGACATCCCCACCAGCCTGCCCGGCATGCGCTGGGGGCTGGTCAGCGGCAGCTCCTACGCGGCCGCCCACGTCAGCGGTTTGCTGGCGCTGATGCTGGAACTTTCGCCGAATGCATCGCCGGCGCAACTGCGCGCCGGCATCGTTGAAAAGCGCGGCGGCACGCGGGCGCTTGCTGCACTGGCGGGCCCGGGCGGCGGGACTGGTAATATCGACGCTTGCGCCACGATAGGACGTCTCAGCCGAGCTTGTGCATGCCTATGTCCTGCCACTTCCACTCCCGCCAGTCCTTCCTCCGCCACTGCCGCCGCGCGCTGAAGCGTGCACCATGGCGGCGTCTCGCTGCTTTCTTCTTGCTTGCCCCATGTTCCGCTGCCGTCCACGCCGGCATCGCCCTCGGCGCCACGCTATCCTCGCAAACCGTGGCGCGTGGCGTGCCTTTATCTGACGGCGGGCCGACCGTGCAAGCCAGCGCCGACTGGGATGGCGCCGACGGCGCCTACGCCGGCGTGCATGCTGCGCCCGGCTTGTCGCTGGCGGGAAACGCCGGCGTCACCGAACTGTCAGCCTACGGCGGACTGGCCCGCCGCCTGGCGAACGGCGCCAGCGTTGACGCCGGCGTCATCCGCCACCAGTTCCGCGGCGCCGGCGCTTACAGTTACAGCGAGCTGTACACGGGCATCGCGTTCGACCGCCTCAGCGCCCGCCTGTCCTGGTCGCCTGCCTACTACGGCGAGGGCGGCCATACCCTGTATGCGGAAACCAATGGCTTTCGTCCCCTGGGCGAGCGCTTCAAGCTGCTGGCCCACCTGGGCTGGCTGCACGGCCTGGCGGGCGCCGCCGCGCAGCAGCGCGACCGGCTTGACACGCGCCTGGCGCTATCGTTCGACCAGGGCGACTGGAATGTCCAGCTGGCCTGGCTGGCGCGCCGGCGGATCGGCGCGGGCGCCACCGACCGGCTGCCGGCGCCGCGTGCGCTGGCCCTGAGCGCCAGCGTGGCCTTCTGAGAGCGCCCACGACAAACGCTGCATGAACCTTTTTGAAGCCGGCGGGCATATACGGTCAGTAGCCGTTCCCGAAGCCGATGACTTTCAAGGAGACATCATGAAACACCATTTATTTGCGCGGCAGGCGCTCACTGCAGGGGTGCTTGGCGCCGTCATGGCAGGCGTCATTTCTTGCGGTGGAGGCAGCTACGGCGGCGGGGGGGCGAGCAACAGTCCTGCACCCACGCCGGCGCCACCGGTGCCGACGGTGCCGGTCGCCACCGCAAGCAAGTTCGCCAGCACGGCGCTCGTATCGGACGGCACGGGCGCGGCGCATACCGACGCCAAACTGGTCAACGCCTGGGGCATCGCTTTCAATCCGACCGGCTTTGTCTGGGTCAACAACAATGGCAGCAACAGCTCGACCCTGTACGACGGCAATGGCGTGCCGCAGACGCTGGTGGTCGGCATCCCGGCAGGCACGGCCGGGGCAGCCCATCCGACCGGCATCGTCTTCAACAGTTCAACTGATTTCAAGGTGACGCAAAACGGCGTGACGGGCGCAGCCGCCTTTATCTTTGTCGGCGAAGCGGGCACCGTCTCGGGCTGGTCGCCGGCCGTCAATCGCACTGCATCGATCACGGTGGTCGATGGCGGCGGAACCGGGCCGGTCTACAAGGGCCTGGCCATCGGCAAGGTGGGCGCGGCCAACTTCCTGTACGCAGCGGACTTCCGCAACGGCGCCATCGATGTCTTCGACGGCAACTTCGCCAAGGTCAGCCTGGCGGGCAGTTTCCGTGATCCCAATCTGCCGACAGGCTACGCGCCCTTCAATATCCAGGCCATTGGCGACAAACTGTATGTCGCCTACGCCCGCCGCGCGACCGGCGCCACCGACGAATCCAAGGGCGCCGGATTCGGCGTTGTCGCTTTGTTCGATACCTCAGGCAATTACATCAAGGAACTGACCAGCGGCGGGGTGCTCAATGCCCCGTGGGGCTTGACGCAGGCGCCCGCCAACCTGGGCACTTTCAGCAACGCGATTTTGGTCGGCAACTTCGGTGACGGCAAGATCAATGCCTTCGATCCCAACACGGGCGCCTGGATGGGCGCGCTCAGCAAGGCCGATGGCAACCCCGTCGTGATTGACGGCCTGTGGGGCCTGGCCTTCGGCAACGGGGTCAGCGCCCAGCCGGTCACCACCCTGTTCTATACGGCCGGGCCGGGCGACGAAGCGCACGGCGCGTATGGCAGGCTGGACATACAGTAGTTCAGCGCCTTTACGGGGCCGCGACGTCGCTGCCTTCCACCAGCAGCATGCGGAAGGTGGCGCCCTTGTGGCGGTGCTCGCGGGCAGCCTTGTAGGCCGGGCTGTCGTACCAGGCGCGGGCGGCGGCCATGTCGGGGAAGCGCACGATGGCGACGCCTTCGGCAGGCGGGCCTTCCAGCACCTCCATGGGACCATAGAAGGCGACCCGGCTGATGTCGTGGCCGGCGCGGGCGGCGACAGCCAGCTCGGCGTACTGTTGCAGTTCGACGGGATCGGTGGTTTTTTCGCGGATGAAGACGACGTAGGCGGACATGGTGGACTCCTTTTATGGATGAAAATTAATGGTGATGGGCAGGGTCGCGGCGCGGTGCGCACCACAGCGCCAGCAGGGCCGCGCTCAAGAGCAGTACGGTCGACCAGACCAGGGTGGTGCGCACGCCGCCAATGATCGCGGCGCTGGTCGCGCCAGCAGCCAGTGCGCCATAGACGGCCACACCAGCCGCGCCCCCGACCTGGCGGGCGGCGTTCAGGACTGCCGAGGCGGTGCCTGCCAGTTCGCGCTGCACGCTGCCCAGGATCGAGGTGGTCATGGCCGGCACCGCGAGGCCCATGCCGGCGGGGATCAGGGCCAGGCCCGGCAGCATGTCGAGGGCGCTGGCGGTGCTGGAGATGCCGCGCAAGCCAAGCAGTCCATAACCGAGCGCGGCGATGACGCCGCCGACGATCATCGGCAGGCGCACGCCGTAGCGCCCCGAGACCCAGCCGCTGGCGATGTTCGAAAAAATAAAGGTGGCGGTCAGCGGCAGAAAGGTGATGCCCGCTTCAATCACAGTAAAGTGGCGCGCCTTCTGCAGGTACAGGCTGAGCACGAAAATCACGCCGTAGTAGGCAAAATTGACCAGCACGCCAAACAGCACCGCCCCCGAGAAAGCGCGGCTGTGAAACAGCGTCAGGGGCAGCATGGGGGCGGCCACGCGGCTTTCGACCAGCAGGAAGGCGGCAAAGGCGACCACGGCGACGATGACGGCGCACTGCAACAACAGGCTCGACCAGCCGAGCGCACCGACCTCGATGATGGCGCCGATGAAGGCGGTCAGCGCCACCACGGACAGCAACTGGCCCCACAGGTCGAAGGGTCGGGCAGGGTGTTTGGCCTGCAGGGAAGGGACCACCGGCACCACGGCGCGGGTCAGGAAAAATCCGGCGATGCAGATCGGTATGTTGACCCAGAAAATGCTGCTCCAGCCGGCGCTGGCCACCAGCAGGCCGCCCACCACGGGACCGGCGGCAATCGAGACGCCGCCGGCCGCGGTCCACCAGCCGATTGCCTTGGCCAGGCGCTTCTTGTCGTGCGCGTAGGCGCTGTTGAGGATGGCCAGCGAGCTAGGCACAAGAAGGGCCGCGCCCACTCCTTGCAGGGCGCGCGCGATATTGAGCGCCAGCGCCGTCGGCGCGAGGGCGCAGGCAACGGATGTCAGGGCAAACAGGACAAAGCCGGAGAGAAAGACGTGGCGCGGCCCGAAGCGGTCGCCCATGGCCCCGGCCGCCAGCAGCAGCACGGCGAAGCCGAGCGTGTAGGCATCAATCACCCATTGCAGGGCGGCGACACCGGCGCCCAGTGTCTGCCCGATGCTGGGCAGGGCCACGTTGACGATGGTGACATCGAGCTGGACGATGATGAAGGCAAAGCTGGTCGCCAGCAGGATCGCGGGCGAGGGTGCTTTCATGGCAGTCTGGTCACGCATCATGCAAATTCTCCGAAAAATAAAGGACCACCAGCCGTCGACCCGGGCAGGTGGACGGCTGGCGTGGACACTACATCGACTTACGCTGCCAGCTTCGGCAGGATCGTCTTCAGCCGCGCTTCGAGCTCGGCGGCGTGAGTATAGCCGGGGCTCAACTCGATCAGGCGGCCGCCCGTCTGCAGCAACAGGGCAGGGAAGCTGCGCACGCCCATTGCACGGGCGCGGCCGAAGTCGGCCTGGGTGGCGCCGATGGTGGCGGCCGATTTCCAGTTCTCGTAGAAATCCGGCACCGTCACGGCCTTGCCCTGTTTGGCCAGGGCTGCGACAGCGATTTCAGAAAGCACCAGGCCGTCAGTCGTGTCGCGGCCGTCAGCATAAAAGCCATGCTGCAAGGCGCGGAACACGGCCAGCAAGTCCGCTTCGGGCGCCAGCTGGCGCGCCGCTACGACAGCGCGGCATACCGGCTCGGTGTCGTAGACGAAGTTCTTCAGGCCCTTGAAGGCGTCGCGGTTGAACGGCAGGCCGCTGTTTTCTTCCACCCGGGCCCAGTGGCCCAGGCGGAACTGCTTGCCAGCATCGTCGAGCAGATCGGTGGCGCCGGCGCGCACGCCGCCGACCACGATTTCCAGTGCCAGTTCGGGATGGGCCGCCGTGAAGGCGGTCATTTCCTTGCCGAAGCCGTAGCACCACGAGCACATGGGGTCAGCCACGTAGATCAGCTTCATTTCTTTTCTCCGCTGGCGGCGGCGCGGGCGCGGCGGGTCGTGATGTTTTCACGATCGAGGCCCCAGTTGTCCGTATCGACTTCATCGATGATGACGAAGGTGGTGGCCGGATCCTTGTTCAGCACGCGGCTGAGCAGGTCGGTGGCGCCTTCGATCAGGGCCAGTTTTTGTTCCTTGGTGACACCTTCGTCGGTGACGCGGATATTTACGTATGGCATGAGAAAACTCCTCTGTGACAAGTTTGAATTACCAGGTGCCAGCCGAACCGCCGCCATCGACCGGCAGCACGGTGCCGCTGGTGAAGCTGGAGTCGGTCAGGTACATGATTGCGTTGACGACATCGTCGGTGTTGCCGACGGCACCGTTCGGGGCCAGTTGCGACAGGAAGTCCATGGTTTCCTTGTCGGTCGGGTGCATCGGGGTCATGATGATGCCAGGCGCGACGGCGTTGACTTTCACACCCGATTTGGCCAGTTCAATGGCCAGGCCGCGGGTGGCGCTGTTCAGGCCGCCTTTGATCAGCACGGGCAGCAGGGCCGGGACCTTGACGTTCGGCTGCATGGCGATGCTGGCGCTGATCGTCACGATATGGCCCTGGCCGTTTTTCGCCATGTGCACGGCAGCTTGTTGCGAAGGGTAGAAAAAGCCCTTCAGGTTGGTATTGACGATGGTGTCGAGCTCTTCTTCCGTGTAATCGGCGGTCGGCTTGGCAATGAAAATGCCGGCGTTGTTGATCAGGATGTCGACCTTGCCGAACGCGGCAATGGCTTTCTCGAACAGCTCTTTGGCGGTGGCCGCCTTGGAGATGTCGCCGGCGACGGGCAGGAAATTGGCGGGATTGCCCAGTTGCGCGGCAGCTTCGGTCAGGCGGTCCATGGTGCGGGCATTGCCGACGACGTTGTAGCCGCGGTCCAGGTAAGCCTTGGCGATGGCGAAGCCAATGCCGCTCGAGGCGCCGGTGACGATCACGGTTTTCTTGGTATTGGTGTTCATGGAGTGCTCCAGTGGGTGTGTGTGAGCAACCAATATAGGCCCACGGTACAGCTTGATAAACGGGCTGCCGGGCATTTGACTTGATACATCATGTAATATGCAGGCATGAAACGACACTTCGACGACATGCAACTGGGAAGCATCGAGCTGTTTTGCCTGGCAGCAGAGCTGTCCAGTTTTACGGCGGCGGCCACCAGCGCCGGGGTGACACCAGCGGCGGTCAGCCGCTCGGTCGGCCGCCTGGAAGCGCGCCTGGGCGTGCGCCTGTTCGTGCGGACCACGCGGCACATCCGCCTCACGGACGGCGGAAAACTGTATTACGACCAGTGCCGCCTGGCGCTGGCGCAGTTGGTCGAGGCCGAACGGGAAGTGACGGGCGCCCAGACGGCGCCATCCGGCCCCTTGCGCATCAGCATGCCCACGCCCTACGCCCACTTCCGCGTCTTGCCCCTGCTGGCGCAATTTCGCGGCCTGAACCCGAACGTGACGGTGGAAGCGCACATCAGCAATCGCAATATCGACTTCGCCGGCGAAGGCTTCGACATGGTGATCCGCGGGCGCGATCCGGCCGACTCCTCGCTCATTGCGCGCAAACTGGAAGACGCCGAAATGGTGCTGGTGGCGGCGCCCTCGTATCTGCGCCGCGCCGGCACCCCGCGCACCCTGGACGATTTGCAGGAGCACGATTGCATCCAATTCGACCTGCCCAGCACCGGCCGCAAGATTTCCTGGCCCTTCATGGTCGATGGCGAGCGGGTCGAAGTCGCCACCCGCGGCGGCTACACCTGCGCCGAAGATGTGCTCGGCATCGTCACCCTGGCGCGCGCCGGGGCCGGCATCGCCCAGACTTACCGCTTCATCGTCGAGCGCGACCTGGCCAATGGCGACCTGGTCGAACTGCTCAAGCAGCACGGCGGCACCTCGCGCCCGTTTTATCTGCTGTATCCCCATGCGCGCCATCTGTCGCTGCGGGTGCGGGGCTTTGTCGATTTTCTCAGCGCGACCCTGGCCAAGAAATAAGCGTTCTCCCGGCCCCGGCGCGCTGTATTGACGTCATCAAGCGCGCATCGTCGCCGATCGCCCGCGCGCAGCGTTGCGTTCGCTGCCGTACATCGGCGCGCACAAGCCGGTGCTAGAGTCCATTCGAACATCTGACATGGACCAGCATGAGCACCACCTTGCATTGCGACCTGAACGACCCCGCCGTCCCCTTGCGCCATCCCTGGCGCCTGTGCGTGGGCAGCGGCCACGCCACCCTGGCCCTGCGCGCCGACTGGCAAGCCCAACTGCGTAGCGCCAGCGCCGAACTGGGCTTCAAGTATGTACGATTCCACGGGCTGCTCGACGATGACATGGGCACTCTGATCTGCCAGAGCAATCAGTTCGTCTATTCTTTCTTCAACGCCGACCAGATTTTCGACTTTTTGCTCTCGATCGGCATGCGGCCCATCGTCGAACTCTCCTTCATGCCCTCGGCCCTGTCCTCGGGCGATGACATCGTGTTTCATTACAAGGGCAACGTCACGCCGCCGCGCCATCTCGAACAATGGGCGGAATTGATGCGGCGGCTGGCGGCGCACTGGGTCGAGCGTTATGGCATCGAGGAAGTGGCGCAGTGGTATTTTGAAGTCTGGAACGAACCCAACCTGGACGCCTTCTGGAAGGGCAGCCAGCAGCAGTATTTCGAGATGTATGCCGCCTCCGCGCGCGCCATCAAGGGCGTCGATGCGCGCCTGCGCGTAGGCGGTCCGGCCACCGCCGGCAATGCGTGGATCCCCGAGTTCCAGGCTTTTTGCGCCGCGCAAGACCTGCCGCCGGACTTCATCAGCACCCATTATTACCCGACCGATGCCTTCGGCGAAATCGGCGCCGACACCATCACCCAGCTGGAACACGCGCCGCTGGACGTGATGCGCCAGCACGCCCTGGTCGCCCGCGAGGCGACCGCCGGCAAGCCGCTGCTGTACACCGAGTGGAACATCACCTCCAATCCGCGCGACCCGTTGCACGACAGCGCCGAGGCGGCGGCGCTGGCCGTGCGCATTTTGCTGGGCGTGGACGATGTCGTCGAGGCCTACAGCTACTGGACGTTCACCGACATCTTTGAAGAGAACTATTTTCCCAGCCTGCCTTTCCACGGCGGCTTCGGCCTGATGAACCTGCACGGCATCAAAAAACCGATTTACCACGCCTTTGCCATGCTGGCCAGACTGGGCAAGGGATACCATCCCCTGCCGCAGACGCATCCCACCATGGCCGTCTGGGTGGGCGCCTGCGATGCTGCCGCGAGCGCCAGCCACGTGCTCGCCATTAACCAGGCGATGCCGCGCCATCCCATCGATCCGGCGCCACTGGTGCTGAACCTGCAGGCGCCCGCGGGCATGCGCGCGCGGGCGGTCGCCATCGCCCGCATCGACGCGGCGCATGCCAACCCTGCCGGCCTGTGGCGCGATTGGGGCGCGCCGGACTACCTGTCGCCGGCCCAGGTGGCGCAATTGCAGGGGGCGGCCGAACCGGTGTTCGAGCCGCTGGCGTTCAGCGAGGCCGATGGCGGGGTTCGCATTGAAGCGACCCTGGCGCCGCAGTCGGTCAATCAGCTGCGCATTGAATGGGTGGCGGCATAATGGGTGGCGGCATAATGGGTGGCGGCGTGGTGGGCGGCGGCGTGGTGGGCGGCGGCGTGACGGGCGATGCCGGCTACCGGAACTTGTTGGGCAGCGTGCAGGTCGATTCGTTCGCCTATTTTCTGCGCGAGGTCAATCCCGCCAACGGCCTGGTGCGCGACAAGACGGCGCCCGGCTGGCCAGCCAGCATTGCCGCGGTCGGCATGGCGCTCACCATCTATCCCATCGGCGTCGAACAGCGGCTGATGACGCGCGCTCACGCCTGCGCGCTGACGCTGGCGGCGCTGCGGTTTTTCGCCGGCAGCGAGCAGAGCGCCAGCCCCACTGCCACCGGCTACCAGGGTTTTTATTATCACTTCCTCGACATGGACACGGGCCGGCGCGCCTGGCAGTGCGAGCTCTCCAGCATCGACACGGGCCTGCTGCTGGCTGGCGTGCTTGTTGCGGCCCAGTATTTTGATGGCGACAGCGCGGACGAAGGGGAGATCCGCCGCCTCGGCGCGCAGTTGTACCAGCGCGCCAACTGGCAATGGATCATGGCCGGCGCCAGCCTCATCTGCCACGGCTGGCGACCCGAAACCGGCTTTCTACAATGGCACTGGCAAGGCTACGATGAAGCGCTGATCCTGTATCTCCTGGCGCTGGGTTCGCCGACCTTTCCCATCGACCCCGCCTGCTACGCGGCCTGGACCGCGACCTATGAGTGGAAGAGCGTCTACGGCATCGATTACCTGTATGCCGGCCCCCTGTTCATCCACCAGATGTCGCACCTGTGGGTGGATTTCAGGGGCCTGACGGACGCGTACATGGA
>JBJMVV010000226.1:0-24398 GCA_045810505.1 Massilia sp.
ATCGGCCGTTTCCGGATTGAAGCGGGCCAGGCCATCCTGGGTGCCGGCCCATACCCGTCCCTGCGGATCTTCGAACAGGGCGCCGACCCGGTCGTTCGGCAGGCTGTTGGGGGCGCGCGTGTCGTGGGTGTACTTGACGGCCTGGTAGCCGTTGTAGCGGTACAGGCCGCCGCTGTGGGTGCCGATCCAGATGAACCCCTGGCGGTCCTGCAGCATCGACAGGATCGACAGATCATCGGCGTCGAGCGAGCCGAGCCGCTTGAAGCGCAGTTCAGACGTCGGCGTGGCGCCGGCGAACCCGCAGGCGAGCAGCAGGCAGAGCATGACGCTGTAGAGCAAGGCGAGGCGCGGCGCGGTGTTTGGGCGCAGACGGGGCAGGGGAAGCATTGGTATCCAGGCGAAGACGAGGCGTCAACGACGCCGTGCGGCGTTGCAACCAGAACAACGGTACTGTGCCGCCATCGATGTTGCATGTCAATAAATAGCGCGGCGGGGGAACATCCATGTTGCATGCCCACGACGAGGAAAACATATTAACTTGACAAGCGCCAGCAAGGCCGGCGCGCCCTCTCCCATATACAGTATGGGCAAATTAGGGTATCGTGGTGGGTCTGTAAAAAGGCGCCGCCCTGGCTAATGCCGCCGCGTCTGCTTACGGCGCTGCTGGCTTGCTGCACGTTACGCGACGTTACACCGCGACGTTACAGCGGCAATGCTGCCCGCACCGCTCGCGCGTCCAGGCGCTGCCGCCGCGCCACTCCCCGATCGACGAACACTGATAGATGAAAGCAGGCGCCTGCCGCGCCGACCGACCTGATGCCCGACACCGACGCAAGCACTTCCCCCGATCCAGTTACATTGACCGCCGTGGCAGCCGCCGCGCCTGAAGCCGTCGAGCCCGCAGAGCCCGCAGCCGCGCCCGCGCCCGCGCCTGCCGCCGCCGACGCCCCGGCTGAACTGATCCGCTTCGACCAGTTCGGCCTCGATGCGCGCATCCAGCGCGCCCTGTCCGACCAGGGCTACACCACGCCGACGCCGATCCAGGCCCAGGCCATCCCCGTCGTGCTGCAAGGCCGCGACGTGATGGGCGCGGCCCAGACCGGCACCGGTAAAACCGCCGGCTTCTCGCTGCCCATCATCCAGTTGCTGCTGGCCCACGCCAACCCCAGCATGTCGCCCGCGCGCCACCCCGTGCGCGCCCTGATCCTCACCCCCACGCGCGAACTGGCGGTGCAGGTGGCGGAAAACGTCAAGGCCTACGCCAAGCACACCCCGCTGCGCTCGACCGTCGTGTTCGGCGGCATGGACATGAAGCCGCAAACGGTGATCCTGCGCGGCGGCGTTGAAATCGTCATCGCCACGCCAGGCCGCCTGCTTGACCACGTTGAACAGAAGAACGTCAGCCTGGGCCAGGTGCAGATGCTGGTGATGGACGAAGCGGACCGCATGCTCGACATGGGCTTCCTGCCCGACCTGCAGCGCATCATCAACATGCTGCCGAAGCAGCGCCAGAACCTGATGTTCTCGGCCACCTTCTCGCAAGAGATCAAAAAGCTGGCCGCCAGTTTCCTCAACAACCCGGTCACCATCGAAGTCGCGCGCAGCAACGCCACCGCCGACAAGGTCACCCAGGTGGTCTACAAGGTGCCGGAATCGCAGAAGGTGGAAGTGGTGGAATACATCATCCGCCAGCGCGAACTCAAACAGGTCATCGTTTTCTCCAACACCAAGATCGGCGCCTCCAAACTGGCCCGCCACCTGGAACAAAGCGGCATCAAGGCCTCCGCCATCCACGGCGACAAGACCCAGCAGGAGCGCATGGCCGCCCTCGAAGCGTTCAAGCAGGGTGAAATCGAAGTGCTGGTCGCAACCGACGTGGCCGCCCGCGGCCTCGACATCACCGACCTGCCGTGCGTCATCAATTACGACCTGCCTTACAACGCCGAAGACTACGTCCACAGGATTGGTCGCACTGGGCGTGCGGGCGCCTCGGGCGACGCGGTCTCCGTGTATTCGGACAAGGACGAGCGCCTGCTGGTCGACATTGAAAAGCTGATCAAGCAGAACATCACCAAGGGCGAACTGCTCGGCTTTACGCCAGGCGCATCGTCCACCTACGGCGAGCGCGGCGGTCCGCGCGGACGCGAGGAACGCGGGCCCCGCGGCGAGCGCAGCACGGAAGCGCGGCCGCGCCGCCCGGAAGGCGAGGCGGGGCCACGCAGCAGCGAACGGCCGGCGCGTGCGCCAGGCGCGATGCCGCGGCGGGAGAAGGTTGATCCGTGGTTCCTGAAGCCGTATGAGCCGAGCGGCACAGCGCCCCTGCGTGCCGAAACGCCTGTCTCGGCAAGCACGAAATCGAAGCCGAAAGTGGCTTTTTTGTTGGGCGGATCGCCAAAATCCTGATGCAGCGCCAAGGCGCGCGCAGTGCGCGGAACCGACGCCCGGCAGTTGGCGTCAAATCATCCATCTGGTATCATCCGGCGTCCAAAGAATCAATAATAGCCAAATGACAACAAGCCTCCCGTTTGAAGCCGCACTGAGCGGAAAGAAGATCTTTGTTACCGGCACCACCGGCTTCACGGGCGGCTGGGCGGGCCTCTGGCTGAAGGCCATCGGCGCGCAGGTTCAGGGCTACTCGCTGGCGCCCGAGACCACCCCGTCGATGTTCAGCGCTGTGGCCCTGGAGCGCGAATTCGACACCGTCATTGGCGATATCTGCGACGCCAACAAGCTACGTGGCGCCATCGCCGCCTTCGAGCCGGACCTGATCCTGCACCTTGCGGCCCAGCCGCTGGTGCGTCGTTCGTATCGCGAACCGCTGTCGACCTTCAACGTCAATGCCCAGGGCACGGCCAACCTGCTCGAGGCGGCTCGCCATAGCAAGAGCGTGCGCGGGGTCGTGTGCATCACGACCGATAAGGTATACAAGAACAACGAGTGGGAATGGCCCTACCGGGAGAACGATCCCCTCGGCGGGAAGGATCCGTACAGCGCCTCCAAGGCTGCCGCGGAAATGATCATCCAGAGCTACGCCGCCTCTTATCCATTTGCCAACGGCGAGGGGCCGGCGATTGCCATCGCGCGCGGCGGCAATATCATCGGCGGCGGCGATTGGTCCGAAGATCGCCTGATTCCCGATTTCGTGCGTTCGGTCGTCAATGGCACGCCCATGACCCTGCGCTATCCCGATGCGACCCGGCCCTGGCAGCACGTGCTGGCGCTGGTGCACGGCTACCTGATGCTGATGGCCGGACTTATTTCCGAACAGCCTGGCCGCTATGCCCGGGCCTGGAACCTCGGTCCGCAAGACCCCGAGCAGCACTCGGTGCGCACGGTTCTTGAAATGATGAGTTCGCACTGGCAGCGTCCGGCGCTCGAATTCATGGACAATCCCTTGCCCGAAGCGGGCGCCCTGGCGCTCGACAGTTCGCTGGCGCGCAATCAGCTTGGGTGGATTCCTGTATGGAATACGCCACAGGTCGTGGAACACACTGCGGCATGGTATCGCGATTATTACCGCGATCCCGCGGCAGCCCGCGAGATTACCCTTCGCCAGATCAACGCCTGGCGTGCGGGTGTCAAGTAATGAAATTCATTGTTGGAGCGCGTGGCCGACTGGGGCGGGCGCTCGCCGATCAATTTGGCCCTGACACTGCGCTTAGTCTCGAGCGCGGCGACTACCAACACTGGGGCGAAGCGGGCGGCGCTGTTGCCGCTGGCAGCTTCCTGGACGCTCACGCAAAACCGGGCGACACGATCCTGGTCGCGTCCGGACTGCTCGACCCGGCGCTGCCCCCGTCCGAGCACGCAAAGGTCAACGTTGACCTGCCGGCCCATATCATTGAGGCGGCCGCTGGCCGCGACGTTTCCGTGGTGACCTTTGGCACGGTAATGGAAACCTTGCAGGCCAATCCCAATCCCTATGTCCGCAGCAAGGTTGCCTTGTCCCATATTGTGGACCGCGCAGCGGCGAGCCAGCCCCTGATTCACATTCGCGTCCACACCTTGTACGGCGTGGGCGAGCCGAGCCCCTTCATGTTTCTCGGCCAGCTGCTCAGCAGCCTGCGCCAGCGCACGCCGTTCGAGATGACCTCCGGCCGCCAGTTGCGCGAGTACCACCACGTGCAGGACGAAGCGCGCGCCGTCGCCGCCCTGTGCGCGGCCGGGGCACGCGGCGTATTCGATCTCAGTTCCGGCCAGCCGCTCAGTTTGCGCGACCTTGCCATCGGTGTGTTCGATGCCTTCGGCATGCCCGAACTGCTACGACTGGGCGCCCGTCCCGAACCGGCCGAGGAAAACTACGGCGCCGTCTTCCAGCCCCATTCGGCGCTCGAGCAGGGCGCCTTCCGGCCAGCCATTCCATCCGTCATCAACTATCTCAGCGCTTATGTCTAGCAGCCTTTCTTCGACTGTCAACGCTGCTCCAGAGGCCCCCGCACCGGTGGCGCCCATGCGCCGTCCCCTGATCTCGATCACCATTCCGGTGCTCAACGAGTCTGGCAATATCGCGGCCTTGTATGCGCGCCTGCACGCGCTGGGCGAAAAGATGCGTCCCAAGTGCGATCTCGAGTTTGTCTTTTCGGACAACCATTCTGACGACAACACCTGGGACCTGCTGGCCGAGTTGGCAGAGCGCGATCCGCGCGTGCGCGCCATCCGGTTTTCCAAGAACGTGGGCTTCCAGCGCTCCATTCTCGCCAATTACCTTCACACCCGGGGCGAGGCGGTGATGCAGATCGACGCCGACCTGCAGGATCCGCCGGAAATGCTCGATGAATTCTTCGACCTGTGGCAGAAGGGCTACCACGTCATCTACGGGATCCGCCGCAAGCGTCCCGAGTCATGGGGCTTGCGTACTTTCCGTCGGCTCGGCTACTGGTTCATCGACAAGATCAGCGAGCACCCGATCCCTCGCGACGTGGGCGACTTCCGCCTGATCGACCGCAAGGTGATCGAAGCGGTGGCCAAGATGCGCACGTCGAATCCGTATTTGCGCGGCATGATTGCCGGCCTCGGCTTCAACCAGACGGGCGTGGCCTACGACCGCGATGCGCGCGTCGCCGGAGAGAGCAAGTTCAACGTCAAGCGGCTGGTCCAGCTGGGTCTGACGGCGGTGCTGAACCATTCGGTGGTGCCATTGCGCGCCGCGTCCTTCCTTGGTCTGAGCATTCTGGCCGTCAGCGTGATTGGCGCCCTGTACTACCTTGTGCTGCGCCTGTTCCATCCGGAGTTGCCGCGCGGCCTGGCGAGTATCCACATCCTCGTGCTGTTCGGTATTGGTTTGAATTCCTTTTTCCTTGGCATCATCGGCGAATATCTTTTGCGCATCTATCTGGTCGTGCGGGCCGAGCCCGTGGCAATCGTCCAGCAAAACCTGAATTTCGACGCATCCGAACTCAAACTTTAATCAAGGGCATACCATGAAAGCAGTGATTCTCGCCGGTGGTCTCGGCACACGCATTTCCGAGGAATCGGACACCAAACCCAAACCGATGGTGGAAGTGGGCGGCAAGCCTTTGCTGTGGCACATCATGCAGACCTACGCCCACCATGGCATCAACGATTTCGTCGTTTGCCTCGGCTACAAGGGCTACGTCATCAAGGAATTCTTCTTCAATTACTACCGCCACCTGTCCGACATGCGCATCGACCTGCGCACGGGCGAACACACCATCCTCAACAGCCAATCGGAAGACTGGCGCATCACCCTGGTCGACACGGGCCCGGAGACGATGACGGGCGGCCGGCTGAAACGGGTTGCTCCTTATCTCGACAACGAAACGTTTTGCATGACCTACGGCGACGGCCTGTCCAACATCGACATCACCGCCGAACTTGCCCAGCACCGCGCGCACGGCAAACTGGCCACGGTGGCCGCCGTGCAGCCGCCTGGCCGTTTCGGTGTGCTCAATATCGATGGCGGCAACCAGGTCACCAGCTTCGAGGAAAAGCCCAGCGATGAAATTGGCTGGATCAACGGTGGCTTCTTCGTGCTCGAGCCAAAGGCAATCGATTACATTGACGACGACAGCACCTCGTGGGAGCGCGCGCCGCTGGCCAACCTGGCCCGCGACGGCCAGCTGTCGGCGTTTCACCACACGGGCTTCTGGCAACCTTGCGACACGCTGCGCGACAAACGTGAGCTGGAGGCCCTGTGGGCTGCCGGCAAGGCGCCATGGCGCGTATGGGCTGACCGATGAGCGAAACGGCAGCGCGCCGCGAGCGGGGCTGGCTCAAGCACGCCATCGGCGCGGCGGTCACGGTTCTCTGTATCGTCGTCATCGCAAGCAAGGTCAATCTGGCCGATGTCCTCAATGCACTACGCCAGTTCCAGTGGCCCTACCTCGTGGCGGCGATTGCCTTCCTGGCGGCGGGCTACGCCCTTCGCATCTTGCGCTGGTCGATCCTGCTGGGAACGGCCGGAGCGCCGGTCAGTTTCGGCAATTGCGCCGCACCTTTTCTCGGCTCGATCGCCCTCAATAACGTGCTGCCGCTTCGCCTGGGCGACGTGGTGCGGGCCTTTGTCTTTCCGGTCGCGATGGGGGTAGGCAAGGCAACGGCTGCCAGCAGCCTGGTGATGGAGCGCCTGATCGACCTGATGACCCTGCTGTGCTGCCTCGCCATCGGCCTGTTTGCCATCCGCACCGCGGCGGTGCCGCCCATGATCACCGAATCGGCGCTGACCATGGCCATTGTCGGCGGCATTGCGCTGGCCGCCTGCTTCCTGTTCAGCGGAGCGGTGGCGCGCCTGTTGCGCGCCTGGTCCACCCGCAGCGGAACCTCAGGCCGCGCCCAGTCTGCCCTCGGCGCTATCGCCGACCTTTTTGCGGGATTCCAGGGCATGTCGCGGCCCCGGGTTCTGCTGCTCACACTGCTGATTTCGATGCTGGTGTGGGTTGGCGAATCCGGTCTGTTTTATTTTGTTCTGCTTGGGTTCGGCCTGCCCGCCACGCCTTCGATGGCGCTGCTGGTGATGTCGATCGCCACGCTGTCGACCCTGGTGCCATCGTCGCCCGGCTACGTGGGACCATTTCACCTTGCAGCTTTCACCGCCATTTCCCTGGTCGGCGGTACCACCGCCCAGGCCGGCAGTTTCGCCGTACTGGCCCACCTGGCTTTATGGGTGCCGACCAGCCTGGCTGGCGCCTTGGCCATTCTGTCGCGCCCGGGCCTGTTCCGTTCGGCCCGCCAGGCCTCTGCCATTTCCCCTATACATAACCAAGTTAGCAAACCATGAATAAATATGATGTAGTGATCGTCGGCGGCGGCTTTACCGGCCTGACAGCGGCGTACGCCCTGGCCAAGCAGGGCAAGAGCGTCTGCGTGCTTGAAGCCGATCACACCCCTGGCGGCCTGGCCGGTACTTTTGAGTTCGGCGACGGCGTGACGCTGGAAAAGTTTTACCACCACTGGTTCAACAACGACGTCTACGTGCCCGAACTGGTCAAGGAACTGGGCATGGAGGGCGACGTCATCCTGCTGCCGACGCGCACCGGCATGTACTTCAACGGCCGCATGTGGAAACTGTCGACGCCGATGGACCTCCTGCGCTTCAAGGCGCTGTCGCTGGTCGATCGCGTCCGCCTGGGCATGCTGGTATTCCAGGTGCGCCGCATCAAGGACTGGAAAACCATCGAGCACCTGAGCATCCGCGAGTGGCTCGAGCAGCTCTCGGGCAAGAAGGTCTACAAGATCGTTTGGGAACCCCTGATCAACTCCAAATTTTCCGTGTTCGCCGAGGCCGTCAACGCCGTCTGGATGTGGAAAAAGCTGGTGTTGCGCGGCGGTACCCGCAACGACAAGGGCGGCGAAGAACTGGCCTACTTCAAGGGCGGTTTCGGCCGCCTGGCCGAAGCGCTGGCCGAGGGCGTGCGCAAGCATGGCGGCGAAGTGCGGTACGGCGCCCGTGTGACCGGCATGGAAACCGCCGGCCGCAACATTACGGCGCTGAAAACGACGCATGGTGCTGTCGAAGGCGGCAAGTTCCTGTTCACGCCTTCCTTCCCTATCATTGCCGACATGTTCCAGGGCAATGCCAGCGAAGAATGGCTGGCCAAGCTGCGCCGCGTTCGCTACCTGGGCAATATGTGCCTGGTGCTGCGCCTCAAAAACAGCCTGTCTGAAACCTATTGGCTCAACGTCAACGATCCCGGCTTTCCCTTCGTTGGCGTGATCGAGCACACCAACTTCGACAAGCCGGAAAATTACAAAGGCTCGCATATCGCTTACCTGTCGCGCTACCTGGCGGTGGAAGACCCGGTCTGGGCCTACACGGACGAGCAATATTTCGAGTTCGCCCTCGAGCACCTGAAGCGCATGTTCCCCAAGATGGACAAGTCCTGGGTCATCGAATACGCCGTCTGGCGCTCCGAATACGCCCAGCCGGTGACCGAGCGTAATTACTCGAAATACGTGCCTGGACAGGAAACGCCATTTGACAACGCCATGATCTCGACGATGGCGCAGATCTATCCGGAAGACCGCGGCACCAACTACGCCATCCGCGAAGGGCGCAGCGCAGCGAAAGCCCTGGCGTGACCGGCAACGCTGTCCACCGCGGCACCAGCATCAACTGGCGCCGCGCATATTTCTTTGCGCTCGCGGTGGTCATCGCACTCATCGTTGTGATGCGCATGGATTCCATGGGCAGCGGTTCGGTGGACGTGGCCCACCACTACGCACTGGCGTTCCGGATTGCCGAACAGTGGCAGCTGCTGCCAGGCGATCCCACGCTGGGAGAGATGAACGTTTATCCCCGCTTCAGCCACATCCTGGCGGCCATCATCGGCGCCCTGTTTCAATCGACCTTCCTCGGCATCCAGCTGGTCGTGCTGGTGGCGCTGGCCCTGATCTGGTATGGCGTGGTACGCCTGCTCGGTGCGGTAGGCGGCGCCACCGGCGCGGTGGCCGTCCCCCTGCTAGCCGCGCTGGCGCTGCTCAACGCCGTCACGCTGGGCGTGCAGATGCATGGCGCCGAGTTGATCGGCAATTTCTTCTACGCCCAGCTGGTCGGGCAGGCCGGCATGATGCTCGCGCTGGTGGCCGCCGTCGCCCTCGAACCCCGCTATGGCCGGGCGCCCTCCTACCTGGTGCTGGTGGTTTCCATCGCCGTGCTCACGTCGGTGCACCTGCTGGGCGCGCTCGAGCTGCTGGCTTGCCTGTGCGTATTGTCGGCACTGGACGTGGCCACGCGGCCCGGCTCCCGCTGGCGCCAGCTGGCCATGGCGGTGGCCTGTATCGGAGCGGCCTTGGCGAGCGTGCTGTTCAATCCCTCGTTTGCGGCAATGCGCTCGATCGCGGAAAACAATGGCGACCTGTTCATGCCCCTGCTGCCCAACCGGGCGGCCATGCTGGGGCTGTGCGCACTGGTGATGGCCGGCGGACTGCTGACCTTGCGCCACTGGCAGCGCAGCGCCGGACAGGCAGGCAGCACCGCCCTCAAATATCTGGGCGCACTGGGTTGCGCCACTGCGCTGCTGTGTCTGGTCCAAGTCGCGGTGCTGTACCTCAAGCTGGGGTCCGACTACGCCGTCAAGAAATATGCGTTTGGCTTGATGACGCTGCTGTTTGTGTATATTGCGCTGGGCATCGGCGTGCTCGCGGCCCGCTGGCGGCTCGCCCCCACGCCGCCGGTCGCGGTGCAGTATTGCCTCGAGCTGCTGGCGCTGGCAGCGCTGTTCCTGACCGCCACCAGCTGGCAGATGGCGTTAGACACTTCCAGCGTGGTTGCGGCGGAGCGGCAGATCATTGCCCTGCGCAATGTCACCATGGCCCAGCCGTCCGATGGCAAAGCCAATCTCATCATCGATTTGCAGGGCCAGACCCGCATGGTGAACTACATGTTCTCGATCGCCATTGCCCACACCCCACGCGATATCGCCGGCACCGATCTGTTGCTAGCTGACGATGTCGTCGATTTCAACCGATATACCAATATTGTCGTGTCGGGGCAGGGCACCCGCTTCAGCCGGGCGAAGTGCGCGGCCAATCCGGGCGCTGCGATGGTGGTGCTTGATGCCATGTGCCTCAAAGAGGCCACCCAGCGTGCCCGCAGCTGTACCGGCAACTTCGATTTTTCCGCTGCCGCCCGCCTCGATTCGGCCATGATGACAGGCTTTGGCGACCCTGAAACGACGGCACGCTGGACCGCTGCGCGGCATGCCGTGTTCACTTGCTCGGCAGGCGGGACCCAACAGGCGCATTTGTACTTGACGCCCTTCCTGCACGAATTGCATAAAGCCCAGCGTTTGAACGTGTTGGTCAATGGGCAAACTGTCGTCAACACCGAGTTCAAGCTGGGCGATGCCGGACGGATGATCGACTTCGCCTTGCCGCAAGTGGCCTCCGGCAGCAAGCTCGAGATCGCGCTCGACATGCCCGACGCGATTGCGCCCAAGACGCTCGGCTTGTCGGGCGATGAACGCCTGCTGGGATTTGCCGTCAAGTCGATCAGTTTTGATTAGACCCGCAAGGGTTGTTTCCCGTCGGCGCGGCGCCACCGCGCCGGCATTTTTGCGGCTCGGCCGTATTGCCGGAACTTCTTCATGTCTCCTGTCCCGTTCTTGAAAAAAAACCGTCCCTTGCTGTTGCTGTTGGCGGCGGCCTTGCTGCTGTTCCTCGTGGTCGGGCGAATGGTCCATCCGGTGCGGGTGGGCGATGGCTCGGAGTACTACGCCATGGTGCAGGCCTGGCAGGCCGGCCATCGGCCCTGGATGACGCCGGCGGCCTATGACGCTTACCAAGCCTTGTTCGACACCAACAAGATTCTCGGCCTGGTCACGCGCGACCAGCTGGCCAATGCTTTCCCTGCCCTGCGCCTGGGCACGACGTCGGACTTTAACCATTTCTGGTTCTACAGTTTCCTGGCGTTCCTCTGCGTCAAGTCGCTCGGCCTGCTTGGCCTGCACCTGAGCGCGCACCAGGGCTTCCTGGCGCTGCATTTTCTGCTGTTCTCGCTGACGGTGACGCTCGCTTACCGTTATTTCCGCTGGCGGGGCGTGATCGCGGTAGGCCTGATGCTGCTGGTGTCACCCGTGTTCTGGTTCATCGACAAGGCGCACACGGAATTTTTCACGGTCTGCCTGTTGCTGTCGGCGATGGTGCTGATGCGCGCTGAACGCTATCTTGGCGCGGCTGCCTGCATCGCGCTTGCCTCCACCCAGAACCCCAGCTTTGCGCTGGTCGCCTGCATTCCCCTGTTTTATCGCGTTGTGCTGCAACGCAAGCAGACCTATACCCTGGCCGAAGTCATCCTGCTCGTCATCACCGTCCTTGGCGTGCTGGCCCATCCGGTCTATTACTTCCTGCGCTTCGGTGTGCCGACTCCCCAGCTACTGGCCGGCGGCGCTGCCTTGGGCGCCAACCTGTCCACCTTCTATGTGTGGATCCTCGACCCCGACTTGGGTCTGTTGCCGAACTGGCCGCTGGGACTGCTTGTGCTGCTGGTGTCCATCTTTGCGGTGAATCGCCGCGCCGACAGCGCCACGCCGCGCCGGCCTGACCTGCGCTGGAGCGCGTTTGCGCTGCTTTACTTGCTGATCAATTTCTACGCGCATTCCTCCACCACCAACCTCAATTCCGGCGCCACCCCGGGACTGGCCCGCTATGCCCTGTGGTATCTGCCGCTCGGCTTCCCCTTGTTCCTGCACGCCGTCGCCCTGTTTGCGGCGCCCGGGCTGCGCCGCTGGGCGGCGCTGGCCGTGGTGCTGTGGCTGGGCTGGTCTTCGGTAAAGGTCAACGATCCTCGCAAGTTCGAGCAATATACGCTGCCGTCGAAATGGTCTGCCTTCTTGCAGCGTCGTATTCCCGATCTCTACAACCCGCCAGCCGAAATATTTTTCGAGCGCTATTCGGGGCTGGGCGAGAACGTCTACATCAAGCCGCCACGCTTCATTCTTGGACCTGACTGCAGCAAGATGCTGGTCGATCCGGCGCCGGGCCGCCAGGACGCCATCGCGCCCGCCGCCTGCCTGTTTGACCAGGCGGCGCTCAACGCCTACGCCAACGATGCCCGCCTTGCCATCGATGCGGGCATGGCGAAGCATGTCGCGCCTTACTATAGCAAGCTGGGCGAAGAGGTGAGCAAGCGCCTGCTGGTAGTGCTCAAGCCGGGCATCCACCTGGCCAGTGCGGAAGGCGACGGCGCCAGCATCCTGGCCGATGGCTGGAGTATGCGGGAGAACTGGGGCGTCTGGAGCGACGGGCACCGAGCCACGCTCGTCATTCCATGCAATAGCGGGCAATATTTTGCAGCCAGCACCAGTTTCACGTTGCGGCTCAAGCTGCGCCCGTTCAACAAGCAGGCCATCAGCATTTCCGCTGCCACGGGCGAACTGTGGCGTGGCCCCATCAGTTCCACCGACCAGTTGGTGGAACTGAAAGTGCCCGCTGCCGCCTGCACGGATGGCCGCCAGCGCATCGTGTTGGACTTGCCCGATGCAATTTCGCCCATGAAGCTGATGGGCTCGCCCGATGGACGGGTGCTCGGCGTCGGTTTGTCGTCGTGGGAAATCGTCAATTGAGCGCCGCTTCCTGCCGCGTCTCGGCCAGCGCATGAGCGTGATGGACGCAGTATCCGTCAGGCCCCTCGGCAAGCATGTGCAGGGGCCCTGGATCGCCGACGATGGCGCGCGCGATCCGCGCTGGTTTAGCGCTGGCCTGCTGTACCTGTTCCTGCCTGCGGCGCTTGTGTTGCTGACGTTTTCTCCCCGCCCGGTGGGCGCGGCCGTGCTGCTGGCTGTCCTTTTCTGGTTCTGGTGCCTGCGCCGGAACAAGGGCGCGGATAATGCCGGCCCAGCAGTTTCGCTGGGCACCACCTGGCCTTTTTTGCTGGTGGCCGCCATCGCGACCTGGCTCAGCGGCGTGCTGCCGCCGTTTGCTGAAAATATCGACTGGTATAAGCATTACGGCCTGTTCAACGACCTGCGCCAGAACACTTGGCCTCCCTTGATCCCGCTCGACGATCGCCTGGCCACCCTGCGCTATTCGCTGGCGTACTACGTGCTGCCTTCGGCGGCGGCGCGCTGGCTTGGCGCGGCTGTTCTGCCCTGGGCGATTTTCGCATGGACCACGGCGGGACTGTACTGCGCCCTGCTGCTCGCCTTCGGTGCGGGCAAACTGAGCCTCGCGCGTCGCTTCTGGATGCCTGCCGTGTTCCTGCTCTTCAGCGGCGCGGACGTGCTCGGTTATTTCCTCACTGGCGCCGAACAAAAACCCATGCTGCACTTCGAATGGTGGGCCAAGTTCGGCGAACTGGCGTCCGGCTTCACCAATTTTATCTGGACACCGCAACATGCCCTGTCTGGCTGGATTGCCGCGTTCCTGATCCTGGCGCATCCGCGCCAGGCTTTGCGCCACGTACTCGTATTGGGTGCGTCATTGGCCCTGTGGTCCCCATTTTGCGCCATCGGTATCCTGCCCCTGGTGGGCTGGGCGCTGGCCCGCGAAGGTATGCCGGTCCTGCTCAGCCGTAGCAATCTCGTGGCAGGGCCCGTGCTGTTGCTGGCCGCCGCGGCCTTCCTGCTCGATGGCTCCAGTGGCATTCCGGCGTCGATGATCTGGTCCACGCGCTACTTCAGTGCCCTCCACTGGGCCGCTTTCATCGTGCTGGAATTCGGCGCCCTTTGCCTCGCCCTCTGGCTGGCCCGGCGCGAGGATGCCGGCTTGATCGCCCTGGCCGCCGCCACCTTGATGCTGCTGTGCTGTTTCGCCGTGGGCGCCAACAATGACCTGCTCATGCGTGGTTCGATTCCCGCGCTGGGCGTGCTGGCTGTGCTGGCCGCGCGCGCGGTGACGGGCGCTGCGGGTGGCTTGCGCACTGCGCCGCTGGTGTTATGCCTGGTGCTGGGCAGCATCACGCCGATGGGTGAGATATTGCGCGCTGTGCTGGCGCCGCGCATCAGCGGCCGCGAGCAGTTATCGGTGGTCGATGTGATGCGCAGCACGGGCTTTTACCTGGCGCCCCAATACCTGCGTTTTGATCCGCGCGGTCTCGACTATATGGTCACGACCCGGATCGACCAGCTGCAATTTACGGCCTATGGCGATGCCGATGTCGATCTGGCGCAGCACCGCGTCAGCGCCGCCCGCTTCACGGACAGCGGCATGGTGTCGAACACCCTGGTTTTGCCGCCGGGCTTGTACCGGATCGAAGCGGTGGTCGATGGCGACGTCAGCGCAAGCGATCCGGACCGCCACGCCGCCCACCTGTCGATCCATGGCCGCGCCCTTGCCATCGCCCTACCGGGCAAGCGTTACGCCGACAGCCACGTGAACTACTTCTTTGAGTCCGATGGCAAGCCGATACAACTGGCATTCGGCCTGGGCGGCTGGACTAAGGGCAAGGGCAGCATCGCCCTTAAACAACTGAACGTCAGCCGGATCAGCCGGCGCTGGTATTGGTAGGCCCGGCGGATGGGGCCAGGATGCGGTAGACCTGTTTGCCGGTAATAACATCGACCAGTTGTTCGGCGCTCTGGCGCCAGGTCAGCCAGGGCATGGCGCCGGAGGTGGGGATGTTGCCTGCCGATAGAAGTTCCAGCCATTCCCGCAGACGGCCCGCCATTTCTTCGGCGTCGACGCCATCGAAGTAGAACGCATGCTCCCCTGCCACTTCCTTGAACACCGGCAGCGAGCGCGCTATCAGCGGCAAGCCATGCTGGGCCGCCTCGATCAGAGGCAGGCCGAAGCCTTCGCCTTCGGAGGCGGCCAGCAGGGCGCTGCTGCCGCGGTAAAGCTTGAGCAGCATTTCATCAGATACGCCTTGCAGCCAGAACAGGCGCGTGCCCTGCTCGGGATGCTTGCTCAGGCGTTCTGCCAGTGCGTCGACCATCCAGCCGTGCTTGCCGACGATGATCAGGTTCGCTTCAACGCCGGCAGCCCACAGGCGTTCGAACGCCGCCAGCGTCAGGGCATGGCCCTTGCGCGGTTCGACCGTGCCGACCATCAGAAAACTGGGCCGCGCCGCCAGGCGCTCGAGCACCATGTCGGCGCCGTCCGGCATGCCACTGCTGGGAATGCTGGCGCCGATGTCGGCGCCCAAGTGGAAGTAGCTCAGATTCAGGGGGCGCTGGCGCAGGGGCGGGTGCTGGCCCAGCCACGCGGCCGCCTCGTCGGCGACGGCCCGTGAAATACCTACCAGTCCGGTGGAGACGGTTGCGATGGTGTCCATCCAGTCGGCGAATCCGGCCTCTGCCCCGAACGGGAAAAATTCCGGGTGCAACAAGGGCAGTAGGTCAAACACCACAAAATAAATCTCGGCGCCGCGGTCGCGGAACGATTGCAGCATGGTGCGGTTTTGGTGCACCCCATGCATCATCAAATCCAGACCCAGGAAGATATCCCCTGCGCGGATGTCGACCGGGCTGTCGTCGAGATCGTGCACGGGAACCAGCAAACCGTGCTGCATGTGCGCGCGCGCATACCGGTAGGGCTGCATATTGCCGGGGCTGTAGACGGGTTCGACGCGATAGCCGTGGGGCGAATCGAGCAGCAATGCCGTCAGAATGCTGCGCACCACCCGTTGGATTCCCGTCTTCAAGTCCGACTGCACCATGGCAGAGATGTCGATCAGGAGCTGGCGCGGTCCATGATGCGGCTGGTTCGAGGCAATCGCAAGCGACACCCGGTCCAGTTGCGCCTCGCCGGGCGCTGTTTCAATGGCGGCCACGCGATCTAGCAGGCGTTCGTAGTGCGCATGCGCACTGTTCTGCGCGAAATGTAGCAGGGCGCGGTGATACGCTTCGCCCACGGCCTGCGGCGCGTGTACCGCCTGCACGTAGGCGCTGCTGGTGTGGCGCAGCCGCTCGCGTTCGCCGCGTTCATCCTTGAGTCGCATCAGCGCCTCCGTCAGCGCCGCGGTCTCGAAGCGGTCTTCCAGCAGGTAGACTGTATCGGGGGGCAATTCGCGGTTGGCGCCGTGGGCGTTGACGATGGTGGGTACGCCGAACAGCAGGCAATCGAGCACCGAAGCCGAAGTTTCGCCACGGCTTTCACTGCGCAGTTGTACCGCGACATCGGTGGCGGCGAGGTAGGCATGGTACTGGGCCTGGCTGACAAAGCCGGTGATGCGGATGCGTTTTTTGGCGCGGCTGCGGGCAATCCGGTCGAGCAGGTCGCGGCCGTAATTGCCGGTGGCCAGTTCGCCGACGAAGATCAGGTGGGCGCTGCGCGCCTGTGCAAGGGGCGACGCCTGCCAGGCGTCGAGCAGGCGCTCGTTGAGCTTGGTCGGTCCCAGCATGCCGAACGAACAGATGACGAAGTCGTCTTCAGCGATGCCCAGGCCGGCGCGGGCCTGCTCACGGCTGAGCGGCGCCTCCGGCGGCATGCCGCGTAACAAGGGGACGGTGCGCCAGGCGGCGGGCGCCTGGTCGCCGTACCATAGCCGCGCGAGCTGGCTGGGAAAGCAGGAGTGGACGATGACGCCGACAGCGTTGTCGAGCACGGCCCTATTGCAGGGATACTTCCACACGGCGGCGTTCTCGCCCGACTGCTCGCTGTCCATGATTGCGCCGAAACCGTGCGAATAGTACAGCGCCTGCGGAAACGCATCCGTACGGTATCCCGAGTGGTGCATATAGTGCAGCAGATTCGCCAGGTAGAAGTCGTGCAGCACAACCACGCCCGGATGGCGCTCGAGCAGCCCGAACATATGGCGGTGCATGGGCGAATTGCCAAAATGGTAGAGGATTTGCTGGTAGCTGGCCGCATGCGCTTCAAAGTACGCCACCGTGCGAATCGGCAGGTGCGCCTCGATCCAGGCGTTGGCGACGCGCTCCTGGTCGACGATCACCTCGATGTCGAAAAACTTCAGCAGTTCGGGCAGCAACTCAGCGCTGTAGTCGGCGATGCCGGAGCGCTCAGGCGGCAAGGGCGACAAATACGCCAGCCTGGGCCGCTGCAGGGCCTCTGGCGCCGCCTGCCCGGACGCGCGCTGTGGCAACGCCAGCAGCCGCTGCCACAGCAGCGAGGCGGCGTCAGCGTCGGCCGTGGCCGCGGGCCAGGCGAGGGTAAGATGGTGGGCGCCGCCCAGTTCCCCATCCGGGGTGGGCGCGTCACCGAAACTAACGATCGCATCGGCGCCGCGCGCTTCGAACCAGGCTGCGCGCACTGCCTGGCCAGCCAGGTCGAGCCAGCCGCCGTCCCTGTCATCGGCGTCGGCGGCGAAGTCGGCCAGCACGATGCGATCGGCCGCCAGGCGCGGCGCCAGGGCGGAACGGACGGTTTCGACGCTGTCGCCAGGTATCGCCATCACCACCACCTCGACCAGGTGGGACTGCGCCTGCGCCTGCGCCAGAAAGGCGTTTACCCAGTCCAGCATGGCGTTGCGGGCGGCTGCTTGGGTGCGTTGGCAGGCAGCCAGGTCGATGACAATGTGCATAAGGTTCCGAGCTTACTTTACAGAAAGACGTTGCTTGAGATCGAAGTAGACTTTGCGCGCCGAAGCGGGCAAGTGGGCCACGCGCGGATCGACCGCGGCCTGGCGTGCATGCTGCACGGCGCTGACGGGCACACGCTTGACCCGCATGACCAGTCCCGTTACTTTGGCCGCCAGCCGGGGATGGCGGGCGAGCCGGGGCAGGATCAGGCGGCGCAGGCTTTCGCGCGACGCCAGCCAGGTGACCGCGCGCCGCGCCGCGCCCCGGCCCAGCCGTGCCGATTCGGTGACGGGCGAGCGAGCCAGCCGTAGCGCGCGCCCGCCCACCTGCCGGTAGCGTGAACCGGAGCGGGCGTTCAGCTGGGCTTCCATCGACTTGGCCCACGCATCGCTGGCGCCAAGCTGGGCGTGCAACTGGGCCACTTCCGCCATGGCGGCATCACGCGCTGCCTGCTGGTGGGCGCAGCCCGCATCCAGTTGCGCGCAGCGCGCTTCAAGTTGCGCGAAGCGATCTTGAAGCTGCGCCTTGTCGCGCATCACTTCCAGGGTGGCCGCGCGGCTGGCCGCGTGTGCTTCGTATTCCTGGCCGAGCGCATGCTGGGTGAGGGCATGGGCCTTGTAGGCTTCGCTCAGCGCATGGCGGGTCGCCCCATGGGCGTCGTATTCCGCCGCCAGGGTGCGGGCCACCATATCGTGCAGATGCAGGGCCTGGACCGTGCGTGCTTCGAATTGCTCGAGCTGGGCGCGGGTCTGCTGGTGGGCGTCATTTTCCGCCTGGCGCGCCGCTTCCTGGGCAATGGCACCCTCCGCGGCGCGGGCCAGCTGCCAGGGCACGAAGGCGTCGAACACGTTTGGCTGGATGGCGATGGTCTCGGCCAGTGCGGCGTGTTCGTCGGCCACGTAGTAACGGTTCAGGCCGTCGAAATAGGCGAAGCGGTAGCGGTGGCTGGTGACCAGCGGCTCCCAGGTCTCGTGGTTGGTCACGCGGCTGTTCGGCACGGTGGCCTCAATGACGAGGATCCAGGGGCGCCAGCGTTCGAGGTCGATGCCGCGCAACACGGCTTCCTCGAAGCCTTCGACATCGATCTTGAGGAACTGGATATCCCCGTGCACATAGTCGGCGCAAATGCTGTCGAGCGTGCGCTGGGGCACGCGCAATTCTGCCACCACGTGGCCGCTGGCCTGATGCGCCGCGGCCACGGCGGCGTCGGGCGACGCCCAGCCATGGATGTCGGGAACATCGAACAGGACCAGTTCGCCATTTTCCGGTCCGGCGGCAACGGCCAGGTTGATATCGCGCGGCCGCTGGGAGGCAAATGCATCACGGTAGGCGGGCAGCGGTTCCACATTGATACCACGCCATCCAGCATCGTAGAAGGCCTTGGTGACAGAGTGCTCGACGGGATCGTTGGCGCCCACGTCGATATAAAAGCCCTGGCTGATGTGGCCAAGCGCGCGCCACAGAATGACGTCTTCGAAATTCTGCGCGTAGGTGATGAAGCTCATGTTTGTTTGATTTCAATGACAGGATCGAGGAAAGTAGACCCTTCGAAATGGGGACGGCGCATGTTGACGACCGTAAACACCAGCGCGAGGTCGCGCCATTCGTAGTTGTTGACGAGGTGCGTGTCGGTGCTGACGATGGCGGTGGCCACTGAGTAGCTGCCGGCACCCAGGTTCAACGGAAATGCGAAGCGATAGACCACGCGCTGGCCGGCCTGCACGTCATCGAGCGCCAGTTCCTTCAAATGGGTGTTGGTGCCGTACATGGTCTGGCCGACCCGGTCCTTGATCATGTAGCCAAGCACCATGCGCGGAATCGTCGCATGCGCCTCGACAGTCACCTGCAGGGTAACGGGCGCGCCGACGTCAACCACTTCGACCGGCTGCTCGCTGGCGTCGAGCAGGACGATATGGGCCACGGTGGCCTCGAAGGTGCCGGAAATGGTCTGCACCTTGCCATGGAGTTCGCGTGTTTGCAGCGACTGGTTTTCACGCTCGGCAATCAGGGCGTTGTAATAGTCCATGATTTCTTCGGGCGGGCCTTCGCGGCGCAGGCGTCCACCGTCGAGCAGGATGGCGCGGTTGCACACGGACTGGATGGCCTGCTTGTCATGCGACACGAGCAGAAGGGTGGTGCCCTGGTTGCGGTATTGGCGGATTCGTTCGAAGCTCTTGTGCTGGAAATACGCATCGCCCACCGACAGGGCTTCATCGACGATGAGAACATCGGGCCGGCGCGCCGTGGCCACGCTGAACGCCAGGCGCATCTGCATGCCGCTCGAATAAACCCGCACGGGCTGGTCGATGTAGTCGCCGATTTCGGCAAATGCTTCGATCTGCGGCATCAGCTCGACGATTTCGTCGACGCTTAGTCCGATCAGCTGGCCTGCCATCATGGCGTTCTGGCGGCCCGTGAAATCGGGGTGGAAGCCCATCCCCAGTTCCAGCAGGGCGGCCACGCGCCCGCTGATTTCGACCCCGCCCGTGGTGGGCTGGGTGGTGCCAGTGATGAGCTTGAGCAGCGTGCTTTTGCCCGCACCATTGATGCCGATCAGGCCCACTGCCTCGCCAGGCGCGACGGTGAAATGAATGTCTTCCAGTACCCACTTGAGCGCATGGCGTTTGCCCAACTGGGGCAACATCCATTCCGCCAGACGCGACCAGCGGGTGGGATACTGTTTGTAGGCCTTGCCCAGCCCAGCGACCTGAATGTGGCCCTTCATAATTCATCCACCATTTCTCCAGCGCGCTTACGGAACAGGCGCAGACCCAGCACGCAGAGCAGCAGCGTGAGAATCGCAGGAATGATCAGGCTGTACCAGTCGGGATTGCGTCCGTACACCAGAACGGCCTGATAGGCGCCGATGATGGGCGCCATGGGATTCCACGCGAGCATGAAGCGTACGCCGTCGGGCAATACACTGGCCGGATAAACGATGGGGGTGAACCAGAACCAGAACTGGATAAAGATGCTGAAGAACTGGCCGATGTCGCGGAAAAACACATTTAGCACACCGAGCACAATGCCCAGGCCGATCGCGAGCAGTATCTGCAGAAGCAACAAAGGAAAGATCGCCAGGAATATCCACCCCGGGAAACTGCCTGATATGACGAGAAATGCGGTAAACAGCGAAAAAATAATCAGAAAATTGATACTGGCGCTGCACACCACGATAATCGGCAGGCAAATGCGGGGAAAGCTGATTTTCTTGATCAGGTTGGCGTTTTCCAGAAACATGGTCTGGCTGCGCGCAGTGATTTCAGCAAACAGGCCCCAGGTCAGGATGCCGGCGCACAGATAAATACTGTACGCGAATTTTGAAGTGCCGCCGGGCAGGCGGCTGTGCATCACCTCTGAAAAAATCAGGGTGTACACGAGGATCATGGCCAGCGGATTAAGGATGGTCCATGCCGCGCCCAGCATCGCATTGCGGTACTTGGCTTGAAATTCGCGTTTGACGCTGCCGAAAATAAAGCCGCGATAACTGACGATACTGCTTAACAAAGCCCGGGAAATCACGCCAGCGTTCCATTTTGGATGCGACCGGACATGTGGCGAGATAGTACGCCGATTGGTATATTAGCCGTAAACAATTGTTGCCTATTTCGCCGCAAGCGGCCATATTGAAAGCGCGGATTATACCTTACACAAGTGAGGGATTTGACACGATTGCCGAGCCGACGCTGCCGTCCCGCCTTCGCTGTTACCCGGTCAGGCTGCCGAGTAGCACGCCGGACACGACACCTCATACACATAGCGCGGATCGAGTTGCTGCCGCGGCGTCACCACCGCCCGGCAGGCAAAGCACTGCACGGTGGTACTCGGTTGCAACTGCGGATTGAGCGCGGTGCGGTAGTCGAACACGAAGCAGTCGCCCGTGTAGTGGGCGCCGCCGACATCCTCAAAATACTTCAGGATGCCGCCCTCTAACTGGTACACGCTGTCGTAGCCGATGTTCTGCATGTGGATCGCGGCTTTTTCGCAGCGGATGCCGCCGGTGCAGAAGGTGACGACGGTCTTGTCGGCCAGCGCGTCCTTGTTGGCGGCGATCACTTCGGGGAATTCCGTGAATTTCTCGATGCGGTAGTCGATCGTGTTGTCGAAGGTGCCCACATCGACCTCGAAGGCGTTGCGGGTGTCGACCATCACCACCGGCTTGCCATTGTCATCATGACCCTGGTCCAGCCAGCGTTTCAATGTGGCGGGGGCAACGGCGGGGGCGCGGCCTTCTTCGGGCTTGATCAGGGGCATGCGCATGGTGATGATCTCTTTCTTGATCTTCACCAGCATGCGCTTGTGCGATTGCTCTTCCGACAAGCTTTCCTTGACTTCCAGATCAGCAAAGCGGGCATCGCTACGCACCCAGGCGAGAAAAGCGTCGATATTCTCGCGCGTGCCCGATAAAAACATATTGATGCCTTCCGGCGTGAGCAGGATGGTGCCCTTCAGACCCAGCGCCAGGCACTGTTCCTGATACAAGGGGCGCATCGCCTCGGTGTCGTCGAAGGTGATGAATTTATAGGCGGCGATGTTGACGAAGGAATCGGTGCTGGCTTGCATGGCATCTGGAGGACGAAGCGGAACAGGCAGCATTATACGCCGGGCCGGCCTGGCCAGCGAGGTGGGGCAGGGCGCAGCAAGGACGAAAAAAAGGCAAGATCGACGATCTTGCCCCTTATTGCTCACTACCGCGGGATTACTTGGCCGCTGGCGTGGTCGCGGTGGTCATTGCTGCTGCGTCGGCCTTGGCTTCAGCTTTGACTTTCTTGGCCTTAGCCTTGGTTTTTGCCTTGGCGACCTTGGCATCGGCTTTCACTTCGGTGGCGGCAACTTTGGCGTCAGCCTTGGTGTCCGTGGCAGCAGCCTTGCTTTCAGCAGCGGCGACCTTGGCATCAGCCTTGACTTCGGCTTTGGCGACTTTTGCGTCAGCTTTGACGGCGGCGGTGGTCGCTGGTGCGGTCTGGGCGAAGGCGCTGGTGGCGCAGATGGTGACGAGCAGAGCGGCGAATACGTTTTTCATGGTGTGTCCCTTGGTGGTTGTGATTATCAAATTCCGTGAAGCGGTGTGTGCTGCCCTTCCTTAACGCGGGGCAAATCATGCCGGTTGACACGATTACATCTGCTTACAGTCGCGTCCGCGCGACGCTCGCCATCCGGCCGCTCAACTGCTGAGCTGGCAGGGGGTAAAATAGGGCCTTCGCACAGCACCACAGATTGCCCCCACTATGAGTATGGATGTCCTGGATCAGGCGGCCCCGGCCGCGCCAATGCAACAAGCCGCCCCGGCAGCCCCCCTGGCCCCCGCCTTCGTCCACCTCCGCGTCCATTCCGAGTACTCCATCGTCGACGGCCTGGTGCGCATCGACGACATCGTCGGCGCCGCCGCCAAGGACAAGCAGCCGGCCATGGCCATCACCGATCTGGCCAACCTGTTCGGCATGGTCAAGTTTTACAAGGCCGCGCGCGGCAAGGGCATCAAGCCCATCATCGGGGTCGACGCCTGGATCAGCAACGACGAGAACCGCGACCGGCCCTCGCGCCTGCTCTTGTTGGCCAAAAACCACACGGGTTACCTGCAATTGTGCGAGTTGCTGTCCCAGGCCTGGCTGACCAACCAGCACAAGGGCAGGGCGGAGATCCGGCCCGAGTGGCTCGAAGCGCTGGCCACCAGCACCTCCACCCTGCATCCCGAGAAACCCCAGGCCAATGGCCTGATCGTGCTGTCGGGCGCCCAGTTCGGCGACATCGGCATGGCGCTCGAAAACGGCAACCTGCCGCTGGCCGAGCGCTGCGCCCAGCGCTGGGCGGCGATTTTCCCCGGCCACTTCTATATTGAGGTGCAGCGGGCCGGCCAGGCCAACCAGGAAACCACCCTGCGCAACGCCGTTGCCCTCGCTGCACGCCTGGGCCTGCCGGTGGTGGCGACCCACCCCGTGCAATTTTTGTCGCAGGAAGAATTCATCGCCCACGAGGCGCGCACCTGTATCGCGGAAGGCGAAATGCTCGCCAACGGCAAGCGGGTCAAGCGCTTTAACGAGGAAATGCGGTTCAAATCGCAGGCCGAAATGGGCGAATTGTTCGCCGACATGCCGGCGGCCCTGGCCAATTCGGTGGAAATTGCCAAGCGCTGCAACGTCGTGCTTACCCTGGGCAAGCCGCAGCTGCCGAATTTTCCGACGCCGCCCGGCATGACCATCGATGAATTCCTGGTGGCCGAATCGAAGGCGGGACTGGAGCAGCGCCTGATCCAGCTGTATCCCGATGAAACGAAACGGGAAGCCGAGCGGCCCCGGTATGAAGCGCGTCTGAAGTTCGAGACCGACACCATCTGCAACATGAAATTCCCCGGCTACTTCCTGATCGTGGCTGAATTCATCAAGTGGGCCAAGGAAAACGGCGTGCCGGTCGGCCCGGGCCGGGGTTCGGGCGCAGGGTCCCTGGTGGCGTATTCGCTGTTGATTACCGATCTCGATCCCTTGCAGTACAACCTGCTGTTCGAGCGCTTCCTGAACCCCGAGCGGGTCTCGATGCCCGACTTCGATATCGACTTTTGCCAGGAAGGACGCGACCGGGTCATCCAGCACGTCAAGGATTTGTACGGCAAGGAGGCGGTCTCGCAGATCGCCACGTTTGGCACCATGGCGGCCAAGGGCGCCATCCGCGACGTCGGCCGGGTGCTCGATTTCGGCTACAACTTCTGCGACGGCATCTCCAAGCTGATTCCCTTCAAGCCGGGCAAACCGGTGACGATTGCCGACGCCATTGCCGAAGAACCGATGCTGGCCGAGCGCCTGGAAAACGAAGACGAGGTCAAGCAGCTATTGGATCTCGCTCAGCAGGTCGAAGGCATCGCCCGCAACATCGGCATGCACGCAGGGGGTGTGCTGATCGCTCCCGGCAAACTCACCGATTTCTGCCCTTTGTATACGCAGGGCGGCGATTCGGGCGTGGTCTCGCAATACGACAAGGACGATGTCGAAGCCGTCGGCCTCGTCAAATTCGACTTTCTGGGTTTGACCA
>JBJMVV010000227.1:0-23515 GCA_045810505.1 Massilia sp.
CGATCCTTATGAGGGCGGCAGGCGAAAAACAGTGTAGCGCAAGTCCCCCTGCTGTTGAGGCTCAGGAAGCTAGCTGGCTTTCCCTGTGATGCGCTCGCTGTCGCCGCTTTTCATGATATCGATCACGCGGCAATCGCCGCACATGCGCAGGCGGTCGAGGTGGCCGGCGAAGGCGGGATGGCCCCCCATTTTTGCCACCATATTCGTGATCATCTGCAGGCTGCCAAAGGGCTTGGAACAGCGGATGCAGCAGAACGGGGTCGATTCGTGCTTGACCACGGGCTGGTTCCACTGGTCCGTCAGCAGCAGGCGCGGCACGAGTGTAATGGCGTCCTCGGGGCAGGTGGTTTCGCACAGGCCGCACTGCACGCAATTTTTTTCCACGAAACGCAGCTGGGGCAAGGTAGTGCTATCCATCAGGCTCGAGGTCGGGCAGGCGCCCACGCAGGACATGCACAGGCTGCATTTACTGGTATCGACCAGCACGTTGCCGAACGGAGATTGCGGCGGCAGCGCAATTGCGTCGACCTGCACGCTGGACTGCGCGGCCAGGTGATGCAGCGCCAGGTCGAGCGTGTTGCGCTTGTCGGGCATGAGGTGGAAGGTGGCCGCCGGCAGATCGACCTGCAGCGCCGGCTGGTCCAGCGCCGCCGCCAGCGCCTCGGCGCCGGCTGCATGGACGAGCTGACAGCGCTGCGGCAGACCCAGGCCCGCCATCACCGTGTTGGCAATCTCCATCTGCGCAGCAATGGCGGTACGATAGGCGGGCGCTTCCTCATCCGTCATGAGCACGGTAATGCGGCCTGCGCCGTAGGCAAAGGCGGCCAGCCAGACATCGATGCCGCTGGACGCGGTATGCTGCAATTCAATGGGAATGGCGTGGGCTGGCATGCCACCCTGCTCTTCAAGCTGGGCAATCAGCTGCTTGCCCCCTTCGCCGTTGTGAAACAGCAGGCTGGGCGCGCCGCCCCCTGCCGCACGGTAGGCCTTGATCAAGGCGCGCAGGCGTTCACCCGTGTACGGCGCGCTGGGATAATCGTAGCGCAAGGCGCCCGTCGGGCAGACGGTGCCGCAGGCGCCGCAGCCGGCACACAGATTGGCATTGACGACGATTCGGTCGCCCCGCCCGGAGATGGCCTCGGCCGAGCAGATCTCGATGCAGGCATTGCAGCCGACCAGCTCATTGCGGCTGTGAGCGCACAGCTTTTCGCGGTACTGGAAATACACGGGCTTTTCGTAGTCGCCGATCATGCCGCCCAGTTCCGCCACGGCGGCCGCGCGCGCGTCCAGGCCTGGTCCCGGCGCGAGATAGCCGGGCGGCTTTTCGTGGCGCGTGATCAAAGGCGTGGCCGATAAATCCAGCACCAGGTCGAAGCTGCCGCGGCCGACCACGCCGTCCAGGGATTCCCACACGGCCTCGAAAGCGCCCAGCCAGCCATCGAGGTGGATCCGCTTGACGGCCACCCTGCCCTCGCCACCGCGTTCATCCGTCACCAGCACCGTCAGCGCCAGCGTTGCCGCCAGTCCCGCGGCCCAGGGCGCAACATCGGCGGCAGCGCCCACCAGCAGGGTGCGCCCGCTGGAACGGTAATCGATGGCGGCGACGGGGTCGGGGCCGGGCAAGGCCGCGGCGACGGCCAGCGCCGCGCTGCGCGCTTGCGCTTGCTGTACTTCAAGGACAATCATGCAGCTTCCTGATCAGGAGAAATGGGGGGTGCTTCAGCGGGCGCAGGCGGCGCCGATTCCAGCGCCTGTTCAGGCACTTCCTCTTCCGGCGCCAGCGCATCGCCCAGCGCCGCAAACAGTTTTTTCGTGTGCGACAGTTGCTCGAGCATGCTGGCGGGCACGGGGCTGGGCAGGTTGAAGTCGCCCATGTAGATGTCGAGGCCGTCGTGGCCGTGAAAATGAGGATCGGCAAACAGTTTTTTCATGGCCAGGCGGCGCACGGCGGCATCCACATTGCGGGCAACAAAGGTGGAGAAGTCGGAGTCGGCGGTCAGCGCCGCGGCGTCTTCCAGGGTCGGCAGGAGGGACTCAACTGCTGGCTCAACCGCGGGCTCTGCAGCAATCTCCGGTGCGGCGACCTCGAGCGGCGCCGAGACGATTGCAACAGGCTCAGGCGCCGGCTGGGTCTTCAGCCGCGACCAGCGACGCAGGAAAGATTCGTCGTCCATCGCCCCGCCTAGCTGCGCCGGCGCTTGCCGTGGCGCGCTTCGCCGCCGGGCGCGCGCGGCACGTAGTTGCGGCGCAGGTAGTCGCCCAGCCAGGCGTGGATTTCCGGCCCCATCAACACGCCATCAGCGCTCTCGCCGGAATCGAACATGCGCGTGCCATCGACATAACTGACGGAGGCGCGCTGCGGCATCGCCCTGCCCGCTTCCATGCGCCACAGCACGAACACCTTGGGTTCGGCCGCCGTCCAGTTTTCGTGGTAGCCCTCGTTTTCGTCCAAAAACAAGTCCAGGGTCAAGCCCGGCACGAGCCAGGTTTCGCCCTGTTCGTTGCGGCTGACTTCCTGCACAGACGCGGCGCCGCCATCGTCTTTGAGCACAGCCACGGCCGCCCAGGCTTCATCGGCCCAGCGGTGCTGCAATACGCGCCGCTGCATGAGCACGGCAACCGGCAGGCTTGCCAGCGGGACCGGATGGGGGCTGAAACGGGGCAGTGCCTGTGCTTCCTCGTTCACTTGACGGTCTTCACGGTGGCGGGCGACGGCGATGGCGCCGTCTTGGTGTCCTTGCTGGGCGTGGCGGTGCCGGATTTTTCGCTGGTGACTGGCGCTGGCTGCGCGTTGTCCTGTTTCGCGGGCGCCGTCAGCGCGGCGCCGGGTGCAGGCAGCGGCGTGGGCGGATTGACGGTCAGGCCTTTCGACTTGGCCGTCATGCGCCAGCGCGTGCTGACAGTGTCGATCGAGGCCATCAGCGAATCCTTGTCCTTGGCGGCCTGGGCATCGGCGGCGGCTTTTTTAGCTGCCTGGGCCTGGGCCTCGGCCGGGGTCGGCGGCGGCAGGGCCGCGTGCGCCAGGCCGGACGTGAGCGCCAGCAACAGGGTGAGTTTCAAGGTGTGCGCCATGGTCGCTCCTATTGCCCGCTGGGAGTGGTTTTCGCAGCCGGCGGCGCGGTGGCGCCTGACGGTCCGTGGCCCGATTCCGCAACCGCCCCGGCCGTTGCGGTGCCGCCGGTGGTGCCGTCGGCGCCGCCCGCGTGATACGGCGTGCCGCCCGCGTAGCTGCCATCCTTGGCGGGCTTCTTGTTGTTGGCGATGACTTCGCCGCTGGTGCCGCCGCCGGCGCTGACCATGCCGGGGAATCTGGTCTGGCGCTGGTCAAAAGTCGTTTCGCGCGGAGAACAGGCGCTCAGCACCAGCGCCCCGGCGCATGCAAGCATCAGGATTTTCATGTGTGCCCCCTGGGTTCGACGGCCGGGCCTGCAGGCGGCGCGGCGCCGCCTGCCACTTCCTCGTACCAGATCCGGTGGTGCGCCTTGGCCCAGCTGGTGTCGACGGTACCGTGGCGCATCGCGTTGAAAGCGCCTGGCGTGCCAAGCGTGCCCAGATAGATGTGGCCCATGGCGCCAAAAATGTACAGCGTGGCGCCGCCGATATGCAGGTAGTTCGCGATCTGCAGGATATAGCGGGTCTGCCCGAAGTTGGCAAAGTCGAGCACCAGCCCCGTCAGCGACATCAACAGGCCCAGCAGCACCACGCCGCCCCAGAACCACAATTTTTCACCGGCATTGAAATAGCCCGCCTCGGGGTGCTTGTGGTTGATGAGCCCGCCTACCTGCTTCAACCACGGCCAGTCCCAGCTGCGGAAGAAATTGTTTTTCAGGAAGGTCGCGAACATCACGATCGAGCAGAGAATGAACAGGGGCCCGACAAAATTGTGGATGTATTTCGACAGGTAAGCGAGCCAGGCAAAAGCGTCGTGGCCCATCCATGGCAGCAGCACTTTCTTGCCGAAGGTGATCAACAGCCCCGTCAAGGCCAGGGTCAGGAAACTTAGCGCCACGGACCAGTGGATGGTGCGCTGCCAACGCGAGAAACGGGTCAGGCGGCGCCCCGATGGCGGCTCGCCAGGCACCGAGGGGCCGACGATCAGGTAAAAGCCAAAGATCACCAGCGGCGTGACCAGCAGCAAGGCGCCCATGGTCAGGGCGATCGGGCCATTGCGCAGGGTGCGCCAGGTGTTGCCGCCCCGCTGCAGGATGACGATGCCTTCGTTGTCGTTGTAGGCGCCCAGGTAGTGGCGGTCCATGTGCGGCTTGCCGGAGGCGCTGGAACCAAAGCCTGGTTCCGGATCGTGCTGCTCGGCCTGCTGGATGGTCTGCTCTTCGGCGTAGGCCGGCTTGGCCGACTTGTTGGGCACATCGGCCAGCGCCGCGCCCGCCAGCGCCAGTCCGCACAGCACGGCGCAAGCCGCGCGTGCCAGCCTGCGCGCGCCCCCATTGAACATGATCGATGGATTCATCGCAGCGCCTTTCAGGGATTGGCCCGGTTGAATTCGTTCTGGCTGGCGGTGCGGGCATCGACCGCTTTCAGCCAGGCTGCGTTATCGCCCTTGAAGCTGACGTCGGCGACCCGGTTGTCGCGCTTGCCCGCGTAAGCACCATCGGCATAAGCAGGATGCTGCTCGACCGAGATGCATCCCGTCAGCGCCAGCGCCATGATGGCGCCCACTATCCATGTGCCATGTTTCATGCCGGTTTCCTCCCGATGTTCTGGAACTGGGGCAACTGGTTCTCGCGCGGCGCATCGGGCCGCGGATCGGCCTTGGCCTTGCGCTTGGCTGGATCGTAGGCAATGTCCCAGCCCCACAGTTCGGGGCCGTAGCCGCGGATGTCGACGCGCTGCTTGTAGATGCCGGCAATCACATCGGCATCGCCCGCCAGCAGGGCCTTGGTGCCGCACTGCTCGGCGCAGGCCGGCAGCTTGCCCTCCGACAGGCGGTTGCGGCCATACTTCTTGAATTCCGCTTCGGACTGGTCCGGTTCCGGGCCGCCATTGCAGAAGGTGCACTTGTCCATCTTGCCCCGGTGATTGAACAGGCTCGATTCCGGGAACTGGGGCGCGCCGAAGGGGCAGGCATACGAGCAGTAGCCGCAGCCGATGCACTGGTCCTTATTGTGCAGCACCACGCCATCTTCCGTGTGGTAGATGCAGTTGGTGGGGCACACGTCCAGGCAGGGCGCGTCGGTGCAGTGCATGCAGGCGACCGAAATCGCGTGTTCGCCCGGCTGGCCATCGTCGACCGTCACGACGCGGCGGCGGCTGACGCCCCACGGCGTTTCGTTCTCGCTCTTGCAAGCGGTCACGCAGCCGTTACAGTCGATGCAGCGTTCCACATCGCAGATGAATTTCATTCTTGCTTGCATGGCGCTTCCTTCTTCTTGCTTACACGCGGGCCAGGCGGCACAGCGACACCTTGGTTTCCTGCATCATGGTCACGGCGTCATAGCCGTAGGTCCACCCCGAGTTGACGGCATCGCCCCGCACGACCGGCACGGCGCCGGCCGGATAATGTTCGAGCAGGTCCTGCCCCATCCACCAGCCGCCGAAGTGATACGGCATCCACACCAGGCCCGGCGCCACCCGCGGCGTAATGAAAGCTTTGACCTTGAGGCGCGCGCCGGTCGGGGTCTCGACGTGGATGTACTCGTCCATGACGGCGCCGAAGCGGGCGGCATCCTGCGGGTTGATCTCGACGAACATGTGCTGCTGCAGCTCGGCCAGCCAGGGATTGGAGCGGGTTTCATCGCCGCCGCCCTCGTACTCGACCAGGCGCCCGGAGGTCATGATTAGCGGATAGTCTTTCGAGAAATCCACGTCCTGCACGGATTTGTACAGGGTCGGAATGCGCCAGAAACTGGCCTTGTCGTCGTAGGTCGGGTACTTGGCCACCAGGTCGCGCCGGGGCGTGAGCAGCGGCTCGCGGTGCACCGGCACCGGATCGGGGAAATTCCACACATTGCAGCGGGCGCGCGCATTGCCGTAGGGCGCGCAGCCGTGGGCCATGACGACGCGGATGATGCCGCCGGACATATCCGTCTTCCAGTTCTTGCCTTCGGCCTGGGCCTGCTCGGCCGGGGTCAGTTCCGACCACCAGCCCAGCTTCTTCATGAACACGTGATCGAATTCCGGATACCCCGTGTCGATTTCGCTGCCCTTGTTGGTGGAACCATCAGCTGCTAGCAGAGTCACACCATTGTGGTCCACGCCCCAGTTGGCGCGGAAAGGCATGCCGCCATCCATCACCGGGCGGCTGATGTCGTACATGATGGGCGTGCCCGGGTGCTTCATTTCCGGCGTGCCCCAACACGGCCATGGCAAGCCGTAATATTCGCCGGCACAGGGGCCTGAATCCGCCTTCAGGGTGGTGGGGTTGAAAGTGCCCTTGTTGGCGGCCTGCAGTTTCAGCCGCTCCGGCGAGGCGCCGCTGTAGCCGATGGTCCAGCAGGTGCGGTTAATTTCCCGCAGGATGTCTTCGATCACGGGCTCGTTGTTGACGACCTTGATGTTCTTGCACAGTTCGTCCGCAAAGCCGAATTTTTTCGCGAACAGGTACATGATCTCCTGGTCGGTCTTGCATTCGAACAGGGGCTGGATCACTTTTTCGCGCCACTGGATGCTGCGGTTCGAGGCCGTCACCGAACCCTGCGTTTCAAACTGGGTCGTGGCCGGCAACAGATACACCCCATCGGTGCGCCCGTGCATGGCCGCCGACATGGTGGGATACGGATCGATGATGACCAGGGTATCGAGCTGCTTCATGGCTGCCTGCATGTCCGGCAGCCGGGTCTGGCTGTTGGGCGAGTGGCCCCAGTAGATCAGCGCGCGCAGATTGCTGGGCTGGTCGATGAACTGGTTTTTCTCCAGCACGCCATCGAACCAGCGCGAAGTCACCATGCCCGGCTTTTCCATCAACTCCTTGGAAGCAAAGCGGCCCTTGAGCCACTCGTAGTCGACGCCCCAGCCGGCCGCAAAATACTTCCAGGCGCCTTCCGCGAGGCCATAGTAGCCCGGCAGGGAATCGGAATTGGGGCCGATATCGGTGGCGCCCTGCACATTGTCGTGGCCCCGGTAGATATTGGTGCCGCCGCCCGACACGCCGATATTGCCCAGCGCCAGTTGCAGGATGCACAGGGCGCGCACATTCGCCGTGCCCACCGTGTGCTGGGTGATGCCCATGCACCAGACCACCGACGAAGGCCGGTTCTTCGCCAGCGTCTCGGCCACCTGGTGTACCTGCGCTTCGGGAATGCCCGTTACTTCAGTGACCTTGTCGGGCGTCCATTTCGCCACTTCCTTGCGCACATCGTCCATGCCGTAGGTGCGCTGCTCGATGTAGCTCTTGTCTTCCCAGCCGTTCTGGAAGATATGCCATAGCAGGCCCCAGACAAAGGCAATGTCGGTACCGGGACGGATCCGCACATACTGGTGGGCGAAGCGGGCCGTGCGGGTAAAGCGGGGGTCGATCACCATGATCTTCGCACCCAGTTCCTTGGCGTGAAGCGCGTGCAGCATGGAAATGGGATGGGCTTCGCAGGGGTTCGAGCCAATGAACATCACCGCCTTGCTGAAGTGCAGGTCGTTGAAGGAATTGGTCATCGCGCCGTAGCCGAAAGTCTGGCCGACGCCGGCCACCGTCGTCGAGTGGCAGATGCGGGCCTGGTGGTCGCAGTTATTGGTGCCCCATAGCGAGGCCCACTTGCGCATCAGGTAGGCCTGCTCGTTGTTGTGCTTGGACCCGCCCACCGTCATGATGGCATCCGGCCCGGCTTTCTGGCGCAGGGCCAGCAGGCGGTCGCCCACTTCGTTGATGGCCTGCTCCCAGCTGATCCGCACATATTTGCCGGCCACCAGTTTCATGGGATAACGCAGGCGGTTTTCGCCATGGCCGTGTTCGCGCACCGAAGCGCCCTTGGCGCAATGCGCGCCCATGTTGAAGGGCGATTCAAAGGCTGCTTCCTGGCGGATCCACACGCCATTGCTGACCACCGCATCGACCGAGCAGCCCACCGAACAGTGGGTGCAAACGGTATGCTTGATTTCCGGTTTGGCCGCGGCGGCAGTTGCCGCATCCTGCGCTTCGGCGGTCCCGATCACATTGAAAGGCAGATGGCGGGCCATCCCCGCCGCGCCCGCCGTCAGGCCGGCCCGCACCAGGAAGGCACGCCGTTTCAAGGTGCCTGAGGCGGCCCGCGCCAGGCCCTGGCGCAAGCGAGTGCTGGCCTCGGGCGAGGCGCTGGTGCTGGCGCCGGCGGATTTTTTAGTCACTGGCATGGGAGGCTCCTGTAGCGACGCTTACCAGTAAGCGGCGGTGCGATAGTATTCGCGGATGTGTTCGGTCTCGCGGTAGCCGGCGGCCTTGACTTCCGGCGCGGCGGCAGGCGCTGCCGCAACCGGCGCCGCGGCGCCCTCGCCTGCCACGCTGGCCAGGGTCGCGAGCGCGCCCGCGCCACCGGCGGCGCGCAGGAAATTGCGGCGCTTCGGATCGATCTTGCTCAAGCGCTTCTGCTGATCCATATCGTTCCCTCTGGGATTAATGTAGCGCGACGTCGTCAGCAAGCTCGAAGGCTTCCTGCTCGATCAGGAAAAAACTGTCGGCCAGCTCGGCCACCCGGGCGTAAAACTGCGCGCCCTCGGCCTGATGCATCTGTTTCAGGCATGCTGCATACCAACTGGAGACATGTTGCCTGAAAAAATTTTGTTGTGCTTGCAGCGAACTGCGCCGCACAATCAGCTGGCGCATGGTCTCGCACAGCACGCCCAGGTGGTCTTCCGTTTCGCTGGCGCCGGCACGGCGGCCCAGGCCCAGTTTGGCCAGGTCGGCGCGCAGCAGGGCCAGCGGTTTTTCATGCAGGAAGCCGGCCAGGTAGATCGAGCCGTGCGGGCTGATTTTCGGGGCGCCCGTGCTGATGAAAAGCGCGTTGAATTCCTCGACCACCTGTGCGGTGGGGAGCAGGCGCGCCGTCAGCGAAAGTTTTTCCCACGCCGCATCGAGCGGCTGTCCATCGCTGCTTTCGCCGAGCGAGCTGTTGGCCGCCAGTGCGTCGAGCAGCGCCGCATCGGGCGGGCTCAAGAAGAGGCGCGCCAGCAGACCGTAAAAGTCCGCGCGGGCCTGGTCCTCGGGCGCCAGGGGCAGGCCCAGGCTGATGTTGTCCGCTGAACTGTCTTGCTGCATGACAAGGGCTCCGCTTTATTTTATGCAATGAATATAAGCCGCCATTGTGAAGATGTCCACGAAAAAACGTTAAAGAAATTCAATCGTGCGTGCGTCAATACTGTTCTGCGTTCTATCTGCGCTGCAGGGTGAAGGCACGCTCGCCCTGCGCCCGCGCCCGCAGTTGGCCGCAGCCGCCGTCGACGTCCTGGCCGGCCGAATCACGCAGCTTGGTGAGCACGCCGCGCGCATGCAGGCGGGCCGCGATATCGCGCGCTTTTTCCCAGCTGGGGCGCTTGAAGGCCAGGTCGGGAATAGTGTTATACGGAATCATGTTGAGCACCGCGTGCTTGCCCTTGAGCAGTTCGACGATGCCGTCCAGCTCGTCTTCGCCGTCGTTGATCCCGTCCAGCAAGGTCCACTGGAATTGCACGGGATAGCCTGTCAGGCGGGCGTAGCGCTCGGCGTGCTCGACCAGTTCGCGCGGCGACAGCAGTGGCGCGCGCGGCAGCAGTTTCTGGCGCAAGGCGGGCCGGGTGGTATGTAAAGACAGCGCCAGGGCCGGCTTGACGGCGCCCTCGGCCAGGCGCTCGAAGGCGCGCACGTCGCCGACGGTGGAAAACACCAGGTTCTTGTGGCCGATATTGCCTTCGCGGCCCAGCAGATCGATCGCATCGAGCACATTGTCGAGATTGTGGGCCGGTTCGCCCATACCCATGAACACGACTTTCTTGACGGGTCGCAGGCGCCGCGCCAGCACCACCTGGGCGACAATTTCGCCGCTGCTGACCTGGCGGATCAGGCCGTCGCGCCCGGTCATGCAGAACTGGCAGCCCACCGCGCAGCCCACCTGGCTGGACACGCAGACGCCGTCACGCGGCAGCAGAACGGTCTCGACCGTCTGGCCGTCGTGCAGGCCCACCAGCAGGCGGCTCGAGCCGTCTTCGGCGGGATGCTCGCTGATGAGATTTGCCATCGCCGCGAACTGGGCGTCGAGGGCCGGCAAGGCCTCGCGCACGCCCTTCGGCAGGAAATCCTGGGGCCGGCGGCGGCCCTGATCGTGCGCCTCGGCGCGCACCCAGTCGCGCAGCACGCGCTCGGTGTGCAGGGGCTGGGCGCCCAGGTCGCGCAACTGGGCGCGGATGCTTGTTAGTTTCATCGGCAAAAATATAAAGGGCCGGTACGCGACCGGCCCGGCAATCGTGTGTGGCAGGCTTACTTGACGGTGACCTTGATGGTCTTGGCCATCGGCTCGCCGTAGGATTGGTGCAAGCCATTGGCGAACTGCATGGTCAAGGTGTAATTACCCGGCGGCAGGGTCACTTCCGTTTCCGTCTGGCCCTTGCCGTAATGGATGTGGGTGGCGTCGGCCGGCACCGCCTCGCCCGCCTTGATGGGGTTGGCGTTGATCAGGAGATGGTGGTGGCCCGTGTTGGAGGCCATGTCGCCGGCCGGGCGCACTTCCATGCCATCGACGGCAAATTTCACCTTGAAGGGACTGCTGACGGTGGCGCCATCGGCCGGCTCCACGAAGCGTACCGCCTGGGTTTGCGCCAGGGCCAGCGTGCTCACGCCATACAAGGCGGTCATCGATAGTGCTACTGCGAACTGCTTGAAGGGGTGTCGCATGGCAGTCTCCGTCAGGGTGGGTGAATTAATCGTTTTTAATGACAATGTTCGGAAACTTGCTCGTCATGTCCTTGGCTTTTTCCGCGATCTTGATCGCCACCTTGCGGGCAATGTCCTTGTAGACCTGGGCCACCGCGCCGTCTGGATCGGCCACGACCGTGGGGCGGCCCGAGTCGGCCTGTTCGCGGATCGCCATCGTCAGCGGCAGGGCGCCAAGGAAATCAACGCCGAAGTCGGCGCACATTTTCGCTCCGCCGCCATGGCCGAAAATCGCTTCCATGTGGCCGCAGTTCGAGCAGATGTGGGTGCTCATGTTTTCTACCACGCCGAGGATGGGGATGCCCACCTTCTCGAACATTTTCAGGCCCTTGCGGGCGTCGAGCAGCGCGATGTCCTGCGGCGTGGTGACGATCACGGCGCCGGTGACGGGCACTTTCTGCGACAGGGTCAACTGGATGTCGCCGGTGCCGGGCGGCATGTCGACAACGAGATAATCGAGGTCGCGCCAGTTGGTCTGCTCCAGCAGCTGCTGCAGGGCCTGGGTGACCATGGGGCCGCGCCAGACCATCGGCTCGTCCGGATCAATCATGAAACCGATCGAGGAGACTTGCACTCCGTGGTTTTCCAGCGGCTCCATGGTCTTGCCGTCGGTGGTTTCGGGACGCCCGGAAATGCCCAGCATCATCGGCTGCGAGGGCCCGTAGATGTCGGCGTCGAGCACGCCGACCGAGGCGCCTTCGGCCGCCAGCGCCAGCGCCAGGTTGACGGCCGTGGTCGACTTGCCCACGCCGCCTTTGCCGGAAGCGACAGCAATGATATTCTTCACGTTCGGCATGATCTTCAAGCCGCGCTGCACCGTGTGGGAAATGATTTTGGACTGTACATTGACGTCCACCTGGGTCACGCCGGGCAGCGCCGAGAGCGCGCTGGTGACGGCGCCACGGATGGCGGCGAACTGGGAGCGGGCCGGATAGCCGAGCTCGATGTCGAGGGCGATCTTGCCGTCGGCAACGCGGACATTCTTGACGGCCTTGCTGGATACGAAGTCTTTTTGGGTGTTGGGGTCGATGACGGCTGCCAATGCTGCCTTGACGTCTTCTGCGGTGATGCTCATGGATATCTCCGAATGTAATGCGGCAGTTTAGCGCAAAACCGTGACCTGACGCTTGACGGAATGGCAAAGCCCTAGCCCTGGCCATGCCGCAAGCGCCCGGGCGCTGGTAAAATGCTTTTTTTCATCTATCGTTAAGCGTCTCGACCATGACCCGCAAGCTGTTCGTCACCACTGCCCTGCCCTACGCCAACGCAGCCTTCCACATCGGCCACATGATGGAGTACATCCAGGCCGATATCTGGGTGCGGTTCCAGCGAATGCAGCGCGATAACGGCGCCGCCCGCGAAGTCAGTTTCGTCTGCGCCGACGATACGCACGGCACGCCGATCATGATCGCCGCCGAAAAGGAAGGCATCACGCCCCAGCAATTCGTGGCGAAAATCGCCGCGGGGCGCCAGCAGTACCTGGACGGCTTTCATATCGGCTTCGATAACTGGTATTCCACCGATTCGCCGGAAAACGTCGAACTGTCGCAGGGTATCTACCGCAAGCTGCGCGATGCAGGCCTGATCGTCACCAAGACGGTGGACCGCTTTTATGATCCCGTCAAGGGCATGTTCCTGGCCGACCGCAATATCAAGGGCGAGTGCCCGAAATGCGGTTCGAAAGACCAGTACGGCGACAATTGCGAAGTGTGCGGCGCGGCCTATCAGCCGACCGAACTGGTCAACCCGTTCTCGGTATTTACGGGATCGACCCCGATCCTCAAACCGTCGGAGCAGTATTTCTTTGCGCTCAGCGATCCGCGCTGCTACACCTTTTTGAAGGAGTGGCTGAACACCCCCGGCCGCCTGCAGCCCGAGATGGTCAACAAGGTGTCGGAGTGGCTGGGCGAAGCCGGCGAAAAGCTGGCCGACTGGGATATCTCGCGCGATGCGCCCTATTTCGGCATTCCCATTCCCGATGCACCGGGCAAGTTCTTTTATGTGTGGCTCGATGCGCCGGTCGGTTATCTGGCCAGCCTGAAGAACTACTGCGCAAAAAAGGGCATGGATTTCGAGGCTTTGCTGAACGACCCGGGCACCGAGCAGATTCACTTTATCGGCAAGGACATCGTCTCCTTCCACTTGTTATTTTGGCCGGCGATGCTCAATTTCGCCCAGCACCCCATCATCGACAAATTGAAAGTCAATGTGCACGGCCACCTGACCGTGAACAATGAAAAAATGTCGAAGTCGCGCGGCACGGGTATTTCGCCGCTGCGCTACCTGGATCTGAAAATGAATCCGGAATGGCTGCGCTATTACATCGCCTTTAAATTGAACGCGAAAGTGGAAGACCTCGATTTCAATGGCGAGGATTTCGTCGCCCGCGTCAACAGCGACCTGATCGGCAAGTACATCAATATCGCCAGCCGCTGTGCCGGCTTCATCGCCAAGAAATTTGACGGCAAGCTCGCCAGCGACTTGTCGCCCACCGCGCGCGGCTGGATTGCCAAGGCATTGACGGTGGATGGGGCCGAGCGCCAGGCGTCGATTGCCAACAATTTCGAAAACCGCGAATTCGGCAAGGCCCTACGTGAAATCATGGAGATCGCCGACATCACCAACCAGTATGTCGACGAGAACAAGCCGTGGATTCTGGCCAAGGACGAGACCAAACTGGCCGAACTGCATGAAGTGTGCACGACGGCCCTGATCCTGTTCCGCCAACTGACGATTTTGCTTTCGCCAGTACTGCCGCACATCGCCGCGCGCGTCGCCGAGATGTTGGGCGACAAGGACCTGTCCTGGCTCGACACTCAGGGCGATGCCGTGTGGCAGCCGATGCTGGGACGCACGATTGGCGCCTACAGCCACCTGATGCAGCGGGTCGACGCCAAGATGGTGGAGGATTTGTTTGACAAGCCGCCGGTCGCCGCCGTGGCTGCGCCGCTTGCCATTGAAGCGCCCGCCGCCAGCGACATCGAGCCCCTCGCGCCCGAGATCAAGATCGACGACTTCACCAAGATCGACCTGCGAATCGCACAGATCGTCAACTGCGAACAGGTTGAAGGCTCGGACAAGCTGTTACGCTTGACCCTGGACGTGGGTGAAGGCCGCCACCGTAATGTATTCTCCGGCATCAAGTCGGCTTACCGGCCCGAGCAGTTGATCGGCAAGCTGACCGTGCTGGTGGCTAACCTGGCGCCGCGCAAGATGAAGTTTGGCGTGTCCGAAGGCATGGTGCTGTGCGCCTCGGCGGCTGACGAGAAGGCGGATCCGGGCTTGTATGTGCTGGAGCCGTGGCCGGGTGCGAAGCCTGGCATGCGGATTCGCTAGTAGGGGGGACTGGCCCTGCGGGCCTGTCCCCATTTTGACCTTGCCTCTAAGATTAAATGGGGACAGGCCCGCAGGGCCAGTCCCCGGTGATAAGAAAGATAACTCATGACCGACCGTACCTCCCTGCGCCACATCCCCCACTCCAACGTCTTCAAAAAAGGCGATGTCTTCGTCCTGTTCGGCGAACTGTTCGGCCGCGGCTATGTCAACGGCCTGGTCGATGAGGCGCGCAAGGCGGGCATGACGATCGTGGGCATCACGGTGGGCCGCCGCGACGACGACAACAAGTTGCGCGAACTCACCGCGGAAGAGCACGCGGAAGCCGAAGCCAAGCTGGGCGGCAAGATCATCAATGTGCCCCTGATGGCCGGTTTCGATCTCGATGCCCCTGAAGGCGAGCAGAACCCGACCGAACTGCTGTCCGGCCTGACCCTGAAGAACTGGGAAGAAGAAAAGCTGGACTGGGACAAGGTCGAAGCCTGCCGCCAGGTCGGCGTGCAGCGCTTTACCGCCTCCGCCGCGATTGTCATGGGCGAAATCGACAAGCTGGTGCCGGACGGCGCCAATGTCTTCTTTGCCCACACCATGGCCGGCGGCATCCCGCGCGTAAAAGCCTTCCTGGCCATTGCCAACCGCATTTATAAGGGCGCCGGCGAGCGCTTCATGTCTTCGCGCGCCTTGCTCGACAGCGATCTGGGTAAATTGATCCTGATGAATTTTGATGAAGTCACGGCCAATACCCTGCACCACCTGATCCACGCCAGCACCAGCATCCGCGAGCGCATGGAGCGCACCGGCGGCAGCGCCCGCTACACTGCCTACGGCTACCATGGCACCGAGATCCTCATTGGCGGCGAGTACACCTGGCAGACCTACACCAACTACACCCAGGGCTACGCCAAGATGCGCCTGGAAAGCGTGGCCGACGCGGCCTGGGCCAAGGGCATTGCCGCCACCGTCTACAACTGCCCGGAAATCCGCACCAATTCGTCCGACCTGTTCGTGGGCGTGGAACTGTCGCTGTTCCCTTTGCTGACGGCACTGAAGAAAGAAAATGGCGGAGGTGTAAACTCGTGGGCCCAGCAGCAGTGGGACATCTGCCAGAACCTGCTGGCGGACGGCGTCTCGCTGCAATCCCTGCTGGACCGCATCGAGGCCTACAACAACGACGCCACCAGCGCCCACTTCCGCAATTTTGACGACTGGCCGATGGACAACACGCCGGCACTGGCCGACGTCATGATCAACACCTCGCGCGACATCACCAAGCTGCACAAGGATGGCAAGGAACTGGTGACGGATCACCTGTCGAGCCTGGTTCTGGAAGGCACCGGCCCGCTGATGTTCCACGCCACCGGTGAAAAAATCGCCCCCGTGGTATGGTTGAACCACGACATTATTGCCCGTCAGCTCAACGCCCTGCATTCTTGATCCTTTGCAGCAACAGCAGGAGGCCGCAGCAGGGCCTGCCTGCTGTAAAATAGGCGTTTGTCCCATCCACACTGGCATCCCCATGAAACTTTCCAAACAATTCGCCGGCTACGAGTCCGACCACACCCTGTTCATCAAAAAGCTCAAGGAAGCCAATCCCCAGATCGAAGCGGGCCAGGCTGAAGGCCGCGCGCTGCTGTGGGAAAAGGCGCCGACCGCCCTGTCCGAGCAGGAACGCAATGCGCAGTCGCGGGTCAAACAGCAAGCTTACGTGTACCAGAACAAGCTGTAATCCCCAGCCGAACAGACCATGTTGCCAGACGAAGGGACGGCCGTCGCTGCCGTCCCCGACGATGCAGGCGCCAGTCCCACCAGCGCCGCGCCCGACGCCGCAGCCGCAGCTGCATCCATCTCTGCCCGCCTTTACGGCGAGCCGATGCTGCGCATGCCAAGCGATCTCTACATCCCGCCCGATGCCCTGGAAATTTTCCTGGACGCCTTCGAAGGGCCGCTCGATCTGCTGCTCTACCTGATCCGCAAGCAAAATTTCAATATCCTCGACATCCCGATGGCGCAGGTGACCCTGCAATACCTGAAGTACGTCGAGCAGATCCGCCTGCACAACCTGGAACTGGCCGCCGAGTATCTCTTGATGGCGGCCATGCTCATCGAGATCAAGTCGCGCATGCTGCTGCCCCAGCGCAGCAGCGGGCCGGAACTGGAAGTGGACGATCCCCGTGCCGAACTGGTGCGGCGCCTGCTGGAATATGAACAGATCAAGGTGGCGGCGCGCGACATCAACGCCCTGCCCCAGCTGGAACGCGATTTCGTGCGGCCCGAGCTGTTCATCGAGCAAAGCAATATCACCGTGTGGCCGCAGGTGGATGCCGGCGACCTGCAGCGCGCCTGGCTGGATGTGCTCAAGCGCGCCACGCTGGTCCAGCATCACCGCATCAGCCGCCAGGAACTGTCCGTGCGCGAACACATGACGGCCATCCTGCGCCATCTGCAGAGCACCCGGTTTGTCGAGTTCTCGGAACTGTTTGAAGGCCAGGGCGGCGTGCCCATTGTCGTCGTCCACTTTGTCGCCATGCTCGAGCTGGCCAAAGAAACCCTGATTGAAATCACCCAGGCCGAGCCGTTTGCGCCCATTTACGTGCGGCTGGCCTATTCGCCGGTCTGACGCCGGCCCCTCTTTTCTTTTCCCATCATGAAAATCATTTCCTCCATTGAAGAATTGCGCGACCACCTGAGCGGGCAATTGCGCACCGCCTTCGTGCCTACGATGGGCAATCTGCACGAGGGCCACCTGTCCCTGATGCGCCTGGCGCGCAAGCACGGCGACCCGGTGGTGGCCTCGATCTTCGTCAACCGCCTGCAGTTCGGCCCCAACGAAGACTTCGAGAAATACCCGCGCACCTTCCAGAGCGATGTGGAAAAGCTGGAAAAGGAAGGCGTCTACATCCTGTTCGCGCCGACGGAAAAAGACCTGTATCCGGAGCCGCAGGAATTTCGCGTGCGCCCGCCCGACGATATCGGCAACACCCTCGAAGGCGAGTTCCGCCCCGGCTTTTTTGGCGGCGTCACGACGGTGGTGTTAAAACTGTTTTCCTGCGTGCGCCCGCGCGTTGCCGTATTCGGCAAGAAGGATTACCAGCAGCTCATGATCATCCGAAACATGAGCCGCCAGTTCGCCCTGCCCACCGAAATCATCGCCGCCGAAACCTGGCGCGCCGATGATGGCCTGGCGCTGTCATCGCGCAATATGTATTTGTCGGAGGCCGAGCGGCTTGAGGCCCCCCTGCTCTACCAGACCCTGCAGCACGTCGCCACCGAGATGCGCGCCGGCCACCTCGATATCTTTGGCCTCGAGCACGAAGCGATGGAGATTTTGGCCAAGCGCGGCTGGAACCCCGACTATATTTCGGTGCGCAAGCAAATGGATTTGCAAGTGCCATCGGCCGGCGACCTGGCGCAAGGGGCGCCGCTGGTGGTGCTGGCGGCGGCCAAGCTGGGGACGACAAGGTTGATCGACAACCTGGAAATCTAGGCGAAGCTAGCCGCACCGGGGACTGGCCTTGCAGGGTTTTAGGTCCGGTGGACCTAAAACGAGCGCGAAGCGCCTGTCCCCATTTTTAATTCTGAGGCAAAGTCAAAATGGGGACAGGTGGGGCCGCCCAGGCCCGCAGGGCCAGTCCCCGATGCTGCGAACGCCGCCTTTAACTCAAGACTACGCGGCATCGGCAGGTTTACTGCTCAGTCGTGACGTTCTGCGCCCAGGCCAGCGCCGACAGGTGCGCCCGGTTCACTTCCAGCGGCGTGATCGACAGGCTCCTGGCCAGCGAGGCGACCAGGTTCGAGTTCAGTTCGCAGGCTTCGGCCAGGGCCAGGTAGGGGCCGTATTTGCCGCCGCGCGTGAGCAGGGCCCGCACCACGTCGTCGGGCAACTGGATGGTGTCGAGCACTTCCTTCATCGGCAGGCCAAGCAGGCGATCGAGCAGGGAGAACATGCCGGCGACAAACAGGTTCTCGCCCTCCCCCTTGCCCAGGGTTTTCACGCCCAAGAGTTCGGCCAGGCGGCCGCGCACCACCGCCGTTACCATCAGCACGGGCGAATAGCCGCTCTTGCTGGCCGTGGCCAGCAAGAGCACCAGCCAGCGGTAGAGCGGCGCGTAGCCGAGCAGGCTGATCGCCTGCTTGAGCGACTGGATCTCGCGCCCCGCCCCGAAGCCGGCCGAATTGATGAAGCGCAGCAGCTTGTAAGACAGCGCCGGATCGCGCTTGAGCACGCTCTCGATCTTGGGGATGTCTTCGTTCTGCTGCACCATCTGCATCAGTTGCAGGATGATGGTCTGGGCCGGGTTCATGCCCTTGACCGGCATGCCGGGGCGCGGGGTCAGGTGCAGCTTGCCGACAAAGGCGTCCAGGCCCAGCGCGGCGCAGGCATCGAAATCGCTCCAGGTCGTCACTGGCCGGCCCACCATGCGCACGGTCGACTGTTTTACGGCCGCATACACGCGCGCCTGGGCGGCCACGTCCGCGCCCGAGAAGCGCACTTCGATGTAGGAGGCGCTCATGCCCAGGTTGCGGCCCAGGTGCTTGATGTCGCCATCGCGCACGGAAATGCCGACGCCGCCGGCGCGCAAGCCCCGCACGGCGGCCAGGGTGTCCGGGTCGGCCATGTCGGCCGCCTTGAGCGTAAGCACGGTGCGCTCGGGCGGCATGTTGTAGAGCGCGTCGGTGGAGAGCATGTCCGGTACCGCGTCGAGGAACAGTATCTTGTCGCGCAACAGCCAGCCGGTCTCCTCGTCGTTGACGTTTTCAGCCACGAAGCCGATCAGGGCTTCGAGGGCGGCGTCGGTGATCGGCTGGGCTTCATCGTGCTTCCACGACAGCTCGTAACCGATCACCCGCTGCTTCGGATCGAGCAGCGGTTCGCGTACTATAAAATTTGTTTGGTGCATTTTTCGCTTTACTCAGACTGCGGTAGCGAAGTAGTAGCGCTTAGAAACCCAGGCTGTCGAGCAGGTCATCGACCTGTCCCTGGTTGGCGACCACGTCGGCGCTGCCGGTCGGGTTGATCTGCGGGCCGTTCATGAGGCTGTTATCGAACTCGCGCTTGACTTCAGCGGGAGCGAAATCGACCAGCATCTGCACCAGCTGCTGTTCGAGATTCTGGGCGATGGTGGTGACCTTGCCGATCACCTGGCCGGTCAGGTCCTGGAAATCCTGGGCCATCATGATGTCCATCAGATAGCCCTTGGTGGCGCTGGCGGCACTGCGCGCAGCGTCCAGTTCGGCGATGCTGCGTTCGGCCAGGGCGCGCCAGTCGGCTTCGCCGGTCGGGACCGCCAGGGCTGCCCGCAGGTCGGCCGACAGGGCCTGGGCCGAACGGTCGATGCCATCCTGCAGGGGATTGGCTTCGTCGGTGGCGTTGAGCACCTTTTGCGCGGCCTGTTCGGACAGGCGCGCCACATAGTCGAGCCGGTCGCGCGCATCGGGGATGTCGCTGGCGGCTTTTTCAATCAGCTTGTCGAGGCCCAGGCCGCGCAGGCTGTCGTGCAGCGAACGCGTCATGTGGCCGATACGGCTCAGTACTTCGAGGTTGGTTTCAGCCTCTGGCGCAGCGGCGCCGGCATTGTGATGCTCTGCCATGACTGCCTCTTACTTCCCGAGTTTCTCGAAAATCTTGTTGAGCTTTTCGTCCAGGGTGGCCGCGGTGAACGGCTTGACGACGTAGCCATTGGCGCCGGCCTGGGCCGCGGCAATGATGTTTTCCTTCTTCGCTTCGGCGGTCACCATCAGCACTGGCAACTTGGCCAGGGTGGGGTCGGCGCGGATGTTCTGCAGCATCGTCAGGCCATCCATGTTTGGCATGTTCCAGTCAGACACCACGAAGTCGAAGGTCTCGCTGCGCAGCTTGGCCAGGGCCATCACGCCGTCTTCGGCTTCGTCAACGTTGGCGTATCCCAGTTCTTTCAACAAGTTCCGCACGATGCGACGCATCGTGGAGAAATCGTCGACGACGAGGAAGCGCATTTTTGGGTCAGCCATGTATTACTCCGTTGATTCTCTACTTGGGTTATTAATACTTTTTCGCTCAGGAAGAAGTGGCATTCAGGATAGCAGTTTTGTTGCTCTACGGGCATAAAACGCGCAAGCAAATGCGAGATTTGCCCTAGACGCGCAACGCTCTGCCGCCTTGTGTTGAAAGATAATTAAGCACTTTGGCTGGCAATTCGTTCAATGGTGCTACTTCGTTAACGGCGCCAACGGCGATCGCTTCGCGCGGCATGCCGAATACGACGCAGCTGGCTTCGTCCTGGGCGAAATTGAACGCGCCGGCCATCTTCATCGCCAGCATGCCCATTGCGCCATCCTTGCCCATGCCGGTCAAAATCACCCCGACTGCATTTTTGCCGGCCGACAGGGCCGCCGACTTGAACAGCACATCGACCGAAGGCCGGTGGCGGTTGACGGGTTCGTTCTGGTCGATACGGGTCATGTAGTTCGCGCCCGAGCGCACCAGCGTCAGGTGGGAGTGGCCGGGCGCGATGTAGGCGTGGCCGGGCAGCACCCGCTCGTCGCCGCGGGCTTCGCGCACGCTGATCTTGCTGAGCGAATCGAGCCGCTTGGCAAACGAGCTGGTGAACCCTTCCGGCATATGCTGGGCAATCAGGATGCCGGGGCAATCCGATGGCATACGCTGGAGAAATTCGCGGATGGCTTCGGTGCCGCCGGTGGAAGCGCCGATGATGATCAGTTTTTCCGAGGACGTCAGGGGATTACGCAACTGCGGCAGCGCCTCGCCCGGCTTGGCCTGGGCAATGGTGCGCGCCTTGACCCTGGCGCGGGCTGCAGCGCGGATCTTGTCGGCAATCAGCTCGGTGTACTCGCGCATGCCGCTCTGGATGGAAATCTTCGGCTTGGTGACGAAGTCGACCGCGCCCAGTTCCAGCGCGCGCATGGTGATTTCCGAGCCCCGCTCCGTCAGCGAGGACACCATCACCACCGGCATCGGGCGCAGGCGCATGAGCTTTTCCAGGAAGTCGAGGCCGTCCATTTTCGGCATCTCGACGTCCAGGGTGAGCACATCCGGATTGGTTTGCTTGATGAGTTCGCGCGCGACGAGAGGATCGGGGGCCACGCCCACCACTTCCATGTCGCTCTGGCTTGAAATGATCTCGCTCATCACGCTGCGAATCAGCGCGGAGTCGTCCACGATCAACACCTTGATAGTCATTGTTGCGGCCTTTTCGTCTGTCGCGCTGTTTAAAACAAGTCGATTTCGCCGCCGACGGGCGCGACCTTGAGGCGGCTGGCGTAATCGCGTTCGCGCTGGGCCAGGGTCTCGTTATGGGTTTGCATCAGTTTCTTGACCAGCACCTTGCCGGTACGGGGAAAAAAATACACCTTGCGGGGATAGATGTCGTTGAGGTCTTCCGCCAGCACGCGGATGCGCTCGGTTTTCAGGTAATTGATGACGAAGGCCGCATTGCGTTCGCCCACATTAATCGCCGTAAAACCTTTCAGCACCGCGCCCCCGCCGAACACCTTCGCCTCCAGGTTTTCACGCCGCGCGCCCGCCTTGAGCAATTCATTGATCAATACTTCCATCGCATAGGTGCCGTAACGCATCGAGGCCGACACCGGGCTGTTGGGATCGGCGCCGCCGTCGGGCAGCATGAAATGGTTCATGCCCCCTACCCCGCTGACCCGGTCGCGGATGCAGGCCGACACGCAGGAGCCGAGCACGGTGACGATCAGCATGTCCTTGCCGGTGTGGTAATACTCGCCTGGCAAGATCTTCGCCGCATCGGTGTCGAAGGTGCGGTCGTAATAGACGTTGGTGGCGAACTGTTCTCTTGAATCCATTGTTTTCCTGTCGCGCAGGGCGGATCAGTCCTTCCGGACGGCCCTGCCTGCCTCAAGTTCATACACCGTCTTGCCGCGCAACTTCAATGCATCGGAGACGTACAGGAAATTTTCCGAGTGGCCGGCAAACAGCAAGGCATGCGGCTTCATCAGCGGTACAAAGCGGGCCAGGATCTTGCGCTGAGTCGCCTTGTCAAAATAAATCATCACGTTGCGGCAGAAAATCACGTCGAACTGGCCCTGCAGGCCCCAGTTGTCGCCCAGCAGGTTCAACTGGCGAAAGCTGACCATCTGGCGCAGTTCAGGGCGCACCCGCACCATGCCGTCCTGGGCGCCCTTGCCACGCAAGAAAAACCGCTTCATGCGTTCGGGCGACATCTTGTCGAGGCGCTCGATGCTGTAGACGCCTTTTTCGCCCGTCGCCAGTACGTTGGTGTCAATGTCGGTGGCAATGATCTGGACCGGCGGCGTGAGCGAATTGAACGCTTCGCAGGCCGTCATCGCGATGGAATACGGCTCTTCGCCGGTGGAACTGGCCGAGCACCAGATGGTGATCGGCGCACTCAGGCGCCGCAGGTGATCGGCCAGCAAAGGAAAATGGTGCGATTCGCGGAAAAACGAGGTCAGATTGGTGGTCAGCGCGTTGACGAAGGCTTCCCATTCGTCGCCCATGCGCCCCGCTTCCAGTTCGTTCAGGTAGGTCGAGAACGCGGTCTGGCCGGTGGCGCGCAGGCGCCGCGCGATGCGACTGTAGACCATCTCCTGCTTGCTGTCTGCCAGCGAAATACCAGCACGCTGGTAAATCAATGCCCGGACCCGTTCAAAATCACTGCGCGTGAAATTGAATTCCTTGGTCGATTCCGCTTTTGTCAGCACACAACACCTTAAAATTTAATAAATCAGAGCGCCGCTCAGGCAGCGATCTTTTCGGTCAAGCCCATTTCGCTCGACGACATCAGGCGGTCGATATCGATCAGGATGAGCATACGCTCTTCCACGATTCCCAGCCCCATCAGGAACTCTGAATTGAACGCGACCCCGGCGTCGCCCATCTCGGGCGCCGGCTTGATCTGTTCGGCATGCAGGGTCGTCACGTCCGAGACGCTGTCGACCACCATGCCCATCACACGCCCGCCGATATTGAGGATGATCACGACAGTGAACTGATCGTAGACCGGTTCGCCCAGGCGGAATTTGATCCGCATGTCCACCACCGGGATGATGATGCCGCGCAGGTTGATCACGCCTTTGACAAACGCCGGCGCGTTGGCGATGCGGGTCACGCTTTCGTAGCCGCGGATTTCCTGCACCTTGTGGATGTCGATGCCATACTCTTCGGCGCCCAGCGTAAAGGCAAGAAACTCGCTGCCTTCGCTGTCGGCTTTCTCAGTGGCGTTCCTGGTCGATGTCATCGACATGGTGGCTCCGTGTAAAACATTTCAATTTGCTTAGGATAAGACCGCTTCGTCCTGTCGCGTCGCACGCATCAGCGCCGGCACGTCGAGGATCAGGGAGACGCCGCCGTCACCGAGAATGGTGGCGCCG